>DVMF01000081.1 GCA_018715125.1 Candidatus Coprousia avicola | reverse complement strand
CCCTTGCGCGACATGCTCCTGACGAGCCGGTTGGCCCGGCAGATCCGGACCCACCCCTTCCAGCGGTAGTGCCCGCCGCGGTCGGAGTGCACCACCGGCCGCTCGCCGGGCGAGAGCGTCGCGCAGGCGGCTCCAAGCGACGAGTCCGTGAGCTCTGTGGGTGGACGTGGACGCTGGAAAGGTTCACATCTGGCACTACGACGCGCGGATGGTCGTGCCGCTAACGTGGGACGAGGAGGGCGTGACCGAGCGCGCGTTCGTGACGCAGACATTCTACCGTGGTAAGGCGGTGGACCAGCTGCAGATGCACCTTAGGGGTGTGAACGGCTACCACATCGAGACCGGGTGCTTCGACGGGCAGGGCAACGAGGTTGCGCCGACTGGCGCTTGCCCGATTTACGAAACGGGATCGGAGTGACCGACGTTCGCGATCGTGAAGCCCGCTGTCGACAACACGCGGGTGGACATGTCGCCGTACGGGCAGCCTGTGCTCGCGGACGCCATCGACGCGATACGGGCGGTGGACCTCGCGTTCGACGCGACGATCTCGGAGGTGGACAACGGGAAGATGCGCGTGTTCCTGTCGGACGTGATGTTCGACCAGGAAGAGGACGGCAATGGACGCAAGGCCTCCATCCCGTTCGGGCGGCAAGCTTGCACAGTATTCCGAAAGATCATGAGCACCGAGGACGCGATACAGGAATTCGCGCCGGCGCTGCGCACTGACGCGCAGGCGAAGGCCTTGCGGACGGCGCTGCAGATGCTGGGCCATCTGTGCGGGTTCGGAATCACGTACTTCGATTTCGACGGAGCGGGCTACGTGAAGACCGCGGCGGAGGTGTCGTCGGATAACTCGGCGCTGATGCGCAACATCCGACGACACGAGCACGTGCTAGAGAAGGCGCTCGCGGGGATATTCCGGGCGGCGATAGCGGCCTCGCGTTCGCTGGGCGTGAGCCTGCCCGACGAAGACGATGTGTGGGTGAACTTCGACGACTCGATTATCACTGACACATTGGCAGAGAAGCAGCAGGACATGACGGAGGTTTCAGCCGGGCTAATGGGGCCGGCAGAGTACCGGGCAAAGTGGTATGGGCATAAAGCAATTACTGCCAGAATGAACGCGAAACCTAGCAATCAGGTTATGAAGCTAACCAAGAGCCCAGTTTCGCAGTAACACGATAGCATCAACATTATTTGACGTGACGAACAACAGAATCCCCTGTTTCAGCTCCTTCTTTTGCAGGAATATAGATCAGATTACGGAAGAAGATTGCCCACGCGTGTGAAGATGCTGTTTTAATATGATGAACGCTATAGAGACCTGACAAGGGGATGTATGTGTAAGATAAGTATCGTTGTTCCGGTTTACAATGGCGCAGAGCATCTCGAATCCTGTCTTAAATCACTAACGTCCCAAACCATGGATGACATTGAAGTGATTATCGTCGACGATGGCAGCACGGATGGGAGTTTGCGAGTTGCCGATAAATTCTCTTTAGTGCACCCCTTCGTCAAGGTTTATTCTACAGAAAACAAAGGGCCTGGCCATGCGAGAAACTATGGAGCAACCCAATCCCGCGGTGATTATCTCGCTTTCGTGGATAGCGACGACCGCATCGAGCCCGACTATTGCAAAGCTATGTACGATAAAGCGATAACGGATGAAAACGATCTCGTGCTGTGCTTACATGATGAGATCGCCGTGGTCGAAGAAGATCTCGCATCCATTATCGTATCAAGCCCTCTGTTCGACTTGGGAAATTTCACCATGGCTGATCATCGCACCTTGCTTGCAGAAGTTAACATTGCACCTTGGGGCAAACTAATTGAGCGGAACTTATTCTTTAAGGCGCAATTTCCAAATGACTTGCGGTATGCGGAGGACCAGGTTTTTTCTGCAAAGGTTTTTTGCCTCGCTCGAAGCATTGGATCTGTGAAATGTGTCCTTTATCATTATTATCGCGAAACATACAATGGAATAACCTCATCCTTCGGGAGTGAACGACTCGATTGGGTGAAAGCTATGGAGCGGTTATGCATGCTTGTGCGGTCGGATGACTCCTTTTCCAGGTATCGAGTTGAATTGGAGTTCTTCATAATCGCGAAAAGCATTCGCCTCTGTTCGGCCGCAGTCGCAAGGGTTGATGCACCGACGAATCTTCGCGTTGGTTTGGTGAAAGGTATATTCGCAACCCTGAAAGAGAACATATCGGGTTGGCGAGATAATCCATATTATATAAACGATGTAAGAAAAAGGGCACACTCGTCTCCATCGTCGCGTGAAGACTATGCAGCAAGAAGATACCCAAATCTCGTGTATTGCAACTATTGTGAGTGGCATATTTTGATTCTTATCGTTTTCTCTCGCGTTTTCCCACGGGTTATTTTTCATGCCGTTCTTGCTATAGACCAATTATTATTCTCCCTATTTCGCAAGCTGCGATGGGAGATTATTCCGCATCAAATCAGAAAAATAAACTAGAGGAGGGTAAAATCAATTTATTACGATTTTAATATATTTTGAGCATTGGGGATGGTTGCGTTCTCCTGTTTTGATTTGATCTGGGAACGGATGTGAGCAGTTTGTGGAGAGATAGCTTCTTATATGCAGATTACCTGAGAGTGCAAAGGTTGCTGAGATCATGCGGAGTCAAAGGTCTCGTGTATCTTTCGCCTCGGCATTTTTATCTCGACTTCGTAGAAATACCAATAACAACGAGATGCAATCTACTGTGCCCGAACTGCGCCAATCTTATGCCAGCCTATGAGAGCCCCTATGACGTCGATACCGACATTGTCATCAAGTCGATACGCAAAGTCGCTGAATGTTTCGATATATGTGGTCATTTTAGAATTTTAGGCGGTGAACCTTTTCTCAATCAACATTTAAAGGAAATCATCGCTGAAGTCCCCAGCGAGAAATGCTTGAAGGTCAGCATCCCGACGAATGCGTCCATCGTCCCGGATGACTTGGAACTATATGCGCGGCTGCGGGAAAAACGCGTTACTGTGGTAATGGGCGGCTATCCGTCCTCTGCAGAGTCTCAACGAAAGCTCATATCGGTCTTAGATCAAGAGGGTGTTATGTATGAGCTTCCTCATTCTGATACTTGGATTAACTACGGGGAGGCAGTAAGCAGAGAAAGGAGTAGGAAGGAGCATGTTCGCCAGTTCGCGCGATGCAGGCTTCGGGCCAAGAGCGTTCTGAATGGAGTAATGTATTATTGTCCTCGTCATGCGCATGGATTCGACTTGGGCATTATCCCTCGTAATGCTGGCGAATACGTCGACCTCCTGAATAATACCGCCTCTCAGAACCGTCGGGAAGTTCGTCGGCTTATGTGGAGACATGCTCCGATTGAAGCCTGCAAGTATTGCCTTCGTGGTATTGAGAAAGAAGAGGAAATACCGCGCGGTGTATAAAATGTCTGATTAAAACATCCCCGCATCCATGATTCACCTTATCGAAAGCGAAGGCGTTATATCTCGTTTGCCCATAGTCCTATCAGACCCTTGGCAAGTATGGTTTTGAATCATGACCAGGAGAATGTAAAATGGCGATAGATGGGAAGCCTATCGTAAAGGGGATGTTTCGGTCATTATGAATGCCGTACGAGGGAAAAGCCCATACGCCGCTCTCGTCGCTACTCTTTCGGTGGGCCTCTTCTTTCTTTTCTTCGCCTCCGTCTGTTTCGGCCGCGTGGATGGCATAGGCTTGGACAAGGCATTCGGTATTGTCGCTCACTCAGTGTTCCCCGATTACCCAATTTCCTGGACCCCTGCCGAAGAGGCCGCCGTGCTCCAGCTGCGGCTGCCCCGCATCGTGCTTTCCGTACTTGTTGGCGCTTCACTCGCTGTTGCGGGGTCGGCATATCAAACGGTTTTCTCGAACCCTATAGCCTCGCCTGAGACGATTGGGGCAACGCAGGCGTCGGCGTTCGGCGCCGCGGCGGGAATGCTCCTGGGTTTCTCGTGGCTAGGCGTCAAGCTCGGCGCCTTTGTTTTTGGGTGTGCCGTCGCCTACTTGGTGTATTGGTGCGCTTCGCGCCTGGCGCGTAACCTGGGTTCAATCGTATTCCTTGTGCTGATAGGCATGATGGCTGCGTCGGTGTTCGACGCCCTGGTTGCCATGGCGAAATACATCGCCGACCCCGAAGAACAGCTGCCCCAGATTACGTATTGGCTCATGGGGAGCCTGAGCCACGCTGCGCCGGAGGACGTCTGGCTTTTCGCGCCGTTTTTCCTCACGGGCACAGCCGCGCTCTGGGCCATCCGATGGAGGATTAATCTGCTCCTCGTCTCGGATATTGAGAGCCGTTCGATGGGCGCGAACGTGCGTGCGCTGCGCTGCGTGGCCATCGTGGCCGCATCGCTCCTGACGGCAGCAGCCACGGCGGTGACGGGAGGAATCAGCTGGATAGGCCTTGTGATTCCCCACGCCGCGCGCCTTCTGGCGGGCAACGACTTCCGCAAGACCCTTCCCGTGAACATCCTGCTCGGAAGCGTATTCCTTCTGGCGATCGATGACATAGCTCGGTGTGCCTCGGCAGCCGAGCTGCCGGTGAGCGTGCTGACGTCGCTGCTCGGCGCCCCGTTGTTCTTCGCTCTACTCGTGCGCAACAGAAGGATGCTTGCCCATGAGAATTGATGTGCGCGATGTGATTCTCGGATACGAACGGCAGGTTGTCGCGGGTCCTCTTACGTTCTCGTTCGATACGTGCGACACGGTGGGCCTTCTTGGGAAGAACGGCATGGGGAAAACCACGTTGTTCCGCACCCTGTTGCGCCTCATTCGCCCCTGCTCGGGTTCGATCTCCATAGACGGGCGCGACCTTGACGAGTATTCGGCGGGGCGGCTTGCGCAGGTGTTCTCCTACGTTCCCCAATCAGACCGGTCGAGCATGCGCCAAACCGTCATCGACATGGTGCTGATGGGCAGAGCGTCTCACATCCCCCGCTTCTCGAGCCCCCGCAAAGAGGATTATGCCGTCGCCTGCGGCGCCCTCGAGCGTTTGGGCATACAGGATCTGGGAAAGGCCGATTACGGACAGCTTTCGGGGGGCCAGCGTCGAATGGTGCTTCTTGCCAGGGCGATGGCCCAGGGTTCTCGCATGATTCTCATGGACGAACCCGCATCGAACTTGGATTACTATAATCAGAAGATGCTTATCGATGCCATACGTTCGCTCACCGACGGGGGTTCGGGCGTTTTCATGATAAGCCATGCGCCTGATCACGTGCTGGCATGCTGTTCGCGTGCCCTGCTGCTTGAGGGAGGCGGAACGTTCTCGTTCGGGGCGTCCCACGAGGTAATCACCAAGGAGAGCCTGGAGAAACTTTACGGAGTGGACGTTTCGGTGGAATCTGGTGAAGGAAGGGGCGTCTCATGCGCCGTTCATTGGTAGGAAGAGTGGCCGCATCCGACGGTTCTCGCAGACGCGCCGAGGCGACGTGCGTGCCGGTTTTCTCCAGGCGTGACATGCTCGTTTTGGCCGCCGGCGCCTGTCTCGCCCCTCTGACGGCAGGACTTGGATCCTGCTCGTCGGACGGCGGTGCGCAGACGGGCGGCGAGCAAGATGATTCTTCCACGCGCACCGTCACCGATCTGGGCGGCAACGCGGTAGAGGTGTCCTCCGCCGTCGAGCGGTACGCCGTGCTCTGGGTTGCCGGCACCGATATCCTGGCGATGCTCGACGGACTTTCCCATATCGTCATGTACCCAGACGTTTCCGGCGGATATCCCCTGCTTTTCGATTTTTACCCCGGCATGGCCGGCATTCCGTCCTGCGATGCCGAGCAGGCTTCCGCGGAAGAGGTAATCGCCCAGGGAGCGCAGGTAGTATTCATGCGCGCGTCCGACAATCCCGACCTGGCGGAGCGCCTTGCCTCCGCGGGCGTGGCGACGGTTGATATCGCCTTCAACAGCTACGACGGCCTGAAAGATGCCGTGGCCCTTGTCGCCGACGTTTTGAACACCGACGAAGCGAGGGCCAAGGCGCGCGATTGGTGCGCGTATTTCGACGAGATGCTTTCTGCCTGTGACGCCCTTGTTCAGGAGGTGTCCGGCGAGCCTGAGCCCACCGCGATAGTGATTCGCGACACATCGAGCTATCAGGTGTATGGAAGTGGGCGCTTCGCAGGCCAATGGGTGGAACGCTGCGGGGGCGACTACGTGTTGGACACGGGGGACCCCACCGGATATGTCAACATCACGAAGGAACAGCTGCTCGCCTATGACCCCGACTACATCTTCTTCATCTTCGAGGGGTGCAGCGAGGAATTGATGGCCGACCCGTCGCTCCAGCAGCTCACCGCCGTGAAAAACGGTCACGTGTTCGATAACCCCGCCGTTTTGAACACGTGGTCGAATCACGGATGTGAGGCAGTTCTTCAGTTCGCATGGGCCAGGCACACCATGTACCCCGAGTTTTTCGGGACGGACGGATTGGAGGACGAGGTGGCGCGATTCTTCGAGACGTTCTTCGGTCTGCAGTTGGGTGATAGGGACTTTTCCGTCATCTTTCCCGAGAGGTAGCGCCATGGCGACGGAATCCTCTATGTCTGCTATATGCGGCGCCCCTGCCACCACGCACCCGAGCGGCGACGCCCCTTTCACCTATGACGCCTTCGATCCTGCCCAAACGGCGCGGTCCCTCGGACTCGATGGCCTTATCGCGTTTTGCCTTCGATTCGACGACGCCCTATCCGGCGGCGCGACGAAGCGCGAGGTGTCGTCGCTGCTCCAAGCCCGTTGGGGCGACGGGTGGCGCACGCCGAATTGGGAGCTCGTCTTCCTCCTTATGTCCCAAGGGCTGTTCCACGCGGCGCTCGAGGTGCGGCGCGCGTTAGAATCTCGGATAGAGCAAGAGGGGTCGCCTTTCGAGCGTTTCTCCCTGTGCATGCAGCGTGGACGCTACGGCCAGGCGGCGCGTTTGGCGCAGCAGGATACGTTTTGCGACTCGCTTCCCGCAGGCGAGCCCTTGGACCGGCTTGCGGCATGCATCCCGAGCGGCGGGCCTGCGGAACGCGGGCGAGCGCAAGCGGGGCGCGCGCCCCTTGCGCAATCGAGTACGCCGGAGTTGGTGAAGCGAGTCGGCGGCCGCAAGATAGCAATCAGGGGCCCCGTTCGCAATGGCGGCGGCAAGCAAAGACCGCACGACAACGGCCTATTCGTGGTGGATTTCAACCACATCGACACCGCGCCTGCTGAGGGTGCCGACGTGCGCGGCGACGCCAATTCGCACAGCGATGCGTCGCCTGTCGAATGCTCGGTGTACAGCGGGGCCGTGGCCGCACGCTTCGATGCGCAGCCGGGCGATTTTGCGGACGGGCGCATCTACCGTGTTTTCAAGTACGGATCGTCTTCCCCCGTGCGCGAGGGGTTCGTGCGTTCGGGGCGTGGGCACCAGGCGCTCTGGAGCAGGTTCTCCCAGCTTTATTCGAGCCCCAACCTCCTTCAGATCGCCCTGTCGGATTTCATCGCCCGCGGTTTCGCGCCCATTGCGGTGACCGATAACAACCTCTACGTTCACGATGTGTATAAGCGGGGCTACAGCAGCAGAGACGTTCAGGCGCGCCTTTCGCCATTCGAGTCGCGGTTGCGCTTCGCGAAACATGACCCCTTCGCCAACAGGGATTACCTCATAGGACTTTACCAGGGCGGCCTGATTGAGCCCGATGAGGTTCTGGGCGAGCTTTTGGGCATGGACGACGACGAGTTCGCGTCGTGCATGCAGCGCGAGCACGGCGGGCAAAACGAAGCGCGCGTTCTTGCGGCATTGGAACGTTCGATGGGTTCTCGGAAATGGAATAGCAACGAGGTTCGCCAATGAAAACTATCGGTCTCATACCCGCGCGCTGGGAGTCGTCGCGCTTTCCCGGTAAGCCCCTGGCCCTCATCTCAGGCAAACCGATGATCTGGTGGGTCCATAGGCAGTGCATGTGCGTGCCGCAGTTCGACGATGTGGTCGTCGCCACCGATGACCGCCGAATCGTGCAGGCATGCGAATCGTTCGGCGCGAAGGCCGTGATGACTTCGGCCAGCCATCCCACGGGAACCGACCGCATAGCTGAGGCGGCGGCGGAGCTGCAGGCCGATCTATTTGTGAATGTCCAAGGCGACGAGCCCCTCGTCGCACCGGAAGCGCTCGGTGCTCTGGTGGATTACTGCACCGCGCATCCCGACGTTCAGGCGGTCAACCTCATCGCGCCACTTGCCGACGCCGAGCAGGCGCAGAGGGAGTCCGTCGTGAAGGTGGTCTGCGGAATAGGGGGAGACATCCTCTACCTTTCCCGAAGCCTCATTCCAGGGATGAAAGGCGGAGCGGCGGGCCGTGCGGCCCTGGAGGGGGCGACCGTGCCCTACTATCGTCAATTGGGAGTGTACGCGATTCGCCCCCAGGTCCTAAGCGCGTTCGCCCGGTATGGCAAGGAAGAGGGGAAAAGCCCCCTTGAGCGCATCGAGGACGTAGAGATGCTGCGCCTGATAGAGCATGGGGTGCCAGTGCGTGCGCTTATCACTGATGAGGTGTCCCCTGCGGTCGATTACCCGGGCGACATTGCGGCCATTGAAGCGCGCATCGTTTCGGAAAGAGAGGTATAGCCTGATGATTCGCGTATTATGCACCGACGTAGACGGCACCATGACCGATAACGAGCTCCATCTTTCCGCGCAGGGGGAGCTGTTCAAGTCGTTCAACGCCAGGGATGGCTGGGCGCTCAAATCCCTGCTCCCCGATGCGGGCATCGAGGCTGCCGTGGTGACCGGCCGTCAATCCGACATCGTGCGAAAGCGCTGCGAAGAGCTGGGTGTGCGCCGTGTCTTTTTGGGACGCAACGACAAAGAGGCTGTCCTTCGGGAGCTTGCAGCGAGCATTGGCTGCGAGATGGACAACGTGGCGTACATCGGAGACGACCTCAACGACGTGGAGGCCCTTGCCGCCGCAGGCGTTTCGGGGTGCCCCTCTGACGCCATCGACCAGGCGAAGCAGCATGCGACGTACATATGCCACCTCAAGGGAGGGCAGGGCGCCCTGAGGGAATTCGCCGAATGGGCGATCGCGCGCAATGATTGCGAGCGGGAACATGCCAGCGCTGACGACGTCCGGAAACGAGCGGGACGCGAAGAGGCTGGCCCGCAAGCCGCGGAGGCCTTCGCGGCTTGGGCCTTCCGCGAGCTCGAAGGCGCGCGTGTGGTGGCGCTCGCTACCTGCGGTAACGATTCCACTCCGTCCGTGCGTTCCGTGAGTGCGTTGTTCGACGGCCGCACGATGCAGTTCCAGACGAACTCCCGTTCCGCCAAAGCAATCGAGGTGGCGGGCAACCCGCACGTTGCCGTGTCGTTCGACAAATTCCAGCTCAAAGGCGTGTGCAGGCCGCTGGGCCATCCGTTCAGCCAAAAAGCCGCCTCGTTCGCCTATGATTTCGAGCAGGCGTTTCCCAAGGCGTTCGCGGAATACTCGCACCTTGAGGACGAGATGGCGTTCGAGGTGGAATTCACCCAGGTGGCCTCATGGGGCGCGCCCGAGCATCCTGACATGTTCGCCGAGTGCGACCTTGCCGCGCAGACGCTCGTCTTAACGAGCAAGACGGAGGCGTAGCGTGGACACTCAGCATGTTTCGAACATATCCGCCCCCGCCCCGGCGCTCGACGCTGCGGAGCTTGATGCGACATACAAGTCGATAGAAGGCTTCTTCTCGCCACTGTCTGAAAGCCAGGCGGCCCTTCTGTGCACCCATCTTGCTCAAAGGCGTCGCGAGGAGGCCATCGGGCGGCCCGTGCTGCACGTTGTGTTCGACCTTCTGCCCCAATGCAACCTAGCCTGCCGCGGCTGCGGAATAAACGCCATCGCCATTGTGGGGAAGACCACTGTGTCCGATGCGCCTCTGTCTACCCAAAAGATCCTGGCCATTCTTGATGCCATAGCCGGCGAAGCGCAAAGGCGCACCATGGATGTGAAGCTCGATCTGGGCGGCGGCGAGCCTTTGTTGAGGCCCGACATCGAGCGGATTGTGCGCCATGCCGCCGAACTGTTCGGCCCGCAGGGCGTAGGAATCGACACCAACGCCGCGCTTCCCCAAGCGGCGAGCGTACTCAAGGCGCTGCTTCCGCATCTTTCCTACCTGGGAGTGAGCCTGAATGGCCCGCGCTCTTACCACAACTGGTGGGCGGGCGCAAGCGAAGGCGATCCGTTCGAGAGCGCATACGCCGTGGTCCGCGAGCTGTGCGAGAGCGACGAGGACGCGCGCATCGTCGAAGTGACATCCGTTGCCACCTCGATGAACTGCGACGATTTGCCCGTGTTGATGGAGCGTCTGGCAGGGGTAGGTGTTCAGCGCTACAGCGTGCATCGCGCCGTCCGCGCGGGTAGGATGAGGGCTCACGGGGAACTCCTGCCTTCTTTAGAGCAATACTTCAAGCTGCTCGTGGAGCTTTTGGAAGTGTCGGAGCGAACGTCCCAGCGCGTGCACGTGCACCATTCGATCGAGCGGATGTTCGCGGCGCTGCTCACGATCCTCGCCGACGGGGGCCGCAGATCGAAAACCCCTGCGGCTCTTGCGCGCATGTGGCGCGCGGCGTGCGCGGGCATGCCTTCAGGGGCGCAACGAAGCGTCACCGTGGGCATCACGCCCGAGGGGGTGCTCGCCGGGGGTGCGTGGCAGACAGACGGGTGCCCTGTGCTGAGCGAACCCGTGTTCCGCCAGGGCGCATCATTTGCTAGTCAGCTCGACGAGATCATCCTTCGAAACGCTGCCGCCGCCCATGCGGCCTGCGATGGGTCCGAGGCGCGCTGCCCGCTCATTGAAAGGCGGCATTGTACCTGCTGTGAGGTGTTATGCCCCGTGATGCGTTCGATGAAACGAGGGTAGTATGAATAAGAACGACGCGCCCGCCGCGAGGGCACCCGCCCCGCGCGAACCCGATGCGCGCGGGAGGCGCATCACGGTATTCACCTTCTACGCCACCTGCGTGCTTTCGGGGGCTATCGAGCTCGGGGGCATATTCTGGGCGCTGGGGCAGGGGTACGGGGTCGTCTATGCCGTGGGCATGACGGTGGCATACCAGCTGGGAAACATCTTCCTGTTCCTCATCACCAGGCGCATACGCAAACTTCAGAGCCTCTTCGTGTGTGTCGCTCTCATCCTGGGACGCGCGGTTGCCCTGCTGCCTGGCGGAAGCGCCGTTGCCTACGCGCTGTGCTTCGTCGAAGTCGTCCTTCTTTCGACGCTGCTGCAAACGATGCGCAGCGCCGTAAAGGGAAGCGAGCCCCGATGGCGTAAGCGCGTGTTCCGCGTGGTGGGGTTCGCTGTTTCGGGCGTATTCTTTTTCGCGGGAAACGCCTTGATGGCGGCGGTGCCTGCGCTTCTTCTGGCGCTGTCGGTGGTCACGCCTCGCTTTGACGACGGATGCTGGGCTGCCCGCCTGATCAGGGGAGAATACGGCGACAATCGCCTGTGTGTGGCCATGGTGCTTCACCAGATGCACTATTTCGTGTACTGCTACGCCATGCTGATCATCGCGTTTCTGGGCACGGGTAGCCCACTTGCCGCAGGGCTGTGGTTCGTCGGCAACTGGGTGCCATACATTGCCACCGAGCCTTTGGCCAAGGCGACGAAAAGCTCCAACTGGATGGTGTTTTTCCTCGGCGGGCACATCTTGGTGTCGACCGTGCTTCTGGGCATGTACGCCGTCCTGTCGCATTCGCTTACCGCCGCGCTCATCCTGTGGGTGCTCACGGGGTTCGGCGGCGGCAACGTGTTCTGCATCAAGCAGCTCTTCGAGTGCAAGCGCAGCTACCATTCGCAGATTTGGGTGCTATCCGAGAATATCGGGCATCTGCTGGGAGTGGCGGCGCTTGCGGGTATCGCGTTGGCGGGCATAAGCCTGGACATCACTCTGCTCATAGCCGCGGCCTTGGCGCTCTCGACCGTCGTCGTCACATATTATTCGCTTCACAGGGCCGAATAGTTCAGGCGCACGTTGGGTGCGCCGCACGGATGGGGTATTATGCGAAATTCTCCTCGGGACCCCGAGTCTTCCCCGGATTACGACGGGCTGCCCCTTTGGCGGCCTGGCGAGGGTGCGGCCCCTACGGTGGGGGTGATAGCAGATTACGACCCCTTCCACCAAGGGCATCTGATGCAGATCGCCTATGCGCGCGAAGTCCTTCACGCGCGCCGCGTCATCGTGACGCTGAACGGCAATTTCACGCAGCGCGGGTTTCCTGCTGTCGCGAGCAAGGAGGCGCGAGCGCAGGCAGCGGTGAATTGCGGGGCCGACGCGGTCTTCGAGATTCCCGTGGCATTTTCCACCTCGCCTATCGATTCGTTCGCATGGGGCGCGGTGTCGCTGCTCGATGCTCTAGGTTGCATCGACGTGGTGCTTTTCGGCAGCGAATCGGGGCCGGGGCATGCGCGCCTTCTGGCGACGATGGCGAGCGCCATGGCGCAGGACGAGCGCGTGTGCAAGACGCTTCGAAGCGCTATGGCGCGCGGCATAGCGGAGGAGGATGCCTTCGCGTGCGGGCTCGATGGCTTCGTGCCGCCCGAGGCCTTCCCGCTTTGCATCGAGGCGCTGGGGCAGCCCAACAATATCTTGGGCATCCTGTACATCTTCCAAGCCATCCGTTCGCGGGCGAGGGTGCGGTTCGCCACGAACCCCCGCGTTGGCCAGGCATTTTTCGACGATTGCATGCCCGAAGTCGCGCCTTCTGCGCCGGGCGACGGCATGGAGCGGCAGGCCTTTGCCGCCGAGCCTCTCTCGGCAAGTTGCATTCGGAGGCGGCTGTTTTCGCTTGGCGACGACAAGGACGCCCAAAGGCGGTTCGCCGAGATGACCCTTCCTCGCGCATCGTTTGAGGCCGTTATGGACGATGAGTCGTTCCCCGTTCATCCGAACAGGTTCAGCGCGCCCTTGATGCGCGCGCTGCGGGAGCGCCCCCATGGGATGCGGACGTTCTTCCCCGACGAGCCTTCACGGGCAGACGGCTTGGCGCGGCTCGCCCTTGAGGCGGGTTCTTACGCTGCCGCTTCGACCGCCTGGGCGAGTGCGGGGGTGGCGCCGAACAAGGCGACGCGCATCCTGACGCGCTTCCTGCTGGGCATCGAGGGCCTGCGGCCGAGCGAACCGGCATGCTGCCATGGCGTGCAGTGGACACGCTTGCTCGCCTGTTCGGAGGGTTTCTCGCTCGAGGAATGCGCAGAGCTCGCGCCCGCTCGCGGCCTGGCGGCCCAGGGCAGCAGCTTGCTGACGGGGGCCGCGTCCGATTCGCGGTCGGTCGCAGAGGAGATTGCCCATGCCGATGCGTGCGATAACCTCTATCGCCACTACGTCTCTTCGGGCCGTTCGGCATGATATGGGAAATCGAACACGGCATCAATTGCGGAGAATATGCTCAACCCGTCCTCTGCAAGCGTGTCGGCAAGCGCGTCTTCCACCGCCTCGAACGCGCACCCGACGGCGCATATAACCGTGTCTGCCTTGCAGGCTTTTGCCTGACTGCGCATTCGCTCCCACGCATCCATCGCGTCGTGTGCCGCATCGCGCGGGTCGGCGCCTGCGGGAATCTGCTCTCGGGTACACACGTCCACGCCCGCCTCGCCCAGAGCATGCACGACTGCTGCCTGCTGGCGCGAGTACCCCAGCACGGCGCAGCGGCGGATGCCGTTTCTGCGGCAGAACGAGGCGAGCGGGCTCTGCTGCGCGCCATCCGTCGTCTGTCCCGCCTCTATCTGGCGAAGGATGAGGTCGGTCACGGCAGGCGCCGTTCCTTTGAATGAGTAGACGCTATAACGTTTGCACGCAGGGCATTCGAACTCGAGCTTTTGGCGCCCTATGCCGCGAAAAGCATCGCGCCTGCCTATGCTGCGGGTGAACTTCGCCCCGCAGAGCGGGCATTCCAGCTCGGCCTGGCCAGCGCCTCCCCCCGCTTCTGCGCGCGCTATCCGACCCCAGATCGAATCATCGAGGAGGCAGAGCGTGCCGATACGTGCGAGCGCCTCGTATTCAGGCTGCGGCATGTGGGTTATGTTTATGTGCGGCATGCCGTCCTCGATGAAGCGCGCGCGGTCCTTTATCAGGCCCCTCTCGCACGCCTCGCAGTAATAGCGCGTGCCGGGGTAGAGCAGAAGCCACAGAATGTCCACCCCTATGCGGCGGTAGCGCTTCCAGCATCTGAACGATTCCAGAAACGTCCCACGCGTCTCATGCGGCGTGCCGAAGATAAAATGCCCTTCGATGCACATCTTCGCCTCTTCCACGGCATCGAGCGCCGCCTCTATCTGAGAGGGAGAAATGCGTTTGCCCATTTCTTGCAGCACGTCGTCCGAATAGCTTTCGAGCCCGAGCATCAGCGCCACGCACCCCGCCTCTTTCATCATGGCGAGCATGGGGCGCGACACCGCCTCCACGCGGCAATCCGCCGCCCAGCGGATGCCATAGGGGGCTATGCGCCGGCAGAATTCCGCAAGCCGCTCCAGGTCGTTGACGAACAGCTCGTCGGCGAAGTAGACGGCGTTGATTGCGTAACGCTCCATCAGCAGGTCAAGCTCGGCGAACACCGCGTCGAGCGATCGCTTCCTGTAACGCCGTCCCAGCGTATGGCAGCAGAAGCCGCAAGCGTAGGGGCAGGAGCGCGACGTGAACATGACCATCGCCCTAGGGGAGCCGCCAAGGTCGTTGAAATAGCGTGCGAAGCCCCGGTCGCGCTGGTTCTCGAAGTATCTCTCCATCTCGAAACCCGTATAGTCGGGGAAGGGGATACTGTCGATATCCTCGATCTCTTTCGCGTCGCCGGTGTATCGCAGGCGGCCTTCGGAGCGCACCACTATGCCGGGCAGCGATTGCAGCAGCTCCGTGCGGCCCTGCTCGAGGATGGAGATGACGCGCGCCGTCGTCCGCTCCCCCTCGCCGACAATCGCTATGTCAGCCCCGGTGAGCTCGCTGAATACGACGGGCTCGGATGTGAAGCCCGCGCCTCCACCTATGCAAACCACGCCCGGCACCGCGGCTTTTGCGAGGCGGAAAAACGTCCTGAACGCGTCAAGGTCGTAGGATGTGCCACCCATCAGAGCCACCTGCGGATTGAACTCCGAAAGGGCACACGCCAGCTCATCGTCCGAGCGGAAGCACCAGTTGAAGCAGTGGACGTCGTGTCCGGCGCCGCGCAAGACCGCATTGATGTAGGCTAAACCCACGGGAGGGTAGATGCCCGATTGGGTGTCGTCTCCGGGGATGCATATGAAGCACCTCATAGGGCCTCGATTCCAACGGTTCGAAAAATGGCAGTCGCAGAGGCGACGACAAAGGTTCTCGTATGAGCCGGTCAAATGGGCGATTGGCAGCGCTGTGAGCTAACTGATTCACCCCGCATACATGCCGCCAAGATGGTTTGCCGTAACCTCTTTGGTATTGTACTCTCATGGCAATCGAAAGAGACGGTTAGCTGTACACGGGGTTTCGGCTGAACCTGCGCCGGAGGCATTGTGTCGCGATGCGCGTAAACCGCTCTGCGTGCCCTGCAAGTGTCGAGCGATTATGAAAGGGCTTCGGAAATGTATTCGAATCAGAGCCTATCTTCCTTCGGGGCGTCGGTTTCAGGCAATTGCTGCATCGTGGCCATCGGGTTCGGCTGGGGTGCGGCGAATGTTGCGGGCGTGAAGCTGTGCGCGTATGAGCGAGGGCGACTTCGCCTGCTTGACGAGACGGACGCTAATATGCGCGTTGGAGCCGTCTGCTTTGCATGCGAAGGCGGCATACTGTATGTAGCGGAAGAGCATGCGTCGGATGTGCGTCTCCAAGGCAGCGGAACGATACGCGCATACCGCTTGTCCAACGACAAGCTCGAAGAACTGGGCACATTTCCGAGCGGTGACGCCTATCCGTGCGCGCTTGCGGTCGATTCGAGGGGCAGCGTACTGGCGGTGGCCCATCACGGACTCAATTCCTCCTTTGGGCTTTTCGAGGAGAGCAGGCCAGGGTATCTTGTGCTTCATCAACTTGATGATGGCATACCATCAGGTGATTGGCAGGTGCTAGAGAGACAAGACGTCGCCACTTCATCGCAATCGTACTATCATTCGGTCGCCTTTTTGGATGACGATTTAGTGCTCGCTTCGAACACGGGCGCAAATACGATAGACATGTACTGTATTTGTGCCAATAACGCAATGCACCCCGTTCAAAACACCATACTCGACGCTTTAGGCTCGGGGCCTCGAAACATTAAAGTGCTTAAACAAAGCCGAATCGTCATTTTTAACTACGAGTTTGACAACGGATTTGGGTTTTTGTTCCAAAAGTGTCTCGGACGGGCGCATCCTCTCGATCCCGCTGACAATCATTCGTGTCGGGAACGTAGGGGATCAAGCCGGCGTGATGAAGCCAACATGGAAATGGTGGTACGTCGCATCAATTGGTCTTCAAACGACAATCTCACGGTACAGTCCAACTCTTCATTCGCAATTCATCCGTATGGACGATGGGCATATGCCATCAATCGCGCTGAATCTCAAATTGATTGTTTCACGTTCGATAATCGTGCCCCAGTGTTATCCAAGTTTGCTTCATATGGCATTGACGGGAAACGAGCGCGCGACATTATCGTTTCCCCTGATGGTAGATATGTATTTCTAGCAGATACGGATTTCGACCGAATCTTGCGTTTCGACATCGGAGGGGATGGAGCGATTAGCAATCCGGCATGTGTCTTGGAGACACCTAGACCAACCGTAATTGTAGCCGCTCCGTCCACTTGGCTTTCTAATTGAGTTAATGAGCTATCTTTACGGCCGAACCTGACGAGCGGCGCGCTGGAGTTACCCATCGGAATAACGTGGCAAACTAAGCCTCAAACCCATTTGCGATATTTGCCTTTGCGGCGGTTCATTCTGGCGCTCATCAAGTTTTAGCCTAAACTCCTGACTGCTTTTCGGCTAGACACGGGAGCTCCGAAGGTCGGCAACGACTAACTATTCAGGCACTTCAGGCCCTGCTGAATCGAATGGCTCGCATCTGGATTTTTCCTTAACTCCTAAGAAAAACTCTAGATATGCTTGGAATATAGCTTGATATCAATTCAGGCAGGGCCCAAAACAACTACCTAATGACAATAAGGTATCAACCCGCTATCACTTGCGTGCCTTGTTGCGGCCTGAGTTAGTGTGCTTCCCTTGGTCAACCCAATTCGGGTTACCGTTCATTTTCTTCTGAGAGCGTCCTTTATCTCGATTCGTATGCTTGTCCCATGTCGAGGGACGGGCGTTTTTCGTGTGCTCTGCTGACATATTTACCCCCAAAAAAACAATTGACATGCAAATACAGTTGTCTGGTTACCTCATGTTGAAGATGCAGATAGTAAAGAGATACCGGCAAACTTATGCAGTGCGAATTTCTTGAGAGATTACTTATGAACAATTTCAGAAGAGCCGTCAGAATGAAACACGGCGTGTCCATGACCCTTCTCAGAGTTGCTGGGCCAATACATGCTTACATCTCCGTTAGACTGACCCTTAAAGACCTCATTTCCAGATGTCGCTACATCACGCCCATTCACCATCTCCCGAAGCTGGTCCTCAATGGTGTAATCGCGAGGATCCCAATAGCTACTCATCGCTCACTCCTTTCCTTCCGGTACTGGCATCTTGTCCGGGTTGCCTACATCAGACTTGAATTACGAATACAAAGTCTCTTCGGCCATTTCCCTTATCTGGAGGATATCAACGCCATCTGTTACCCTCCATAATGCGCACTGTTATAAACTGTTACATGTGCGCATCGTTTATCTGGCTATAGACGGAAGTGAGGCGGGCGTTCTATCCGCACAATCATCTAACACTCTGGATTTAGTAGCTATGGGGATGCTGATATGTCGCCAATCAAAGAAGAAGTCACTTCAGAGGACTTTTTGAGACATTTTCTTATTGATGTATACGGTCAGACTACATTCTCCATTGCGAAGCTAGGTTGCTCCGATTTATTTAACACGCTGAATGATCGCGTCCTCTACTTTGATAGAAGGTTGCATTCAACAAACGGTCTAGCGATTAATGAGACCACTTGCTCGAGATACTTACAGATGGCCGATAGAGCGTTAAGCGGTGCTCTTAATTCAATCGATGCGATGGAGTTCTCGAGCAGACTTGCTACAACCATCTCCTCTTACAGCGGAATAGAAGGCAGCGATATTTCGTTTCGATATTCGGATACCAGCGATATGAAAAATCGAAAAAAGACTGTCATGCTTGAAATAACAAGAACAATGATGACGCTATTCATTGATAAACGGAGCGTCTCAAAAGCATCTATTCGCATGGCCGCGAAGGAGTCTTTTCAGCTGGCAGTCAACTCAATAAAATCAGGTGCAAATAATCTGCAGTATGGAATCCGCCAGTTTTATTTTAATGTTACCGAAACTAACTATCCATATAAAATTAAGGCTGTCGAAAACAACTTGGATATAGTGCATTTTCATGGCCTATCGTGGACCAATCAAAATAGAGAGTTCTTGCGATCAGCGCTGGCACGCGAGGATCTTTCTGTCCGGGTTGCTCTGCTCAGCCCAGACTCTCCCTTCTTTACCCCATATGCAGATTTTATTAATGTTTCAAATGATTACCTTAAGGAAAAGACCTTTGAAGTTGTTGGAATATGGCGCAGTATGATTACCTCTGCGATTGAATCTGGGAATAGGATTGCAAGCTTTACGCTTGTATTTGACAGAAGCTTTCCAGCAAAATCAATATATAGATTTGATGACACAATAGTCGTAACGCCAACTACAAATGCTCGTCCAAAGGCACAGTTTATGGCCTATGAATGCGTTTCGACTAAAGAAGGCGAGCAAGATGCATTTGATATTTATTTATCTGAAATTGAATGGGTGATGAAATCTGGGGATGTCATGCTTTGCAGCAGCGGTGGAAGATGGATAACAAGATAGGCGAAGCCGGTACATGTTTTTCATGTTTCCGGAAACACATCTCTTCCTAGGTGATCATCCTTTGTGACAGCCCCATAGCCTGTACCCGACACAACCGGGTGCAGGCTTTTCCTTTGTCTGCCGCGAGACGGGAGGCAGCTTTATGGGTGGCGAGGACGATGGCAAGGGCGCGCAGGCGCAGGCCGCGGGTGAGCCGCGGGCGCAGGGCGAAGGGGCGACGGCGCAGCAGGCGCAGGTGACGGGCAGTGCTGGCAGCGGCGATGCCGACAAGGCGCGCGCGGACTACGAGGCGGCGCTCAGGGAGCGCGATGACAAGAGCGCTGCGCTCGAGGGCGAGATCGTGGAGGCCGCAAAGACCGCCGAGAGCGCCGATAAGCTGCGCGCCGAGATGGACGAGC
Organism: Candidatus Coprousia avicola; assembly: GCA_018715125.1. Lineage (GTDB taxonomy): Bacteria > Actinomycetota > Coriobacteriia > Coriobacteriales > Coriobacteriaceae > Coprousia > Coprousia avicola. The sequence goes on along the minus strand of DVMF01000081.1, from coordinate 35,958 downwards.
TGCGCCGCCAGGGTGACGAGCAGCGCATCGGGTTCGAGCTTCAGATGGCGGGGTGCCGCATTGTGAAGGCGGCCCGCGTCCTGCTTGATGACCACGGCAGCGACGTCGCGGCACTCAAGGAGGCGGAGCCTTGGCTGTTCGAGGGCAGCGCACCCAAGCAGGCCGAAAAGACCGGGCTCCCGAACGCGGGCGCGACGTCCGACGAGGGCAAGACGATGAAGCGGTGGCGCGAGATCGCGGGCATCGCGGACGAGGAGTAACCGATGGCCAACAACATCGCAGCGGTCAAGAACTACACGACCATCCTTGATGAGGTGTACCAGCGCGCCGCGTGCTCGACCTGCCTGAACTCTCCCCGACACATAGCGCGCGCGGGGCGCAACACCAAGGAGATCATGATCCCCAAGATCGAGGTCTCGGGGCTCGGGGACTACACGCGCAACGTGGGCTTCAAGACGGGCTCGATCACCGACGAGTACGAGACCAAAACGTCCAACTACGACCGGGGCATCAAACTGCTCGCGGACGTCATGGACGTGGAAGAAACCGGCGTGCTCGACTGCTTCGTTGAGGTGGGCTCCGAGCTGCAGCGTACGCAGGTGGCGCTGGATGCCGACGCTCTAACCTGCTCCGATATCACGGAGCATGAGGGCATCGTATCCGCAGAGGAGGACTTCACGGACGCCGAAACCGAGGTCGCGTTAGGCGGCCCCTCGCTGGCGAACCCCGTACTCGAGAACTTCGCCGTGTGGCGAAGATGCCGTAGATGCGGTTCGAAACCGTAATTTCGCTAGATTCCAGCGAATCCGAGCAGCTCGTATAACCACCCCGATTGCGACTACGTGACAACCGAGCATTTCAATCACGCCCTCGCAAGACACACTGCACCAAAACAGTGACAGGCTCGCCAAGGCTTCGAATCAGAGCGACAAAGTATTTCTAGCTACTACCAGCTCATTGGCGCGGCTGAAAGGACCTTCTACCCGAATCTTCAACTTCCGTCAAGACGAGCACGGCGCCCAAGTGGGAACTGAATTATGGTGGCGAACTCTACTCAAGAGCAACCTCCGTCATCAAGTGGTCCAAATTAATATCCTATACTCTAACCATAGTTATAGTCATTATTGAGGAGCTATCACGGCAATCACGATTGGACTCGCAGAGGCGAAGACGAACTTCTCGAAGGTCACCGCTGAGGTGAACGTGACGGGAAGACCGGTTACCGTGCTTAAGAACAACAAGCCGTGGGTGGTGATTGCCCCCGTTGAGCCCTCGGCAGCAGATGTCGCCATCGACTTTATGGACGAGTACGCCGAGGTCTTCGAGGAGCTCGCTAAATGAGCCCGCTGCGCCTTTCCAAGGTTGACGTGCTCAGGATTCACGAGTACGCCATAGCCCCCTTCGGCGGTCTTGGCGACGCGCGCAACGAGGGACTGCTTGAATCTGCCCTCGCGCAGCCCCATCTTACGTTCGGCGGCGCCAATCTCTATCCGTCTACCGAGGAAATGCATACCCTTATGTACCAGGGAATCGTTTGGCCATATGCCTGACACTTACATCGAGTGAAGCCGTAAGACCACATCAGGGTTGAGGTTTTGCCTGGTAATGGCTACTTCGCTCTCGCGGTCCTCACAAGAGCACCTCCATGTAGCTCCGTATTTTCCGCTCGACCCCAAGCTTGCGGGCGTACCCCATCAACTTCGACACGTTGCGATCCCTGCTTGCGGCATAAGCCCGCATAGCGGGCACGACAACCTGAGAGTCAACGGTCTTCTGCCCGCGCACGATGTCGCACAGCGTCCTCTCGATATCGTAGGCCCTCACGAAGTTGCCGTACGGGGTTCTCACTTCGCACTTGCCAAGGTCCAGCACGTCATCGGCGCACGTGCGGCAAACAATCCCCGCACCTCTGACTGCGTTGGCGTTGTAGGACCTGGGGAATGTCATAGTGAGTGAAAACGGGGCGCGGTCGGTCATGCGATGCAGGTAGAGCGCCGTCTCGTCTGAGAATATCCCCCTAGAGAATCTCTGCTGTGTGATATAGAGCTCGTCCTCCCAGGTGTCGGGCAGGGTGTACAGGCCGCGCTCAACCTGGACGAGCTCATCGGCTGCGACGGCTTCTGCCAGAAGCCTTCTAGGCATCCCCGCCGAGGTTACCTGGGCGGACGATATGTAGCCGTTGTTCTCTCTGGCCATCTTGACGACGTCAGTCATTCCGCCCTCTCACCGCTGATGTACAATGTTGCTTAATATGATTGCATATTCAGTATGCTTGTACAAGTGAGAGGCATCTGACGACTCGGGGGCAACATCATTTAAAAGCGACGCTGTGGGATTTGATGGCAAATGCCCGCGAGTGGTTTTCTGCTCTTCCGCATCCCCCGAGGGCTTCCAGATGGCAGAAAACCACTCCGCAAGAATATACCGCGCCGAGCGGAGACCTCAAAAGGTAATCGCTACTCCCATTCGATGGTGCCGATGGGCTTGGGCGTCAGATCCATCGCCACGCGGCAGATGCCCGGCACCTCGGCGAGAATGCGCTCGGTGATGCGCTTCATAAGGGCCCAATCGAGCTCCGGCACCGTTGCCGTCATCGCGTCGACCGTGTTGACGGCGCGGATGATCGCCGGCCACTCGTAGGCGCGCTTGCCGTCGCGCACGCCGGTGGCGCGCATGTCCGGCACCACCACGAAATACTGCCAGACCTTGCCGGCAAGACCGGCGGCGCCGAATTCCTCGCGCAGGATGGCGTCGGCCTCGCGCAGGGCCTCCAGACGGTCGCGCGTGATGGCGCCGAGGCAGCGCACGCCCAAACCCGGACCCGGGAACGGCTGGCGCTCGACCATGGACTCGGGGAGCCCCAGCGCGCGGCCGACCACCCGCACCTCGTCCTTAAACAGGAGCTTTACGGGCTCGACAAGCTCGAACGTAAGGTCCTCGGGCAGACCGCCCACATTATGGTGCGCCTTTACGCCGTCGGACTCGAGGATGTCGGGGTAGATGGTGCCCTGGGCCAGGAAGTCCACCTCGCCGGCGACTTTGCGGGCCTCCTCCTCAAACACGCGGATGAACTCAGCGCCGATGATCTTGCGCTTGCGCTCCGGCTCGGCCACACCCGCCAGCAGGTCGAGGAAGCGGTCGGTCGCGTCCACGTAGACGAGGTTCGCGTCCATCTGGTTGCGGAGCACGTCGATGACCTGCTCGGACTCGCCCTTGCGCATGAGGCCGTGGTTCACGTGGACGCAGATGAGCTGACGCCCCACCGCACGGATGAGCAGCGCCGCCACAACGCTCGAATCCACACCGCCCGAGAGCGCGAGCAGCACGTTCTTGTCGCCGATCTGGGCGCGCAGGGCCTCGACCTGCTCGTCGATGAACGCTTGGGCGAGCTCGGGGGTGGTGATGCGGACCATGTCGTCGGGACGCTTGTTGGGATCCATGGGGCCTCCTCGTAGCAGGGGTTCATACCTGCTGCCAGTATAGACGGCCGGGTGCTGGGGGCGCGAGGCCGGCGACCCTTACCGGTAGCGCGCCCTCGGCGAACGTCCCGCTGGCAGGGCGTCCGGTACATCCCGCCCGGCATTCGCGATCGCCGCGGGCGCCCCTATGGCCTACCATGGAAGCACCACCCGGAAAGGATGCCCATGAACGCTCACGACACCGCATGCTCCCCTACCGCCCCCGCGCCCGTCGACGCGGTCCTCGCCCACAACCGCGCGTTTGCCACCGCCGGCGCCGCGGGCCCGCGCCCCGCCACCGGCAGACCCGCGCGCGGTCTCGCCATCGTCACCTGCATGGACGCGCGCCTGACGCGCCTTCTGCCCGCCGCGCTCGGCCTTGCGGACGGCGACGCCGCCCTCATCCAGGTCGCCGGAGCCACCATCGTCGACCCCTACGGCGAGGCCATGCGCTCGCTGCTCGTCGCGGTGGGCGAGCTCGGCGTCCGCCACATCATGGTGATCGGCCATACCGATTGCGGCACCTGCGGCATGCATGCCGACCATCTCGCGCACGCCCTCGTCGAGGCGGGCGTGCCGGCCGAGCAGATCGCTCGCGAGCGAGCCGCCCATCCGGAGCTCGACCGAGTCCTCACGGGCTTCGCCGACCTCGCCTGCGAGGTGGCGGCGAGTGTGCGCACCATCCGCACCCATCCGCTCATGCCCGCGGGTGTGCGCGTCACCGGCTACACCATCGACATCGAGACGGGCGCGCTCGCACCGGTTGCGGCATAAGGGCGCGCGAGCTGAAAGCCGGGGGCCCGCCGGGGTACCATGGCAGCAGCGCTGTTCCCCACAAGACGAGGCGATTTTGTATGCTCGATGTCAAACGCGCGCTCGCCGCCGCCCGCGCGCCAGAACGCACGCACACCCTCCCCCTCTCCACCCCGTGGGGCGATGCCCTCGCGGCGGCGGGAGATGATGCCGAGGTCCTGCCCGAGCATCCCCGCCCCGCACTCGAGCGCGCCTCCTACACCATGCTCAACGGCTGGTGGGACTATGCATTCGTCCCCACCGGGCGGGCGGACGCCGCGCCCCTCGACCTCGCCGGCGCCCTCGCCCTCGTGAGCACGGCGGCGCCGCCGGCGACGTTTGCCGGGCGCATCCGCGTGCCCTTCTCGCCCGAGGCGCCGCTCTCGGGCGTGCGCCGCACCCTCACCCCCGGCGAGCTCCTCTGGTACCGCCGCCGCGCCTGCGCGCCCGCGCGCGGCGCGCACGACCGCATCATCCTGCACATCGACGCCGTCGACTGGGTGGCGGCGATTCGCGTGAACGGCAGGCTCGCCGCCACGCATGCAGGCGGCTATCTGCCCTTCGAGCTCGACGTGACCCCCTATCTCGACGACGGCGCCGATGCGGATACCGACGGGACCTTCCTCATCGAGGTCTGCGTCTACGACCCCTCGGACGCCGGCACGCAGCCGCGCGGCAAGCAGCGGCTCCACCCCGGCGGCATCTGGTACACGGCGCAGAGCGGCATCTGGCAGAGCGTCTGGCTCGAGGTGGTGCCCGCCGCGCATCTGACGGCGCTCACCTGCCGGGGCGCGGCCGACGGCACGCTCGCCGTCGAGGCGCTGGCACGCGTGGCGGAGCCCCTCGGCGCTGACACCGCCCTCGCGCTCGACCTCGCCGTGTTTGATGCGGAGGGGGCCCGCGTGCTCGACGCGCGCCTCCCCTTTGACGCGCGCCCCGCCACGGCAACGGCGCCCTCGCTCGCCCAGCTTGCCATCGCCATGGGTGCACCCTCCCCCGACGCGGCGCCCGCACGGCGCCTGCACGCCACCCTCGCGCTCGACGCGCCCCGGCTCTGGTCGCCCACCGAGCCGTATCTCTACCGCGTGGAGGCCGCGCTTATCGTCGGCACCGCGCCCTGCACCGCCGACGGGGGCGCTAGCGCGCAGGCCGCCGCCGAGCCCGACCGCGTGCGCAGCTACGCCGCCTTCCGCACCGTTCGCGTGGAGCGCGACGGCGCGGGCACGCCGCGCTTCTTCCTCAACGGGGAGCCCCTCCTGCTCAAAGGGGTGCTCGACCAGGGCTACTGGCCGGACGGCCTCATGACGGCGCCCGCCGACGCCGCCCTCGTCCACGATATCGAGGCTGCGCGCGCGTCCGGCTTCAACCTGCTGCGCAAGCACCTCAAGGTCGAGCGTGCGCGCTGGTACTACCACTGCGACCGCATGGGCATGCTCGTCTGTCAGGACGCCGTGCAGGGCGGCGGCACCTACAACCTCTGGCACACGAGCCGCAAGCCCACCGTCTTCAGCGCGACGTGGGGGCGCTATCGCGACGACATCCCCCACCACCGCGTGGCCCTCTCGTCAGACGATGCGCGCTACCAGCTCGAATGGACGGCAACGTGCGCCGACATGGTGCGCCATCTCGCCGGGCACCCCTCGATCGTCGCCTGGTCGCTCTTTAACGAAGGCATGGGCCAGTTCGACGCCTGCGCCGCGGCGGAACTCGTCCACACGATCGACCCCACGCGCCCCCTCGACGCGGCGAGCGGCTGGTACGACCAGCACTGCGGCGACGTTCTCTCGCATCACAACTACTTCCGCCCGCTCACCGCGCCGCGTGACCGGGGCCGCCTCAAGGGTTATGCGCGCGAGCGTGGCTTCCGCGCGTTTTTCCTCTCGGAGTTTGGCGGCTGGGCGCAGCCCGTGGAGGGTCACCGCTTCTCGGACGCGGTCTACGGCTACGGCGACTTTGCATCTCCTGCCGCCTGGCGCGCCGCCGTCCGTACATCGCTCGCCGAGGCCGAGGCGCTCGCGCCGCACGGTCTCGCCGGCTACGTCTACACGCAACTCTCCGACGTGGAGGACGAGGCCAACGGCATCCTCACCTACGACCGCCGCGTCAACAAACTTGCCGCCCCAGACGTCACCGAGGGCGCGGGCGCCTAGCGCCGCCGCGCGCGCGAGTTCCTAGCACCGCGGTGCGCGCGAACTCCCAACGCAGCAGCACGCGCGAACTCCTAGCGTGGCGGCGATGCGGCGGGCGGGTGCGGGGTGCGCCAACCGGGCGGTGCAGAACCTGTGGATTCGGTCCCGGACCCTTCCCTCCCCCATAGTGGCGGGGGTATACCAGTTCTGCACCTAGACAGACACTGCCTCCGCGCTCAAATGATTCCCCAGCGCGGCCACGCCTTCCCAGGCGCGAGATGCGAAAGGATTTGGACATCATGCCCCACAACAGAATAGCCCCCACGACCTTGCGCGCAGTCCTTGCCGCGAGCTTGGCGCTGTCCGGCGCGGGGGCGGGCGCGACCCTTGCCGCACCCCTCCATGCCTATGCGGATGAAGAGGGCGCATCCGCCGCCCCCGTCCCGGAGTATGCAGCGGCCGTCCCGGAGGGTGCGGCCGAGCCCTCGACCTCCGCAGCGGACGCCGCCGCCGGTGCCGTCACCCTCGTCCGCGGCGACGAGCGCACGGCGTTTGACTCGCTCGTCGAGGCGGTCCGTGCGGCGCAAAGCGGCGACGTAATCGAGGTCTCCGGCGCGCTCAGCATCAGCGAGCCCGTGGTCGTCGACGCGGGCCGCACCCTCACGCTGCGCGCCACCGCAGGCGCCACCATCACCCGCACGGCGCAGTTCCCGCAGGAGGGCGGCAAGGCGGCGGGCATGTTCCGCCTCGTGGGAGCCGCCGCGCTCACGCTGGAGGCGGCCGACCCCTCCGCCGGCGCCCTCGTCATCGACAACGGCCAGACCGACTCGAACGAAGCCGTCGTCACCCTGCGCGGCCAGTCGACCTTCATCATGCGCGCGGGCACGGTCATCGAGAGGGCCCAGTGCTCCTGGAAGCCCTGGGGCGCCGTCTACGTGCGCGAGGGCACGTTTGTGCTGGACGGCGGCGAGATACGCAACGGCTTTGCCATGCGCAACGCCGCCGTGGCGGTGGAGCACGGGAGCACCTTCGAGATGCGGGCGGGCACCATCACCGGCAACCGCACGAGCTACTCCGAGTCCATCGTGTGGACCAAGGGCACCGTGCGCATGAGCGGCGGCTCCATCGCGGGCAACTCGTCCAACGTGTCGAGCGACGGCGTGGTGCACGTGCTCGAGGGCGGTACGCTCAGCTTCACGGGCGGCACCGTCGGCAACAACAATCCCAACAACACCTTCGGCGTGCGCGTAGACGCCCGCGGATCGCTTGAGCTGGGCGGCGAGGCGCGCTTCGAGGGCGCCGACCGCGTAAGCCTGGCACAGGGCGCCGCGCTCTCGTTTGCAAGCGCGCCCGGGGCGCACACCACAGACGACCCGATCGAGGTCGTGCTCGCGGGCGAATGGCCGGCGGGCGGCGTGGTGGCCACCGCCACCACGCCCGAGGTGGCTCGCGCCGCACTCGAGCGCCTCGCGGTGCGCCGCGCCGGAACGCCCGAGCGCACGGCCTCGGTGGGCATCGACGCCGCCGACCAGAGCCGCATCACCCTGGCGCCTGCCGATGTGGCGGCGCTCTTCGACCTCCTCGACCACCCCTTCGCCGACAACCTCGGCCTCGAGCTGCGCGGCGAGCTCACCGGGTCGGATGCCCTCGAGAATCTGCGCGCGACGGTGGAGGGACACTTCGCCGGCGTGGACACGCCCGAGAAGCGCGTGAGGCTGCAGCAGCTGGAGGACATCGAGCGCTATGCTGCCTACCTTACCGCCCACGGCGACGAGCTCACGGGCACGGTGCGCACGCTCTCGCAGCTGGGCGACCCGTGGGCTGAGGCGCAGCGCACCAAACAGGGCTACCAGTTCGACAACCTCGACGCCACCGGCCTCTACCTCAAGCCCGGCCAGGTGAACGAGATCGTGGTCTACGTCGATGCCGACGACCCGTCGAAGCTCTCGGTTGCCTGGCGCCAGGTGGGCGTGACCGACACGAGCAACTACCCCTCGCTCAACCTCGGCCAGAAAAACGGCCTCGTCAACGGCGCCAACCGCATCACCGTCGACCTCGCCGGCAAAACCTACGGCTCCATGCTCTACCTGCGTAACGACTCCACCAATAACGCGGCGCAGGTGCGCATCGAGGCGGCCGATGCCGCCGAGGTCGCCCTGGGCGCAACCGGGGGCGACGCCGCGGGCGCCGGCATCTCGGCAGGCGGCGCCAACCCCGCCCTCGGCACGAGCCTGGGCGCGCACCCCTTCTACGAGCACGACCCCGCCCACCCCGAGCGCTTCTGGACCTTTGTGCAAGACATCCGCACGTACGCCGCGCAAGCGCAGGCGGGCCAGGTGGCCGATATGACGCTCCTCCAGATGGGCGACGAGGGCAGCGCGCAGTTCGCCGTGAGCGCCACCGCCATGGCGAGGGCGTATGCCGGCATCACGTCTCAGGAGGATGCCATCGCCTATATCGAGAAATCGAACAAGGCCATCCAGGACCGGCTCGAGTTCTACTGGGCCTTCGACGGCTTCGACCCGGCCGAGACAAGCGGCCCCAACGCCATCACCACCGCGCGCGTGCACACGGCCTTCACCCGCACGGTCAAGAGCCCCTCGACCATGTACGCCTACGGACGCTACTTCCACATGCCCGAGGGCTCGGCCGCGTCGTTCCTATCGGGCGAGAGTATGTACGGCTGGGGCATGTCGCACGAATACGGGCACATGCTCGATAACAACGTGATCGCGGTTGCCGAGGAGACGAACAACCTCTACTCCATCGCCGGCTCGCGCCACGGCGGCATCGAGGCGTCGCGGGGGGCGGGAACGGCGTTCAACCCCTCGGCGTACTACCACGTAAACGCCATGAACGCTACCAAGCGCCGCGATGCCGAGCTCGCGCAGATGGCCGCCGACCCGAGCTATGTGCCCGACTGGATGAACGGCGACGTATGGGGCACCTACATCTGGACGCACGTGACCACGTGGTGGAACGGCCTGCACTTCTTCGACGACTGGGATTACGCGGGCTACGACTTCTCCGCGAGCCCCTATACCGAGATAATCGCCGCCGACGTGGAGACGTACGGCGCCTACGGAGCGACCGTGCGCATCCTGCGCAGCGACGCCGCCGCCGTGAAGACCATCGAGGACCTAGCGAGCAACGCCACCACGGGCGTCAAATACAACCGCATGGCCGTGGCTTTCACCATGGGGACGGGCTACAACTTTGCCGAATACCTGTACGAGCTCGGCGAGCGCGATCTCGCACCCGAGGTGCGAGAGTGGTGCGCGCAGTACCCCTCGATGCCGCGCAAGGTGAAGTACTTCTCGCTGAACACCGATGCGCAGATCATCAACGGGGCGAAGACCTATGCCGAGGTCGTGGGCGAGAACGGCACGGTTGAGCCCGAGCTTACGGTCGAGATCGCGGGCGACGCGCTGCGCCTGAAGGCCTCGATGCCGAGCGACGAGCTCGCGCGCGCCACGACGGCGTGGGAGCTCTACCGCGACGGGCAGCTCGTGGGATTCTCGCGTGACGGGGTGTTCGAGCTCACCGGCGACGCGGGCGACGGCGACCCGGCATCCTTCAGCGTAGTGGCCTATGACGTGCGCCTGAACCCGCATACCGCGCTTATCGGCGACGATTCCGGCGAGGAACCCGGCGGCGGCGAAGAGGGAGGCGGCTCCGGTGAGACCACCCCGCCCGAGGGCGGCGACGGCTCCGGCGGCGAAGGCGAGGTGACCCCGCCCGAGGGCGGTGGCCAGGAACCGGGCGACGGGTCGGATGACGGCGACGGAAGCGGTCAGAAGCCCGGCGACGGTTCGGGCGACCCCGATGGGGGAACCGACGGCACGCAGCAGCCGGACGGCCAGGAGCCTAACGCGCCGGGCGGCGGCACAGGTTCCGCAGACGGCGCCGGAGCGTCTGGAACCGACCCGTCGCAGCAGACCGACGCGGCAACGGGCGGGCGGACGGTGCTCGCCGCAACGGGCGACCATACGCTCTGGGCGACGCTCATCACCGCGCTTGGCGGCGGCATCGCCATCGCCGGCGGAGCGCTCGCAAACCGGTTCAAGCGGGAATCGTAACGTAGGCGCACGCGCCACCCATACCGCACGGTAAAGGCCGGCGCCCCAGGGAGTCCCCCTGGGGCGCCGGCCTTCTTAATCGCTGTCTGGTTCCGCCTTGCGCGCAAGGACTACGTCACGCGCGTGCAGTGCGCGGCCGCTCTTTGATGGCGGGGGTCGACGCCAGCCCGGCAAGCACGATGACCGCGCCCACGGCGTAGGCGATCCGCACCGCGTCTACCCGAGCCCCGGCCTCGATCTTCACGAGCTCCGTCCGCTCGGCATCGGACATGGTGATACCGGCGATCTCGTCCTCAAAGGTCCGGTCGCTCCCCAAGTCGATGCTCACCGCGTCGAGCCGGCTTGCCACCTCAGGGGTGATTGACGCATCCGCCGCGGCCTGCGATCGCACCGTGCCGGTGATTCCAAAGAGCAGGACGGCGCCGAGCAGCGCCACGCCAAAGGCCTGGCCCACGTTGCGCATCGTGCTCTGGATGCCGCCGGACTGCGACGCCTCGCGCTCGGGCAGGGCGGCCGCCACCACATTGCTCGCATGGGAGGAAACCGTGCCGGCGCCCACACCGGCCATAAAGGCCCCGAGGAACACGAGCGGCGCCGAGGCGCCCTCCGTCGTCACCGACAGCGCCATGAGCCCCAAGGCCGCCGCCATGGCAACGTAGCCGAGCTGAATCACGCGGCGGGGGCTGGCATGGGGCAGGAACTTGGGGATGCCGAGTGCGAACGCAAAGGTGGGAAGCCCCGTGACAAGCGAGATGGAGCCCACGGCAACCGGCGACCAGCCCGCAACGAGCTGCAGGTAGGGAGCCATAAGGATGGACTGCGCCCCCATAAAGAAGAAGGTGAGGGCGCACGCGATGAGGCCGGCGCGGACCTGCGGGGTCGCCAGAAACACGCTCGGCAGCACCGCGATGCCGCCACGCGCCTCGACGCGTCGCTCGTACACGACGAGAAGGCCGAGAACCACAAGACCGATTGCTGCGAGGGGAAGCGCCGGCGAGATACCGAGAACCGTGAAGGGCGCTCCTGCCAGCGGAGTCACCAAGCCCCAAGAGGAGACGCTCGAGACGCCGATGAGCAACAGGAAGAGACCCAGCGCCGCAAGCGCCACGCCGCCGCCGTCGAACGCGGTGCGCTCATGCGGCTGCTCGATGGCCGGCAAGGTGAAGGACGCGGCGAAGACGAGGGCGAAGTAGCCTGCGAGCGCGAGGAACGTGGCGTGCATGCCCGCGGTCTCCATCACCACGCCGAGGGCGAGCGGCAGAAGCGCCGAGAGACCCGACGCCGCGCCGATGGCGCCGAAGGCGATGGTCCGGTTGCCGCCTTGGTATATAAGCGGGATGAGACCCAGGACCGCGGGGATCATAAAGCTCGCACCGAGCCCCACGAGCACGCGGCCGCCCCAGATGAAGACCGCCATGCTCGGCGCCGCCGCGAGAACGACCTCGCCTACCGCGCAGAGCAGGATGCCACCGCGGAAGGTTCGCTTCCACCCGACGATGGTACCGGCAAGGCCGCCGGCGATCATAAAGGCGCCCCCCACGAGCGGATAGATCATGTTTGCCAGCTGTATCTGCGCCGTCGTGGCGCCGAGCTCGCTCGTGAGGGCGGACGTGGCAAGCGAAAGGGCGCCGTTATCGCCCGTGGCACCCATCTGGGCGAGAATCAGAACGAGGATGGGAAGTACGAGGAACCGCCCCGCGCCTGCGGGCCGGGCGGTCCCTGCAGGCTGAGCCGCCTGCACGGAGGTTGAGGTATGCACGTTGTGTCCAATCTGGTGCGCGAAGAAGTACTCGGGAGCCACCTGCGCCGCGGCGAGCGAGATGCCCACCACGGCGCAAGGGAGCGCTGACGGGCCTATGCCGTCAGCGGAGCCTCGGAGGCATAGAGCGGCGCGCTCCCGCTAAGGTCGCACGACGCGAGGCGGTAGGCGCGAATGCGCGGATCGTCATAGGTGGCGTGGTAATACGTGAGCGCCTCAGCGGAGAAGCAGCTGGTATAGAGCGTCTTCTCGCAGGAGCCGTCGGCCATGCGCGCCGCACCGTCCGGCACGGCAACCGCGCCGAGGGTGCGGAAGAGCCGTGTCACGTTCTCGCCTTCGGAGTCCTTTGCGGGGTAATGGCTGTTCACAAACGCAGCCTTTACGAACCGCGCCGGCCCGCTGTAATCGCCGGGGATCCCCTGTAGGCCCGCTCCGGACCCAAAGGGCGCGAGCTGGGCGCGACCCCATGAGGGCGATGCGGGCTCAGCGTCCGTCAGCGTGAGATAGTTGCGGAGGTTTGTGCGCTGCCAGCCGAAATCCGGCTCGTTGGTGAGCACATCGACGTCGTCCTCCCACACATGCATGCCGTCGCGCATGTACTCGACCACGATGCTGCCCGTGGCGTCGGCGATAATCCAGTGCAAGTTTGCGACGGGGAGATCGGACGAGACGGGCTTGGCGACGATGGTTGTCTTCGCGAGGGCCTGGCGGACCTCGTCGAGCGTGCTGAAGTTGCGCGCGACCCAGAAGGGAAGCTCGTAAGCGGCGACGTTGATGGCGTCGGGGTCCGCTGAGGCCTCGGGCGCATAGCAGGCGCTCTGCGGGAAATTGAGGCCTGCGACCGCGAGGCCGGCGTCGTTGCCGCAATCAAAGTAGAGCGGCGTCTCGTTGAACACAATGGCCATGCCGATGACGGCATGGGCGTGACCTGCGTCCACATCGCCGGGGCGATCGAAGGCGGCGGGCACCTGCGCCGCAGGAGGCGTCACCACCACGCGCTCACCATAGCCCTGAGTCCAATCGAGATTGCGACCGAAGTACATCGATCCGGTCGTGCTGGTAAAGCGGATGCCCGTGCACATGGGCCCGCCCCCTTTCCTTACCGCGCGGCGAAACCGGCGGAGCAGTTGGTGTAGTGCTTCTCTTCTGCCCGAATACGAGGGGATGTTGCCGGGAACATGCTTAGGAATGCCTGAAGGTCGCTATGAAGGCGGACACCACGCTGCTCACGCTCTTGGCAAAACGATGATTGCGCGGGAACCCTACGCATCGAACAGCCGCAAACACAAATGGGTAAAGTGATACAATGCATATGCATTGTCTATGCAAGGAGAAGCAATGAGCAAGAGTGCGTCCATCAGCATGAGGGTTAATCCACAAATCAAGGCAGAGGCTGAGTCGATTTACGGGAGCCTGGGCATGACGCTTACTGAAGCGATCAACATTTTCCTCCACAAATCGATTCTCGAGGGTGGACTGCCTTTCGATGTTCGGCAGCCACGATATAACCGAGAGACCGAAGCAGCAATACACGAAGCCCGGGAGATTCTCGCCGGGAACACGCAAGCAGAGTCCTACGATTCGGCATCCGCCATGCTCGCCGCGCTAGACGAGTAGGCCGAACATGGCGCTCAAGCTCGTACCCACCTCGCAATTCAAACGTGATTATAAGCGCGTCAAGAAGCGCGGGCTCAATATAGATGAACTTCGAACCGTACTTGATAAGCTATGCGCTGAGAAGCCCCTGGAAGAAAGATATCGCGATCATGCACTAGTTGGCAGATATGCCGGCTTTCGCGAATGCCATATCCGGCCCGACTGGCTTCTGATATACGCCACAGACAGGGACAAGCTCATTCTCGTCGCTTCGCGAACCGGAACTCACGCGGACCTATTTGATGAGTAGCACGGAACCGATAGGCGTTTTCCATGTAGTCATACACGAATACTTAGTAGAGCGCAGACAATAGACACCGTCTAATCCACAGCCTGCTGGTACAGCCCCCGACCATCTCCTCTTCAGATGTAGCAAGCGCAGACGGCTCATACTCGCCGTATGTCGATGGAAACGTTATCGACACAAGCTGAAGAGGGCGAAACTGAAGCGGCCCTCAGGTCGATCAATCCACTCAGAGACCCCATTCAAACTCGGCCTCGTTGTTGATCTCTCGCTCTGCACCTTTCCCGCAGCTGATTTCCCACCGGAGGGTCTTCAGCGTTTACACCACAGATATGTGTAATTCAAAATGATTGAATCAAAATGGATAAAGGACGGAAGGCAGGCGTCCGATTAGGCGCATCGACGGGCTGAACAAAATCGTCGACGACTGTTCCTAGCACTGTGGAAATGATTCAGCGACAGGTCCGGAAGCAGCTCAAGCTATTCCGCATTGGTATTGAGTAAGCGCCTAAATGTTTTTTACTTAGTTGCGCTTCTTCTGGTTATTACGGTTGGCAGTCGTTTGTTTCTGCCCCAGCTTCACCCTGATCGCATCCGCGCATACCTCAGTCAAAGGATCGCCTATCGCTTTCTTATAGTCAAATCCTAGGAGCTGCATGGCTTTTAGCGTATCGACAGATAGAAGGGATTTGAACTGCTCGAAGCTCGAGAGGTCATTATCGGGCGAGAAAGATTTCAGAATATCTAGTGCATGCCCAGCCGTGTTTTGTAGGTGATTGATATCCTCATCAGTTATCTCATACCTGTTCAACTCTGATTCATATGCTTGGGCAATAGCAATCGCTTGAGCACGCTCTGCGACTAATTCATTTATCAGTTCCTCGTACGAGTTACAAAGCTCTTCATGAGCTTTCTTTTGTCTAATAGCCTGAAATCTATTGCTAACTTGAGTGGCTGTTCCTTTTGCGGCGAGAACGGCGAGTTGAGAACTCGTTGTCGCAATTGCCGTTATAACTGCATCATCCATTTATCCTACCTGCCTCTATATTGATTATTAAGTCGAATACTTTAATGGTCACAATTGCATAGCTATTATGCAGCATATTAGACGCCAAAGCACTTCGCTTTAGCCAGCCAGCCCATCAACAGTCTTAAGCCGCTGAGATTAACATCTTCTCGGCTGATTCTCAGCGGGAAAAGAGGGAGTCTCCGCTTCCCTTGTGGCGAATTCGAATCTCCCCGATTAGAAACTCTACTCAAAAGTATTATTGGAAGCAGGAGAGGGATGCCCCGATATCGCTCGGGGCGGGCGCCGAGGTTAAACTCGGATTGTTTTGTTGGCAGTCTTCGTCACCTTACGGCTGCCGACCTTGACAGTGCGCTTAATCCGAATTCGTACTGTCGACTTCGCTTTGGCCATCAAATCACCTCCCTCTTGTCCAACGGAGGGAACAGCAGCTCGAACTATTGTTCCCTCCTTTTTCCTGATTGATAGTAACATAGAAGATGAATCCCACATCTTGTTTTTCTTTACCACATAACACAATATGTTGTGTTTTTGCTCGTCAACGCACCGGAGTATAGTTTTTCAGGAATCGTTGGGCTGAAGATAATTCATCTTTTGAAGCAGTTGCCTGCAGGAATGTATTCAGTGGCTTAACGCTTCGCGCCGCTCGCCTTTCGGTAGACGGTAGACATCCAGCCTTGACCTATATCTTGTGTCTTTCCAACCTGCACTTTGCTTCTTATATTGGTCGACAACACCGCCATCTTGCAAACTGCGAAGGAAGATCCCGCGCTGTTCCTCCAGCGCTACTGCCCACCCACTCTCATCGACGAGATCCAGAAGGCACCGGAGCTTCTCCCCTATATCAAGGAAATCGTCGACGCGTCCAACCAGACCGGGACCGTTTGGCTTACCGGTTCCCAGCCATTCCACCTCATGAAGGAGGTCTCCGAATCGTTTGCGGGACGCGTCGGCGTAATAGAAATGCTCGGCCTCTCTGGTGCCGAGATTTCCGGCGTTCCTTCTGAACCGTTCTCCCCTGAACAGGATTACTTCGTTCGTCGCGTAACCGCGTCCAAGTCATATAACGTGATAGAAGCATACGACCGCATCTGTGCTGGCTCGCTTCCGGGCATCCGCTCCCTGCCGGAAGACCTGCGCGCAGGGGCATACGAGTCGCACCTCGACACATACATCATGCGCGACATCCGCGACCTCTCACAGATTGGCGACGAGCTGAAGTTTCGCTGCTTCATGACAGCCTGCGCTGCGCTCACCTCGAAACCCGTGGTCTATGCGGAACTCGCGCGCATCGCGGACATCGACGAGAAGACAGCCAAGACGTGGCTGTCCCTGCTCGTGAGCTTGTACATCGTCAAGATTGTCGAACCTTACGCGAACAACTTGCTGAAGCGCCTTTCCAAGCAGCCGGTCATGCATTTTCTTGACACTGGCCTGGCAGCGTATCTCACGGGTTGGACCAGCCCGCAAGCTATTGAAGCCGGTGCCATGAGCGGGCAGATCTTTGAGACCCATGTTTTTGGGGAGATTTACAAGAGCTTCCTCAACGCCGGGCAACGAGCACCGCTCTACTTCTTCCGTAACAACGACAAGAAGGAAATCGACCTACTGATGGAGCGAGATGGCGCGCTCTTCCCCATTGAGGTGAAGAAAACGGCGTCGCCCTCACGCAAAGACACGCGCAACCTAAACGCCTTGGACCCAGTCAATGCGTCTGGCGTGGCGCCCGAGCTCTCGATGTACAAACGTGAAATTAGAACAGGTACCATCGTCTGCATGGTTCAGGACACGTTCCCCGTAAGCGAACGGGCCCGCATTGTTATCGGTACGGGCTTTTCTCACGCTCGGGCTTAATGTGCACACCAAACAGCTCAACTCTGTTCATCGAGTTGGATGAGATGCATTAGGGGATCGTTTCCATCTCATCGTCAGCCCCCACTACCACTCATCCCCCGCGCGGCCACGCTGCTGCTTCAGCTGCGAGCGGCGGCGCTTGTCGGCCAGCCGGCGCTCGCGCGCTGCCTTGGGCACCTTGGTCTTCTTGCGCACGCGGGGCGGCTGGGCGCGCCGCTCGATGATCTGGGCGATCTTCTGCAGGCAGAGCCGGCGGTTTTGAAACTGACTGCGCGTCTCACGCGCGGTCACGGTGATGCCTGTGGGCACATGCGTCATGCGCACCGCAGAATCGGTGGTGTTCACCCCTTGGCCACCCGGCCCCTTTGCCCGGAACACCTGCACTTCGCAGTTACGCGCGAGTTCGTCGGCGCTCTGCCGAGCATATTTCGCATAGTCTCGCCAGTTCATGCTGCGCCCCTCACGTTGCACTCGGTACGGGAACAATCCTACCTGCAGATGCAATCGGGCGCATGCGCGAACTACGCGCCGTAGCACTCCACGATATCGATGAAGTGCACGTACACGCCGCAGATCTTGCCCTTTGCATCGCGTCCAAAGTAGACCGGGTAGACCCCGTCGCCCCAGCCTGCTGCGCACATAACGAGGTTGCAGTCCGTCCCGGGCACCGTCCAGTTGAGCCAGTCGCCGCCCTCGGTCTGGTGCCGAGGGTTCATCCGAGCATTCTCCTCCAGCAACCCGCAGAAGAGGTCGTCGTACGGATTGATGTCCTCATCTTCTTCCAGCCGCTTCGCCCAATACGCCTGGAACGCCTTCTGGGTCTGGATATCCGCGATGCATCCCATGCCGGCGTCGACACCGAACCCAAAGAACGCGCCGTCCTCCAGCTCCTCCTCCAGGTCCTCGTCGCCGATCATGCCCAGCTCGTAGCGAACGGGCTTCTGATCGCTCACCTCGACTTTGATGCAGGCATAGCGGTCGCCGAGCCGTTCGTCCACGACCACGCAGAGCCTGACGGGATACGTCCCCGCGGGGATGGTTTGGAGGAACGGCGGTGCGCCCTCGAGCCATACCAGCGGGTCACATGCGAATACCGTGCCGGTGGGAACGTTGATGCCGCCGATGTCCAGCACGTCGACCGGCATGCAACCGATAGTGCTCTCGGAGAAATACGCGTCGAGGTCGGCCCTGCAATCCAGCTTGCTCATGACCGCCTCGTACCGAGTCATCCACTCCGTCGTAGGCATAACGGACCTCCGTCCTCGCCCGGATACTCTACGTTGCCCCATCATACTCTGGCAGATTCGGCGCCGGCAACCGTGAAGGGGCTTACCGGTCGCTCTCGGCCTCCCTGCGGCTTGGCTGAGAACGACTGGCCAACGGCGGTCCTGTTGTTACTTCCCCTGCACCATGGTGAGCGAGATCTTGCCGCGCTCGCGGTCGACCTTCTCCACCCACACCTTCACGGTGTCGCCCACGGCCACCACGTCGCTCGGGTGCTTCACGAAGCGGCGGGCCAGCTTGGAGATATGCACGAGACCGTCCTGGTGCACGCCAACGTCCACAAACGCGCCGAAGTCGACTACGTTGCGCACGGTGCCGGTGAGCTCCATCCCGGGCTGCAGGTCCTCGATGGAGAGCGCCGCCTTGCTGAAGACCACCTCGGGCGCGTCGTCACGCGGGTCGCGTCCGGGCTTCTCCAGCTCGGACACGATGTCGATGAGCGTGAGCATGCCGCAGCCCAGCTCGCCGGCGAGCGAGGCCACGCTGCCCACCCGGCGCGCGATGTCCGGGATGCCTCCGCGCGTGAGCTCCGCGGGCGCCACGCCAGCGCGCTTCAGCACCTCGCGGGCGACGGCGTAGCTCTCGGGGTGCACGCTCGTCGCGTCGAGCGGGTTCGCCCCGCCCGCGATGCGCAGGAATCCCGCGGCGTTCTGGAACGCCTTGGGCCCCAGCTTGGGAACGTCCTTCAGCTGGCGCCGGTCGGTAAAGGCGCCGTGCTCCTCGCGGTAGGCGACGATATTTTTGGCCACCGTCGGCGTGATGCCCGACACATAGCCCAGAAGGCTCGCGCTCGCCGTGTTGACGTCAACGCCCACGCGGTTCACCACGTCCTCCACCACGTGCCCGAGAGTGCGCGCGAGCTCCGTCTGGTCGAGGTCGTGCTGGTACTGGCCCACGCCGATGGACTGCGGCGGAATCTTGACGAGCTCCGCGAGCGGGTCCTGCAGGCGGCGGCCCAGACTCATGGCGCCGCGCGTGGTGACGTCGAGGTCGGGATACTCCTCGCTCGCGAGCTGGCTCGCGGAGTAGACCGACGCGCCCGCCTCGTTGACGATGGTGTAGCGGAGCTCCGGCGCCTCGGCCGCGATGAAGTCGGAGACGACCTCCTCCGTCTCGCGGCTCGCCGTGCCGTTGCCGATGACGATGGTGTTGATGCGGTAGCGCGCGATCAGGCGCGCCAGCTCGCGGCGCGTGCCCGCCACATCGCGGCGCGGGGGCGTGGGGTAGACGACGCCGTGGTCGAGTAGCTTGCCCGTCTCGTCGAGCACGGCGACCTTGCAGCCCGTGCGGTAGCCCGGGTCGAGCGCGATGATGCGCGCACCGCGCACGGGACGTGCCGAGAGCAGGCCCTCGAGGTTCTTGGCGAACACCTTGATGGCATCGGTCTGCGCGCGCACGGTGAGCTTCGCCCTGAGCTCGCGCTCGAGCGACGGCGCCATCAGGCGCTTATAGCCGTCGGTGATGGCGGCGTCGAGCACCGGTGCGAACACGCCCTGGCGGCGCGGCCAACGCGCCCCCAAGCGGGCGATGGCTGCCTCGGTATCCACTTCGACGCGCACCCGGAGCTTCCCCTCGCGCTCGCCGCGGTCGATGGCGAGGACGCGATGGTTGGGGATCTTGCGCGCGGGCTCCTCGTACGCGTAGTACGGCTCGTAGGGCGTCTTCTCGTCCGCATCGGTCGCCACCGAGACGACCTCGCCCGTCCCCTCGGTAAACGAGCGCAGGTCGGCCACGTTCTCCGCGTCCTCCGCAACCACCTCGGCCACGATGTCCGATGCGCCGGCGAGCGCCTTCTCGGCCGAGTCGAAACCCGCCTGCGCCGCCTCGGGCGTGACGAAGCGCGCCGCCTCGTCGAGCGCCGAGCCCTTGGTCTTCACCTGCATGATGATCATGTTCGCCAAGGGTTCGAGCCCCGCCTCGCGCGCCTTCTGCGCGCGCGTCTGGCGCTTCTTGCGGTAGGGCTTGTAGAGGTCCTCGACGCGCTGGAGCTGCGTGGCCGCGCGAATCTCGGCCTCGAGCTCGGGCGTGAGCTTGCCCTGGACGCCGATGAGGGTGATGACATCCTCCTTGCGCTGCTCGAGGTTGCGCAGGTAGGTAAGGCGGTCGTCGAGCGTGCGCAGGGCGACGTCGTCCATACCGCCCGTCGCCTCCTTGCGGTAGCGCGCGATAAAGGGGATGGTGTTGCCCTCGTCGATAAGGCTGACGGCCGCCTGGACGGCGGAAGGTGCAAGGCCGAGCTCTTGCGCGAGCGCAGAGATGATATCCATGTAACTCCCTAGGTCGGGTGTGGGAGTGACTAGGATACCCGCCCGTGCGGACACGGGCAAATGGGGCAGATAAACGCAGGCCCGCGCGCTTGCCCCGCGTGCGCCCCTCGCCACCGAGTAAACTGAAGGGCACGGACACGCCCGCCCATCGCGTGCCGCAAGATGGCCATAACCCAACGGAGGTACCCCATGGACATCGGAACGCTCATCGTGCTGTTCTTTGTCGCAGCCTTCTTTGATGCGGTGACCGTTATGGTCATCAGGCAGGGCAACCAGCAAAGCTCACCGGTGATCTTCCGAGCGCTCGTGGCCATTTCGATCGGCTTCACGCTTGCCTTCGTGTTCGCAGCGTTCGTCCCGGGCGGGGACGCCCTCGCTGCCGTCGCGATAACGCTGTCGCTCGCCGTGCTGTTTGCGAGCGTCGCCGCCAACGACATCCGGGCGCTCCTCAGGTGCACCGTCGCCGTGGATGCCGTATGGCGCGGCAGCCTCGACCAGCCGACCGGCGAGGCCGTAACGCTCCGCTACCCCACCTTCTCGTACACCTACAAAGGGAGGACGTATTGCGCAAGATCGGTCCAGAGCGTCTCCAAACGTCACGCCCGCAGGATGGCCGAGGCAGGAACCTGCACCATCTACCTTAACCCCAACCACCCCGCAACCTTCATCACCCGAAAGACCGTAGGCCTCATCACGCTTACGGAGCTCGCTTTGGCAGTAGCCGCGCTCGGCGCCACGCTATGGATCGCGGCGAGCGCTTGGGGTTGAGCCTGCGTAAGCCCTCGCGTCACCGCGCTCGCTAACGAAGAGACGGCGATGGCGAGCCCGCCCCTGTGGACAGAAACGCGCGGGCGCCACCTGAGCCCCTCACGCTCACCGATTCGCTCCCCCAGCGGGTTTCCGCGGCAGGGCTCCTTGGGCTAGGCTATACCCATGACGGCATCCATGCGCTCCGCACGGCAACCGCGCCGCCCGGGCCTCAGAGGGGAGGCTGCCCCATGTCCCTTGCCACCGCATCCGCCGGCCGCCGCCGCGCCGCCCGGCCGGGCACCACGCCGCGGCATCGCCTCTTCGCGCCCCTCGCCCTCAGCATCGCCCTCGCCATGGCGGTCGTGCTCGGCCTTGCCGGCTGCTCGGACCTCGGCGCCTTTGACGAAGCCGCCGTCGCACGCCAAGCGGAAGACTATTACGCAGCAAAGTACGGCGAGCACGCTGCCGTGACCGACGTCTGGGAGGACCGCCGCTATTCGCTCTTCGCCTACTATTCGCTAAAGCGCGCCTTCTGCACCATGACGGACGGCTCCTGCGTGCTCGTCGATTTTGAGGAGGGCCCGCTCGGCGACACCCGGCAGGAGGCAGAGATCACCGCGGCGTACGAGAAGCGCTTCCGCTCCGCCGTCGTCGAGGGCAAACGGCTGCTGCAAGACGCCGGCTACACCGTCTCCCTCGTCCTGATCAACGGCTACGACCTGACCGAGAAGGGCTTCTTTACCGGCTGCATCTCGCACTATGACTGGGATGACAGCGAAGGGGGCGGCAATCGGTCCGGATCGTTTTTCTACACGCGCTACACGGGGGACGAACGCTTTTTTGAGGAGGAGGCCGCCCGCATCACCATCCGGACCCCGCAGATCACCTTTGAGATCACCGGCGCGGACGCCGCCTACGCGAACGGGTTTCCCACCGGCGTGCCCGACGCTCCCGGCTGGACCCATCCCATCGACGCGATGTGCCGCGAGCTTCTCCCCCTCACCGCGGGAAGCCCCCGAACCGAGGTGCGCGTCTATCAGGCGGGCTTCTACGGGGTCGCCACGGACGACAACGGCGAGAGCGGCCTCCTAGGCGAGCTCTCCCCCTTCGACCGCACGCGCGATGTGGGCGATTGGCTCATCGTCGACTGGATCGGACTCGGCCACGGCGTCTACCTGACCTCAGACGAGCACGGGGTGCGCCTGCATCCCGGCGACGTAACGCTTGAGGAGACGGCGGCCCCCTATACGTTTGACGACCTCGTAGAGAAGAGCAACCTCACCAACAACGATGTGCGCGTCTATGACCCCGCGGTCTTCGAGACCTATGAGCTCGCGCCCGCCGAGGGCCTGTTTGCCGCGCTGCCGGCAAGCGTGCAGGACAAGGGCTGGCTCAGCGTCCGCATCGCGTACGACAATACCGATCCGGAGACGGGGCTCGCCGGCCTCGGCGTCACGCCCGGCGCCCTCACGCCCTCCCTTTATTCAGTGGAGGAAAACCCTGCCGTCAAGGATTTTCCCGACGGGCCCGAGCTCGTCATCGGCTGGATGCGCGAGACGACGCTCGCCAACGGCTATCAGCATCGGGGAGGCACGCTCTATCGCGATGAGCTGATACGCTTGGTGCGCCTCTAAGGCGGCGCCGGCAAACGGGCCCTCGGCATACGCGCCCCGTCGCGCGCGCCGGACAACCGTGCGCTGCGAGGGCTGAGGCACACCCCGCTATGCGCGCTCCGCCACCGCCTTGACGAGCTTTTTCTTGGACCCGCGGGCAACGATGGCGCCGTCGTACTTCACGTACGCCTTGCCCTCGAGCTCCTTGTGCTTTTTGGCACAATGGCCAAAGCAGCCGGTGCGAATATCGCCCTTGGCGACGACGCCCTTGAAATCCTTGGGCGAGACGCCGGAGCATTTCTTGCAGAGCTTGAGGCAGGCACCCATCGTGGTTACTCCCAGAATCGGCATGCGGGCGGCAACGCCCGCCGGTAATATGCTACCTAGTTTATACCATATCTTTCCGCTCCGGGTGTCGCACAGGCGCACGCCCTGCAAAACGAGCCGAGAAGCCGCCCGGCGGCGCCCTACGACCGCGCGACGCGCCGCGGCGTGCGGACGTTCACGAGCCCATGGCGGTTGCAATAGGCAACGATGATGCCCGATTGCCCGCGCCGGAACCGTGCGGCGGCCTCTTGCTCGGGATAGAGCTTCTTGATCGTTACGCCATCGGTGGTGACATAGGCGATAAAGCTGATGTAGTGGTCCTTGCGCATGGGGTGGTCGAGCGTCACGTACCATTCGTCCTCGATGCTCTCGACCACGAGCGCATGGCTCTCATCGGGCTCCTCGGCCTCGGCGGGCGCGAGCGCGACGCCGCAGCACGAGTACGAGCCCTCCCCCAGCGCATACAGCACGTTACCGCACACCGGGCACACGTAGAAGTGCGACCGCAACAGGTTGCCCGCGCGATTGGCGTTTTGGCGGACGTCGCCGGTCAACAGCTCCGCCACCGACACGCCGAGCGCAGCGGCAAGCGGCTCTACCAGCGAGATATCGGGCAGCCCGCGTCCCGATTCCCATTTGGAAACAGCCTTGTCGGTCACGCCCACCGCCTCGGCGAGGGCGCGTTGGGTGAGCTTGCGCCCCTCGCGGAGCGTTTTGATAGTATCGGCAGTCAGGTATCCGGCCATGAGGGTCCTCTCTCAGAAGCGCCTTCGCGGGCGCATGTCACAACGGGACCAGTATCTCCCGCGCGACCGTGCAGGGCTACCTACGGACCGTAGAGCGCAAAAGGCACTTAAGACCAGCTCTTCCATGTATCGGGCGCGTACCCCACCGTCGCCTGGCGCCCATTGCGCACGATGGGCTCGCGCAGGACCTGCTGGTTCTCGAGCAGCATCTCAAAGCGCTGCACCTCGGCGATGTGCATGACGAGCGCGGCGGCATCTCGATCGCGTGCGTCGGGGTTGACGAGCGCGTCTAGTCCGCCCACCGCTCGCGCCACGCTCTGCAACTCGCCTTTGCTCATGGGCTTCTCGGCGAGGTTGATGAACTGGAACGGGATGCGGCGCTCCTTAAAGTAGCGCTGCGCCTTTTTGGTATCGAAGCTCTTCTTGGTACCAAAGATCTGGATGTTCACGGCTTACCTTTCTTGCCCGGCAACCCATCGGCTCCTATAGGATTATGCCATCGTGCCCCCGTGCTACTTGGTATCAAACCGGGCGACCGCGGCAAATGCCTCGGAGCCAAAAATGCCCTCGACCGCCGCACGGTATTCCGCAACCTTGCGCACCTTGCGCACTCGACGGTGCACCGAAAGCGGGTTGGCAAAGGCGTGCTGGGCGTAGAACCACCACTCCTTCATGCGAAAGACCGCGTTGCCGCCTATTTCTGCGAGATAGGCGTCGAAGAGATCGTCGTGGAAACGCTCGAGCTCTTCGCGCGAGAGCGCCGCCCCGCCGCGCAGCACGCGCGCCAAAGCGGGATTGGCGAGCACGCCGCGGCCGAGCATCACGTGGCGCGTCTGGGGATAGGCCGCGAGGAGCGCATCTCTATCGTCCACCCCAAAGATGTCACCGTTGTACGCCACCGGAAACGGGGCTGCGGCGAGCGCCTCGGCGTATATGCTCCGCCGGGGGACGCCATCATAGCGGTCTTTTTGGACGCGCGGATGCACGATGAGTTCCACCAAGGGGTGGCGGCAATACATTGCGAGGATCTTCTCGAACTCCCCGTCATCCACCACACCGATTCTCGTTTTAACCGATACCGCAAGGGGCGAGCGCGCGCATACATCTTGCAAAAACGCGTCGAGCGCCTCCACATCGCGCAGAAGCCCCGCGCCCCTTCCCTTGGCAACGACCGTCCCCGAAGGGCAGCCTGCGTTGAGGTTGACCTCGGTGTAGCCCATCTCGGCCAGCACCTCGGCAGCCCATACAAACTGGTCCGCGTCCTTGGTCAGAAGCTGCGGCACAACGGTCAGCCCACGGTTGTTGGCAGGGTCAACCTCAGCCGCGGCGCGCTTGCCAAACGAGCTGCCCGGGTGCGGCGGCGTCAGAAACGGCGTGTAATATCGATCGAGCGCGCCAAAATGCTCCGCGTGCACCCTGCGGAACACATGACCCGTAAGCCCCTCCATGGGCGCCAGCGACAACAGCATGTATCGACTCCTTCAATCGCGACGGCGCACACCATCCTACACGTGCGAGCGCAAGAACATACCGCGGCTGGCGCCCTCCAGGAACCGAACGCATAACGTACCTGACCGTCTCAAAATGATGCCCTCACCGCAAGGTGGGCTCGTTCGCAAGCCGGGCATCGGGCTCGGGCAGCCACTCGATCTTGTCGCCAAAGTTTGCCATATCTTCGTCGTAGACGTGCATGAAGTCGAGAATCGTCCCAAGACGCTTGGGAAACATGCCCTCACAGTAGACGGGAATGACCCCATGAGGAACTATACCGACCAGATCTTCACCTTTGAAGCGCGCGAGGATCGCACGTGCATCTCTGAGGACGACGGGCAAACCCGCACGTTTGAGCGCGATATAGAAGTTCACCGCTTCGGCTGCCCTGCTCCACGCCTTACCCGCAACGACATAGTAGTAGCCCCAAGCTCTCTTCGCCTCTTGGATCTCGTCATCGCTAATCTCTCCTGCGCGGCGACGAAATGCCATATTGAATCTGTCGTGGCAAACGACCAAGCTTACATGCGTAGAGTTGCCACCGCGGCAAACCTCCCATGGATGCCCGCCCCGTCGTTTCCGATCGAAGTACCACGCCTCCCACGCCTCGGGACTCGTAAGATCGATGCCCGACCCGGAGTGGAGGCCCGCTCCCTTGCCGGTAAGTCCTTCGTCGCGCCCGTCTGCATACCGCAGATACAACTCGTCAAGCGGCAGGCGCTTGCCATCCTTTCCGCACAGGCCGTATCCGCACGCCTCGTAGCCGAGCGCGCATGCGGACAAGAAATCGTTTCCCGTCAGGACAGGCAAGCGCCCGATTGCTCGCTCGTCTTCAGCATCCATCTCTGCATACGCACAAAACGCGTTATAGGTCGCTTCGTCTATCCCCTTGAAGACCGCGTCCCTCCCCGCTTGGTCGCATTCCCAAAGAACGTCCCGCGCGATTACGCCCGTACGATGGAAGTATGGCAGCTGTTCGGCGACGAGCGCGTTGTATATCCCCTCCCTCAGCGCCCGCATACTTTCGCGCGCAGCAAGCGCGAGCAAGTTGAGAAGGTCGACCATATAGTTGCTTGACCAACTCACCTCAAGAGGCTTCTTCTCGAGGTCGGCGCAAACAACAGACGCCCTGTTAACTGAGACCGCTCGACACCGTTCGTTATCCACTACAACGAGCCTATACCAGACATAGTCGTCGGGGTACTCACGTTCCCAAAGCGCGAGGTATTCCTCACGCGAGCTCACCTCACCCTCGTTTACCAGGTCTTCGTAACTGTCGAAATCATCTATGTTCCCTCGGGGAATCCTGAGCCAGATAGACTTAGCCTCATCGTTGGTCTCTAGCGGAGCGAGATCGCCTAGCACGTCAAACAGCCGGTCGAGCGCAGCGAGCACGGCGCGCGGCTGGGCAGACGGATTCTCGTATCTCCCATCAAAACAGTTAAGCAGCCTGTCGATATCAGGCGCAACGAGCTTATATTCCATCTAATCCTCCTTTGTTTGCATTTTGTAGCGCCATCAGGACACAGAAAAACGTTGGTTTAGCGCATCATTGGCAAAGCGCTGGCACGCAATGGCTTCCGCGCCATGGCTGCACCTGGGCGTTCGGGTAAGCAGGCTTGTCCTAAGGCGGGTTCGGAAATACAATTCCGAGTATCGCGGTGAGCATACAGCGCCCGCCTTTCCGGCATACCGACACCACCATCGATTGGCACCCATGACAACGATTGAAACAAATGCCATCTCTACCATCGCCGCCTGCGTCGAGCGCGCTGCGCGGATTAGCAGGCTTCCCCTAGGCGTCATCGACCCTGTGGGTATCATTGCCGGCATCCTCCCGGCCTTGCTCCCCCACGCGTCGGAACCACCTCGGTTCATCGAGCCGTTCAGTGAAAGGCCCGCCTCCGATTCGCACGGACGTATCGTTCTCTGTGTCCCACCAAAACAAGAGATGCTCTCAGCCGATGAAGAATCGGCATGCCGCGCCATCTGCGCAGCATTGGATATCAAACCTCCCCGGCTCACGTTTTGGCTGTTCGCCGCACTCGCGCTCTACCATGCAGGACCCAAAGGCACCGCTATAGTCCTCATGCCTCAGACCAGCCTCTCGCGCTCTGCTTGGCGCATGGGCCAACAAGACTTTGTCGATCACCGGCTCATCGAAGCGGTCGTTGCGCTACCGGACACCATCTCCGCCGTCGTAGACGATCCCCGTCAACCCTCAAGGCACCGCCCGGATACTGTCGCCTACGATTCGCTTGTCATGCTGAACAACGCAGAGAATCGTGCTTTCGCTGACCGCATCGCGTTCATCTCCCCCCAAGAACTCGATCGACTCACCCAAAAGAAGGGTCCTGCGCACGTAGACGATGCACTGATTCCCTATGAAAGTGTCGTGAGCAACGGCTATCTTCTCACCCCGCTTCGCTATAGATCATCCCAACCAACGTTCTCCAACGGCGTTCGTCTTAGAGAAGTGGCAACGGTCACTCGCGGCGTACCAAAGGCACGACTACGCGATTTCCGACTCCTTACCGTTTCATCATTAGGAAGCATTGAGCCCACACCCGATAACGACACTCCCGTAGCCTATCTCACATCAAAAGATTTCGAGCATGGGTACGACTATTGCCACCTTGCCTCAGTCAACATGCACCCAACTTCTTCCTATTTCTCAGCACGGGATCTCAAGGCCGCTGGTGTAGCCCTCATTACCACTGATAGCATCTTGCTCTCCCGCACCGGCACCCCGTTCAAGGCCTGCCGACTGGGATGCGCATCTTTCGCGCACCCCGCCGGCGCATATCTTACCGCCGACAACCTGTTTTGCATCCAACCTGGCAACCTCCTTATTCCGGAATACCTGCTTGCTTTCTTCAACAGCGCACCAGGTCAACAAGCACTTTGCCGTGTTGCGAGTAGTGCAACCACCATGCAGCAGATATCCCCCAACGACCTCAGGGATATGTTCATCCCTCTGCCGCCTATAGAACAACAGCGCGATATCGCCGCACGCTATCTTGCTCAACTCAACGCTATCGCCGACATGAAGCGCAAGCGCACGGAATTTGCCGCCGAACGTGAGCAGTGGTTTTCCAACGAGGTATGAGTGCGCCGCATGAAACCGAACTTCCGCAGCCCTAGGGGTTGGCACCGCCACCCCTAGGAAGTTTTCGACCCAACATGCCAGATAGGAAGAAGGATCGTCCTTCTGGTCGCCTTAACGCAAAACCGCACGATACAACCGACTACCAACTAAGGACAACGCGAACGATTCAACCGTATCCTCATTTGCAGCCTAAAGAGGGATAAGGCATCTTAGGTCCGGAACGATGCACCCCTTAGCGTATCCAGTCATCCAACTCAACTGAGAACGTCTCTGTTTGGTTCGCAAAATCAAGCCGAAGCTGCAAATCGCCGATACGCTTGTAGAGCTCCTCATAATCGGAAAGCGCTTGTTTTACGTCGAAGTTTGCGTATTCGTACTCAATGAGGCCTTTGTTGCCAAAGTAGCCGCTCGATAAGCGCTTCTTTGGCTCAGTCGCGCGAAGGCGCTCTAGGCGTCTCAGCTTTCCGTTCATTTGCGCCAGCCGTATGAGCGCCTCATCAATCGAGACCCCTTCTTCTGGAATCACGGTTCGGGCGTTGAACGCATGGAGTGCATGGCGAACACGCCGAATAGTGTTATCGAGTTCATCCACGCGATCGATGATCTCGTCATAATCGTATACGGGAGGCTCGCTTTCCTCACCCTGTGCAAGCACATATGTCGAGTTCTTCTGCTCGATATCAATCAGGCGACTCTTTTCGTTCTCCAACCGTTTGATAAACTTCGCCGCGCTTGCAGAGGTAAATGTCACTGTCCGCATGCCCATACTCCTCTCCACTGCTACCGTTCTCGTTCAAACAGCGCTCTTAAGAACTATCGGAAGTTCATTTCCATTATGATAGTACATGATATATTTGGAATTGTCATTCCGTTTTTGAATTAACGTGCTTGGCACTGCGCAACAAAGAGGAGGAGCAATGGGCTATCAAGAATCTTTAATTCCGGTCAATAACCTCGCAGAGGTCTCCGGCATCTGTCGCGCGATAGAGGAGTCTGAGGAGTTGAAGCGGCTTGAGTACCTCGCCTGCTGCTGCGCCGCACGCGCCAGAACCGACCTTTACCATGGAGGGATGTTTGGAGAGCGAAAACTCTCCGACATACCGGAAGATGAAATGCCCGTCGTCAAGAAGGGAACCCTATTCGCCGTGGTTGCCGGGGCGCGCATATACCAACCGTCAGGCTGGGGATTCATGTGGATTGACATGATTGCCGGAATGAGAGACCCGGGATATCCCGTGCTGGTTGAGGATATTCCCCTCGAGGAGGCACATGCGGAAGCCAAGCTGCACCCAAACGCCGTCGAACGAGCTCGGGTGTTCATGCGCAGGAGCCTCAACATGAGCTACAACATGGTCATGCGCGGAGAGCGCCCCATAAACCTACCAAGCGAACTCCTTGGGTCCCCCGACCAAGGCTCCACCGTTTCCCTACTCCATGACGAGTCTGCTACGTTCGCTTCCCTATAAGTGACCAGGACCGAAGCAGTCGGACGTGCCAAGTCAGCGTCAAGCCCCAGTTTTCCGCGGAGGATCTGGCTCGGCACGCCTCAAGACGAGAGATAGTCTTTCGGGGTCTTGTGGGGAAGTGTTGCACGAACAGAACAGCCCCCCTGGTTTTGCGGGTGTCCACCTCGTGTATCCGTACAGACACGCACCCATTTTGAACACGTAAACTGATGACCAGGCGCCAGACGGCAACGGGGAGGCACCACCATGATCTACACGCCACTCACAAACCGCGCCCTACGCATCTCCTACGATGCGCATGCCGGCCAAGTGGACAAGTGCGGCACACCTTACGTCTTCCACCCCTACCACGTCGCCGAACAAATGGAGGACGAGGTTACCGCGTGCGTCGCGCTCCTGCACGATGTCGCAGAGGACACCGACGTCACCCTGAGCGATCTAGCTCGGGAGTTTCCTGCGGAGGTGATTGAGGCGCTCCGCCTGCTCACGCACGAGCCGGGCGTACCCTACCTCGACTATGTGCGCTCCCTCGCGGCCGACCCCGTCGCACGCGCGGTCAAGCGGGCAGACCTTAGGCACAACATGGACGAGACGCGCTATGCGGGCGGGACGCAGCCGGCCGCAGACGCACTGGAGCGGCAGCGCATGACGTACCGTGCCGCACTTGCCATTCTTGAAGAAGCAGAGGCATCGGAAGCTGTTGGCTAGCACTCGCTGCCTACAATCCCCACCTACAGGCAGACGGCTCTTCGCCCCAAAAGTCTGGCAGCGGATGCGATTCCTTCCCCCTGACTTACGGGCGCGTCACACCCATGGCGCGATAAAGGTCCTCGAAGCCAAGCCCTTTGCGATCTCGACGGCGATACCACGTCGCGTAGGTATTCCAATCGGGCGCAAAAACATGATTGCAGAGCAGAATCCATAGGGGAATAAACGGGATGAAAAGCAGCCCGGCAATCGAGAGCCACAGGATAATCCTAAGTTCCATATCCATAGAAAGCGGAAGCACCAGCATGAGCACGAGGGCCACCACCGCAACCACCGCATAAGCGATCATGCCACGAAGCTGCAGCTTCTTTGCCTTTTCATAGCCGGAGACAATGCGGTCGAGCAGTTGGCCATGACCACGGCTGAAGGTGCGGAGCGCGAATGCCATCATCTCATTTCGCTCCGCAACCGAAGCGGCAACTCCAGCCGCAGTCGCCGCCTCTGAAAAACCGTCGGGCGCGCGCAGCGGAGCGTCGGACGCCCACTCGTAGAAATCGTGGTCCATGTGCATCGCCTCCAAACTTGATACACCGGTGTTCACCGGGGCAAATCAAGCGGGTTCAGTGTAACATGCGCCCGGCGCGCTCCTCGGGCGAAATCGACGGGGCCTCGCCTAGACGGTCGACTTCCTCGCGCGGGAGTTCTCCGCCATGCGCGGCGAGGCGGAGCCCTCGGACGTCGAGCGAGAGGACGCCCTCATCTTCGGCATGTCGCGGAGGTGAGGGACTAGCCTACCCCCGCCCCCGCCGGCGCCGGCGCGATCGTCGTGCGCGCAGACCCCCCTGTGTCGAGGGTGTGGAACCCCTCTGACGGATGGCCCGAACTTCCCAAGCGCTTCCTCATCCGCCTCAGTCGGGTATACTTCAGTCATTGTGAAAAGCCCTAGGGCTTTTAGCGGCTGCGGGTACCCGTACCTTCAGCCGCATTTTTCTTATCTTTTGACACCGAGATGGAAGATCCCGTCACCGCGACAACGAAGGGACTGCCGCTCATCGACGCCGACCAGCAGGTCCGCCACCTCGAGGACCGAGGGGTCCGCTTCGAGCTGACGGACGAGCGGGAGGCCGAGCGGTTCCTGCGGGAGAGCAACTTCTTCTTCAAGGTGAAGGCGTTCGCGAAGTGCTTCTCCCGCTACACCAGCCCCGGCTCGGAGCGCTTCGGCTCCTACATCAACCTCGACTTCGCCCACCTCGCCGAGCTCACGAGGCTCGACCACCACCTCTGCGAGACGGTCCTCTCCCTCACGCTCAACATCGGGCACTATATGAAGGTCGACCTCAACAGGATGGTCATGGACCCGGGAGGCGACCCCCTACGGACTCATGGCCCCCTTCTTCGACTCCGAGCGCGAAAGAAAGCTAAAGGTACCGTGCAGAATGTCCCTCAATCGACCCTCATACGCTCAAATCGCGCCGCGCAAAAGCGATGGTTCCGAGCGCAAAGAGCACCGCGCCTGAAACGCCAAGCACAGTCGCGCCTGCCAAGGCATCCATTCCCCCAGACGCAACCCCGAGCGGATCGAATAGGGCAAGCGGCGTGACGTCGGCAAGCCAAGAGAGCTCATCCCCAACCCCCGAAAGCATCTGCACCAGCACGAAGAGGACACACAGGGCGACACCCGCCCACCGCGCCGCCGAGACGTTCGGCAGCACACAGGCACCTGCCCAGCACACTCCGGAGAGAAATAGCCAGAGACAGAAGGTCGCCGCGTTGGCGACAATAAGGTCGGAGGCGTCGAGCTCGCCGGGAAACATGGCATGGGCGCAAGCCAGCTCGAACACAGTAAGCACCGCCGCAAGGAGAACGAGGCAGAAGACGAGAACGCCCGCCTGCGAGAGCATGAGTCTCGTACGGCTCACAGGCTGCGCGAGCAGATAGGAGATGCTGCCGCGCTCGATATGACGGACCACGAGCCGACTGGTGAGCACCGCCACGAGAACGAGGGGAAGCGCCACGAGCAAAAAGCCGTACAGGTAGTTAACCATAAACTCAAGAAGCGTCGTCCCCTGGTCCGCCATACCGAAGGCGGCGAAGAGCTCGGGCATAGCGTCGCGCATGAGGGCGAGCGACTCGCCGAGTGCCGGATCGTACATGCCGATGATCACACCAGCATAAAGAGCGATCACCGCTGCGATGATGGCGGTCGGGAACAGACAGGAGCGCAGCTCGCGCTTGAAGAGGGGAAGGATCATCGGAATCTCCTAGCTTTGCCGCAAGGGCTCGGAGCCCTCGTACAGATGAAGGAACAGCTCTTCGAGCGTCTGATCGCGAGACGTGACCGCGGCAACGTCGTAGGAGGAGAGCTCGCGGATGAGGGCGTTCACATCTCGCACGTCGCGGAGCTCCACACCTCGGGCATCCCCCTCAGTGGGCTCGACCCCGTGGGCGAGCTCCCAGCGCGAGCGTTCCCGCGCGCTGGAGAACTCGACCGAGTAGCCGCGGCCGCGCATCGAGCGCACCTCGTCCATGCTGCAGGCCATGACAACGCGCCCCGCGCGGATGAACGCCACGCGGTCGCACGCCCGCCCGACCTCTTCGAAGATGTGCGAGGAGAGCAGGATGGCAGCGCCCCGCGCCCGCTCCTCGGCAACCACGTCGAGAAAGCGCTCCTGCATGAGCGGGTCGAGACCGCTCGTGGGCTCATCGAGGAGAAGCACGTCCGGGCGTGCCATGAAAGCCGCGACGATCGCAACCTTCTGCCGGTTGCCTTTGGACATCCCGCCGATACGTGCACCGAGGTCCAGTTCGAAGGCGTCGGCAAGCTCCCGCATCCGGGAGCGGTCGCGCAGGCCCCGCATCCCCGCCATGAGGTCGAGAAAGGCCCGCGCGGTCATCTCCTGCATGCAGGCGTTCTCGCCGGGCAGGTAACCCAGACGCGCCTGGACACGCGGCCGCTCCCGGAAACAATCGTGCCCGAGGATCTCGGCCGTCCCCCTCTGCGACCTGACAAACCCCATGAGGTGGCGCATCGTGACCGTCTTTCCCGCCCCGTTGGGACCCAGAAAACCGAGCACCTCGCCAGCACCGACCTCGAGGCTAACGTCGAAGATGCCGCGACCGTGCCCGTAATCCTTCGTAAGCCCGCGCACGCAGATCGCAGGGACCGTTCCGTTCGCCGTCATAGGTATTCCTCCTTGTACGTGGCCCGTTTGAGCCAGTCGAGCCAGACGAGAAACTCCGAGAGCATCGTCTCCATGTCGAGCTCCCCTCCACCGCGCAGCTGCTCGTGCAGGTAGCCGTCTCCGCACCACACGAGCATGCGCACCACGCGCATGGGATCGACGTCCCCCCGGAATCGCTCCCAACGCACGTGTCCCAGATACGTCTGCACCATCGCGGGCACGGCATCCGTCATGAATGCATCGAGCACCCCCGAGACGTCCCGATGGCCGAGATAGAACGCCCGGACGAAGAAATCTATAATGCGCGGGCTCGACCCCACGAGTCCGGCCTTCTGCGTCGCGGCGTAGCGCATGACCTCAAAGAAGTCGTCGATCTTATACCAGCGCTCGTCGACCACCGCGTCTGCGACGCGGCGCGTGAGGGCCGTGAGGACGTATAGGTAGAGCTCTCTTTTGTTCCTGAAGTAGAAGAAGAGCTGGCTCTTCGACACACCGGCGCGCCTGGCTATGTCCGCCGTGGACGCGCGGGCGTAATCCTCGTAGCCGAACACTTCGGCGGCTGCGTCCACAACGGCGCGCCTGCGGTCCTCGGGGAGGTTCTCGAAACGCTCGAACCTGTCTGACATGGGGCCTCGCTTTCCTCGTCTTTCGAGAACAAGGCTACCCCGTTGACCAAAATATGGAAGGGGCTGTGAGCTGGCAAAACAGCTCTAGGAGCACGTATCGAAATCGAAGGAGGTGAGGGGACGACGTGAAACCATGAAGCGAAGCCCACCCTGCCCGGAGAAATGGGGTACACTGCCCCTGACCAAAAAGCACATCGTGCTTTTATCGCTCCGGGGCGCCTGCGTGCCGGAGCGATTTTTGTATCGATGGAGGCCCGATGAGGGCTGACGCGACCATGCCGATAATGGGCGCCCATGCCCAGGTGTCCTACCTGAGAGACGAAAGAACGCGTCGTTCAGGCTCATGAGCGAGGAGGACGCGGCCGCCTTCCTCGAGGAGAGGAGCTTCTTCTTCAAGCTCAAGGCCTTCGCCAAGAACTTCGAGAAGTACGGGTGCAAGCCCGGGGAGAAGGGGCGCTGCGTCAACCTCAACTTCGGCCACCTCGTTGAGCTCTCGAAGCTTGACAAGGTCCTGCGTTCGCCCATCCTCGACCTCGCGCTCGACATCGAGCACTTCCTCAAGGTGAGGATCAATGCCGCCGCCATGCACGCG
Source organism: Candidatus Coprousia avicola (assembly GCA_018715125.1). GTDB lineage: Bacteria > Actinomycetota > Coriobacteriia > Coriobacteriales > Coriobacteriaceae > Coprousia > Coprousia avicola. The sequence continues at coordinate 799 of DVMF01000081.1, read as the reverse complement.
GGTGCGGACCCGTTCGAGGTCGTCGATACGTTCCTGGAGGACTCCGCCGCGTCAGTCGTCTCCAAGCAGACGAAGGCGCTCAACAGGGGCGTCGGTGCGGGCGCGGTCCGGCTGGCCGCCTCGACACTCGGGGGCTGCGATCCCGAGAGCCGCCCCGCCATCGTCTCGGTTGCCAACGATGCCACGGAGACGCTGTCGGAAGTTACCAAGGGGCGAGACCCGCGGCACGTCGAGCACGCTATCGCCGGGATGGCCGGCTCCCCGTACTCCGGAGTGCGCCCCCTGGTTCGACAAGACCTACGCGGTGAAGTCCTTCCTCGATTACGCCGATACCCTCTTTGACACGTTCTCCAAAGCCTTTGCCAGTCAGGGGCTTCCCATGAGAATGGGGCGGAGTAGGTATGAGTAGGTAAAATTAGGTCCGAGCGGTCAGAGTAGGGCCCGACTTCCCCACCCAGTCGGGCGCAGAGCCGATTGGGAGAAATCCAAAGACAACCCAATGGCGACGAGTCGATATCGGCGGACGCCGGTTATTCCTCGTGCGCGCAGCCTGTCACGTATCTCGCGTTGGTTCTCCCGCGATTTCTACTGCGTAATTTCACCGTATGCTGTTTTTCAATAGGAGAGGATAAACCCCGGCCTATTCTGGACATTTTTTCTGGTCATGTGGGAGCGCGGCAGAATCCTGGACCGCGGGGGAGGGGGCATGCCCCCTCCCCCGCGCGGCGCGAACCCACGGAAGGGGGCTGCGCATGTACAGCAGGGAGGAGAGGGAGAGGATCCTGGCGGACTTCAGGGA
>DVMF01000080.1 GCA_018715125.1 Candidatus Coprousia avicola | reverse complement strand
CACGCCCGCGCTCGACCCCACGCTCAAGGTGATCTACGCGTGCGCCGCCTACATCCTCTACGTTATCATCTCCTCGTTCGTCATCATTCCCGCCAACTCGCTGGCGAGCATCATCACCGAGGTGCCCAAGCAGCGTTCCACGGTCCAGGCCATCCGTCAGGGATGCGCCGTTATCCCGCAGCTCATGAGCGCGTTCGCGCTGCCGCTGGTCGAACTGTGCGGCGGCGGGCAGCAGGGCTGGTCCAATTACGGCATCATCATGGGTGCCGCGGTGTGCCTGTGCTACTGGGCCGTTGCCTGGACGGCGCGTACGTACGATACCCCGCAGCTGGCGCAGGTCGAGGCAGTCGAGGCGTCCAAGGAGGAGGGCGTCTCCCATAATAAGAAGGAGACGTTCGGCGATATCGTCCGCTCCACCATCGACACCTTCAAGAACCGTGAGCTCCTGCTTCTCTCGGGCATTTTCTTCGCCAGCCTTGCCTCTACGGGTCTGAGCGGCGCAATCAATATGTATTACTTCACCTACGTGCTCGGTCATCAAGAGTGGATTGTGGCAACCACCGCATTCGGTGTTGTGACGGCGTTGCTCGGTCCGGTGCTCACGCCGATCGTGACGAATCTTTGGGGCAAGCGTCGCTCGATGATGGCTTTTGCGGCAGCCGCCATCGTGCCCAATCTGCTCGTCGTGTTTATCCCCAACCCTTCCGTTACGATTCTCACCCTGTTCATCTCCATAGCCAACCTGTTCAATGGCGTGGTCGGTACGCTCATGTGGGCTATGATTCCTGACGTAGTCGACTGGGGCGAGTACAACACCGGCGTGCGTGCCAACGGTCTGGCGCAGGCCGCCGTCCAGCTTATGAACCAGTTTGGCCAGGCGCTCGGCCAGGCGCTCCCCGTCGCGGTCATCGGTGCCCTTGGTTACGTCGCCAACCAAGCGCAGACCCCCGTTGTCAACGGGGCAATCGTTGCGCTTCGCTGGGTTGCTCCCTGCGTGCTCATGTTGCTCGTTATCGTGTTCACAAAGATGTACCGTCTTACGGATGAGCGTTCGCTTGCCATCAGCGAGGAGCTCCGTCGTCGCCACGAGGCGGCTGAGACCGAGCTTGCGGGCAACGGTATCGATGAATAGCACATCTGATGTTCGCGATCATAAGGAGGTAGCTTTATGAAAGCCATTATGGTCATGTACGATACGCTTACGAGGAACTTCCTCGAGCCCTACGGTTGCGATTGGGTCCAGACGCCCAACTTCACGCGGCTTGCCGAGCATGCCGTCACCTTCGACTGCAGCTACGCGGGATCCATGCCCTGCATGCCGGCGCGCCGCGAACTCCACACGGGGCGCTACAACTTCCTGCACCGCAGTTGGGGTCCGCTGGAGCCGTTCGACGACTCTATGCCGCAGATCCTGCGTGACAACGGCATCTACAGCCATCTCGTTTCCGACCATCAGCATTATTGGGAGGACGGGGGCGCGACGTATCACACGCGCTACGAGAGCTGGGAGTGCACGCGCGGCCAAGAAGGCGATCCTTGGAAGGCCAAGATCGGCATGGAGGCAACCGAGCACCTGTTCTCGGCTACGGCCGCGCCGCATCCCATCAGGCAGCGCCTGGAGCGCCATGACGCGATGAACCGGGCCTATATCGGTACCGACCAGCACAAGATGCCGCAGGATGTGACGTTTACCGCCGGTCTCGATTTTATCGATGCCAATCACGATGCGGACGACTGGTTCCTCCAAATCGAGACCTTCGACCCGCATGAGCCCTTCTTCGCGCAGCAGGCGTTCCGCGATCTGTATCCGGATGACTACGATGGACTGCCCGCCGACTGGCCGCCTTACGATGCGGTGCTTCAGGACGATGCCACCGTCGCCCATGTGCGCCGCCTCTACGCCGCGCTTATCACCATGTGCGACGCCTATCTGGGCCGTGTTCTCGACAAGATGGATAAGTACGGTCTCTGGGACGACACCCTGCTCATCGTCAACACCGACCACGGTTTCCTTCTGGGCGAGCACGGCTGGTGGGGCAAGACGATGATGCCGCTCTACAACGAGATCGTGAACACGCCCCTCTTTATCTGGGATCCGCGCAGCAAGGTGACGGGCGTGCACCGCAGCTCGCTCGTGCAGACGATCGACCTCCCGGCGACCATCCTCGACTATTTTGGCTTGCCTGTGCCCGAGGACATGGAGGGGCGCCCGCTCATGCCCGTCATCGAGCGCGATGAGCCGGTGCGTACCTACGGGCTCTATGGCATGCATGCGAGCTACACCTGTATCACCGATGGCCGCTACACCTATATGCGCGGCCCGGTGACCATGGACAACGGCGAGAATTACGAGTACACCCTGATGCCGACGCACATGCGCGCCATCTTCAGCCCTGCCGAGATGCGCGAGGCGACGCTCGTCGACCCGTTCCGCTTCACCAAGGGCTGCCCCGTTCTCAAGGTGCCGGTGGGCGGCACGGAGTGCAACGGCGCCTACTACGGCAACAAGCTGTACGACGTGGCGGCAGATCCCGGTCAGACACGGGTCATCGACGATCCCGAGACGGAGCTGCGCCTGGCCCGCGCCATGGTGCGCCTCATGAATGAGAACGATGCGCCCGCCGAGCAGTATGCGCGCATGGGCCTCTCGGCCGATCCGGATGAGGTCACCCTCGAAACGCTCGCCGCCGGTCGCGCCCAACTTGAGGCGGACTGCGAGCCGGGTGTGCTCGAGGATCTCGCATGGGACCGCGAGGCGAAAAACATCCTGTGGACGATGCTCGGGTCCGTGCCGGCAGAGAAGCGCGATGAGACGCGAACGGCGTTTGCGGCGTGGATGGGCGAGCGCGGCGCCGACCGCGTGACGGCAGATGACGTACGCGCCTACCTTAAGGGCACGCTCGATGCCGAGTCCTGGCAGATGATGGACTACTTCACGCGCCTGATCGGTCGCGACTACCTGTAGGCTTGGGGCCCGAGGCCCTGAGGCCCCAAGCCCCGAGGGCCTCATGATGACGGGAAACCACTTCTTGATGGCCGCGCGCCAACGAGGAGTGGTTTTCTGCCAGATTGGGAGCCCTGGGGGCATCAAAAGGGAAGAATGTCACTCAAGAGTTCGAACGCGGTCTGTCGAGGAGTGGTTTTCTGCCATTCTTGCAAGCGCGTGCCGTAAGACGCGGGCACGGTCGTCAGCAGGCGGCGGCCCTCCGGAAGCGCAAGTCCGGAGCGAGAAGGCAGAAGCGGGGCCCCTGAGGCTCCAGCACCCGCGCCCGTGCGGGGCCGTTGCGGGTACAATAGCGGCGTTTGGCACCGCATCCGCAGCGGCATAGCGCCCGCTGCGGTGGTGAGCGCATCGCTAGAGGAAGGCTTCCCATGAAGGTTCTCATCGCTTCCGATATCCACGGCTCCGCCTATTGGGCGGAGCGCCTCGTCCGGGCGGTCGAGCGCGAGCAGCCGGACCGTATCGTGCTGCTGGGCGACCTGCTCTATCACGGTCCGCGCAACGATCTTCCGCGCGACTATGCCCCCAAGCGGGTCATCCCCATCCTCAACCGCATGGCGGAGGAGGGCGCGCTTATCGCTGTGCGCGGTAACTGCGACGCCGAGGTCGACCAGATGGTGCTCGACTATCCCTGCATGGCCGATTACGCCGAGCTGGTGGACGAGGAGGGCCGCACGCTCTTCCTCACGCACGGGCACGTGTACGGTGCGGGGTTCCACAACAGCGTCGAGAACCTGCCCGCGCTTCCGGCGGGCAGCGCCATCCTGTACGGCCACACGCACGTGAAGGTGAGCGAGCCCGTGCCCGATCAACCCACCATCTGGGCGTTTAATCCCGGCAGCGTCTCGATCCCTAAGGACGGCAGCAACAGCTACGGTATCTACGAGAGCGGACGTCCGGTGGCGGAGGCGTTCCGTCACGCGGTGCTTGAGGAGGCGTAGGCGATGCTCGACCCCTTTGGCGGTGTGGTTCGCGCGCCGCAGCGCGATCGCTCGACCCGTGCCGACGCCCGCGACGCCTTTGACGCGCTGACCGAGACCATCTGGCGCCTGCGCCAACCGGACGGCTGCCCGTGGGACCGGGAGCAGACGCATCAGAGCATCGCGCAGAACATGATCGAGGAGGCCTACGAGGCCGTCGACTGCATCGAGGCGGGTGACGCCGCGCATCTGCGCGAGGAGCTCGGCGACGTGCTCATGCAGGTGATGCTGCACGCCCAGATCGCCGCGGACGCGCATGCGTTCACCATCGAGGACGTGGTGCGCGAGCTCAACGAGAAGCTCATCCGCCGCCACCCGCACGTGTTCGGCCCGCGCCGCGGCGCGGCAAACGCGGGCGAGGTGCTCGACATCTGGGATCAGGTGAAGAAGGACGAGCGGGCGCAGGCGGGGGAGGGCGTCTCGCGCCCCGAGGGGCTGCTCGAGAGCGTGCCCCGGGCGTTTCCCGCCCTCATGCAGGCGCAGAAGGTCTCCAAGCGCGCGGCGAAGGTGGGGTTCGAATGGGACTCCGTCGATGCCGTGTGGGATGAGGTCGCTTCCGAGCGCGCCGAGTTCGAGGCTGAGGAGCCGGGCAGCGCCGCGCGCGAGCTTGAGTTCGGCGATATGCTGTTTGCCCTGGTAAACGTGGCGCGCAAAGAGGGTATCGATGCCGAGCGCGCGCTCCGGGCCTCGACGGCCAAGTTCCGCCGGCGGTGGGCCGCCATCGAGGAGGCCGCGTTTGCCGCGGGCATCCCCGTCGAGAACCTCACCACCGAGCAGCTGAACGCCATGTGGGACGCCGTGAAGGAGGCCGAGCGCGCCGAGGGCGCGGGAGCGGCGTAGGCGCCCCCGTGTCCGCCTCGTGCAAAAATCCGGAATCTCCTGCATCGGGTGGGAAAATTCGGGCATACTGATAAAAGTTTAGTCAGGCTAACCTTAGCGGTCTGACATGACGAGAAGGGATGACCCCATGAGTGAGATTCTGGATGTCTACGGGCGCGAGGTCCTCGATTCGCGCGGTAACCCCACCGTCGAGGTGGAGGTCGTGCTCGATGACGGTTCGTTCGGCCGCGCGATGGTGCCCTCCGGTGCCTCCACCGGTGCGTTTGAGGCTGTCGAGCTTCGCGACGGCGACAAGGGCCGCTATCTCGGCAAGGGCGTTACCAAGGCCGTCGACCATGTGAACAAGGAGTGCGCTGAGGCCGTCATCGGCATGGACGCCTTCGACCAGCGCGCCGTCGACGCCGCGCTCATCGCGGCGGACGGCACCCCCAACAAGGGCAACCTCGGCGCCAACGCCATCCTCGGCGTGTCGCTTGCCGTGGCGCGCGCCGCGGCGCAGTCTGCCGACCTCGAGCTCTTCAGCTATCTGGGCGGCGTCAACGCCCACACCCTCCCCACCCCCATGATGAACATCCTGAACGGCGGCGTGCACGCCGACAACAACGTCGACTTCCAGGAGTTCATGATCATGCCGGTGGGCGCTCCCACCTTTACCGAGGGCCTGCGCTGGTGCGCCGAGGTCTACCACACGCTCAAGTCCGTGCTGAAGGACTCCGGTCACGCGACGGGCGTGGGCGACGAGGGCGGCTTCGCCCCCGACCTCGCCACCAACGAGGAGCCGCTCGAGTACATCGTGCGCGCCATCGAGGCGGCGGGCTATGCGCCGGGCGATGATTTCATGATCGCCATGGACCCGGCCACAACCGAGCTCTACAACGCCGAGACCGGCACCTATGAGCTCAAGGGCGAGGGCCGCACCCTCACCACCGACGAGATGATCGACTACTGGGCGGCGCTCGTGGAGAAGTACCCCATCATCTCCATCGAGGACGGTCTGGCCGAGGAGGATTGGGACGGCTGGGTGAAGCTCACCGAGCGCCTGGGCAAGAAGGTCCAGCTGGTGGGCGACGACCTCTTTGTCACCAACACCGAGCGCCTGAAGAAGGGCATCGAGCTCGGCGCGGCGAATGCCATCCTCGTCAAGGTGAACCAGATCGGTACGCTCACCGAGTCGCTCGAGGCCATCGAGATGGCCAAGCGCGCCGGCTACGCGTGCATCGTCTCCCACCGCTCGGGCGAGACGGAGGACACCACCATCGCCGACATCGCCGTCGCCACCAACGCCGGCCAGATCAAGACCGGCGCCCCGTGCCGCTCGGACCGCATCGCCAAGTACAACCAGCTCATCCGCATCGAGGACGGGCTGTTCCAGTCGGCTGAATACGCCGGCAGGACCGCGTTTTACAACCTGCGGTAGCGGCGCGCCCCGTGCGCTGTCGCACGGGAGCGGCTGAAGATTGACCGCCGGGCGGATGGGGAGGTATCGTGCCGAGCCGTCCGCCCGCGGCGTTTTGCCGGTGCCCTTGTGGTATAACGAAGGGGCGCATACACATCTCAATTGCAGCAAGGCGCCCATGAACATCTTTCGCAACAACGCATCGTCTCGAGGCGCTGCGCGCGCCGGCACCCCCGCCGACGCCGCGGCGACGGGCAACCTTGCCGAGGCTGCGCGCCGGGCGAACGCCGAGGCCCGCCGCGGACCGCGTGCGGGCGGCGACCGGTCGCGAACGGCGGCCTCGCCGCGCGCGGCCCGTACCGCGGCTACGCATGCGCGAGGCGACCGCGGCGGCGATTACCCCTCCCGCGCCCCCCGCGCCGGCGGTGCGGGGCGACCGGGCTCTGCCGCGCACTCTGGCCGCGCTTCCCGAGAGGGGGCGCGCGCTCGCAGCGCGCGCAACGGCGCGCTGATGCGCTATGCGAGCGACAACCGCGTGGTCCGCGCGCTCTACACGATAACGACCGGTCCCTACCGCGTGGTCTTCTACCTGCTCGTCGTGGTCGCCGTGGGCGCGAGCCTCTACTTCCCGCTGCGCGATCTCTACATCGCCCATCGCACGGGCGAGATTCTCCGCCAGCAGTACGACATCCGCCAGCAGTACAACGAGAGCCTGCAGGAGGACGTCGACCAGCTGCTCTCCACCGAGGGCATCGAGGACATCGCGCGCGAGAACCTCGGCCTCGTCAAGCCGGGCGAGATCGCCATCGACGTCACGGGTCTCGATGACACGTCGGGCGACGCGAGCGCCGAGGGCGATGCGGCGGCGGGAGACGAAGGCGCCGGCGCGACCGATGAAGCGGGCGCGACCGATGAAGCGGGCGCGACCGATGGCGCCTCAACGGACGCCGCCTCGCAGAACTCAGAGGATGCGGCCGGGTCGAACGGTGCCGGCACGACGGACGGGTCGGATGCGGACAGCTCCGGCGACACGTCCTCCGCCACGACCGACAAGCCCTCGACAAGCGCCGAGGCGGAGGCGGCCGAGCGCGCCGTCGTCGACAACGCCCCCTGGTACGTCCGCCTTCTCGATACGATCTTCTTCTTCCAAGGGACCTCGGGCCAGAAAGTCGCCTCCACGGGAGACGGCTCGGCGTCGTAAGCTGAAAGGTGGGGTCGGTTATGGCAGATGGTGAGACGGTGACGCGCCGGGTTGCCGCCATCGATATCGGGACGGTGTCATCGCGGCTCTCGCTTGCCGAGGTCGCGGGCGGGCGCGTGCTCGCCGCCCGCAAGCATACCGAGATAACCGATCTGGGCCAGGGCGTTGACGCGACCGGCCGCTTCGACGAGGCGGCGGTGGCGCGCGTGGTCGACGCCTGCCGCACGTTTACGGCGGAGGCGCGCGCGTTTGGTGCCGAAGGGGTCTCGACAACGCTTACGAGCGCGGCGCGCGATGCCGCCAACGCCGAGATTCTGTTGGGACAGCTGCGCGACTTGGGGCTTGTCCCGCAGGTCATCCCCGGCGAGATCGAGGCGCGCCTTACGTTTTTCGGGGTGGCGCACGATTTTCCCGACGAGCGCATCGCCGTGGCGGATTCGGGCGGTGGGTCGACCGAGATCGTGGTGGGGAGCTACTGCGCGCCCGGTCATGAGCTCGAGCTCGACCGGCTGCAGTCCCTCGATATCGGCTGCCGCAGGGTAACGGACCGCTTTCTTGCGGGCGATCCGCCCGCGGGGGCGGATATCCTCGCCGCGGGCCGCTGGGCGCGCGCACAGTTCGAGGCGTACTGGGAGGGGCAGCCGACGCGCCCCGACCGATTGGTGGCGGTGGGCGGCACCGTCACCACGCTGGTGGCGATGACGCACGAGCTCGTGCCGTACGACTCCTCGTTCGTGCATCTGCGCACGCTCTCCGCGCTCGAGGTGGAGCGCGCCATCGACCGCATGCGCAAGCTGACGGCCGCACAGATCGCGGCGCTGCCGGGCATCCAGCCCAAGCGCGCCCCGGTCATGCTCGCGGGCGCCGTGGTGATACGCGAGCTCATGCGGGCCGGCGGCTACATGGAGCTCACCGTGAGCGAGAACAGCCTGCTCGCGGGTGCGGCGGCGACCATCGGCGAGGTGCTCGCGGGTGAGAGGCCCACGGTCGGTTGGACGCCGGAGCTCTCCCGCTGACGGCGGCAGCTGAGGGTTCGGGCCTCAAATGGGCACCGCATTTCCAACCGGTGCATTACGTGCGCTCGAGAAACCTCTTCACGCTGGTGCATTTCTGCTCGAGGGCGCCCGTTTGCGCGGGGGCCACTCGATTTGAGGCCCATTCGAGGCCCGAACATGCTAGGGGCGCCTGTGATAAGGCGAACCCCCAAACGGCGGCGCCGTCCGGGGGTTCGGATACGTTGCATATGGTGGGCGATGAGGGATTCGAACCCCCAGCCTTGTGCGTGTAAAGCACCTGCGCTAACCGTTGCGCCAATCGCCCGCAGAGGGAAGTATAGCGAAAAACCGCCGCGCGCGCGAGTGCGGGCGGCAGGGCACTCTAAAGACGTGCTTCCGAGTGCTTCCGGGTGCTCCCAGGCGCGCCTCTTAAGCTTCCAACGTTGCGCCGCCGGTCGCCGGACGGGGCCCGCTGCGCGATAATAGGGGGAACATCGTAGGGCGGCTAGGGGAGGTTCGCATGCGCTATCGCACACTGGGCGCCACCGGGCTTGAGGTCAGCGAGATCGGCTTCGGCGGCGAGTGGATGGACGGCACGGCCGAGGAGGCTCGTGCGGTGGTGGACGCCGCCGAGGCAGCGGGCATCAACATTCTCGACTGCTGGATGCCCGACCCCACGCGGCGCTCCAATTTGGGCGACGCGCTCGAGGGCCGGCGCGAGCGATGGGTCATCCAGGGGCATATCGGCTCCACCTGGCAGGATGGTCAGTACGTGCGCACGCGCGACCTCGCGGTGGTCAGGCCCGCGTTCGAGGACCTGCTCCGGCGCTTCCATACCGACTACATGGACCTCGGCATGATCCATTACGTCGACAGCCCGGCCGAGTACGCGGAGGCGGTGGGCACGCCGGAGGCGCCGAGTCCCTTTATGGCCTACGTCGAGGAGCTCCGCGCGGCGGGGACCATCCGCCACATCGGCCTTTCCACCCACAATCCCGCCATCGCCAAGCGCGCGGCGCTCCATCCCGCCATCGAGATGATCCTCTTCAGCGTGAACCCCGCCTTTGACATGATGCCCGCGACCGAGAACCTCGACGACTACTTTGGCGACGCGGGCGCGGCGTCGGCGCTGGACGGTATGACGCCCGAGCGCGCCGAGCTCTACGCGCTCTGCGAGGAGACGGCAACCGGCATCACCGTTATGAAAGGCTATATGGGCGGGCGCCTGTTTGATGCGGCGACCTCGCCGTTTGGCGTGGCGCTCACGCCGGCGCAGTGCCTGGAGTACGACCTCACCCGCCCCGCAGTGGCAAGCGTGATGGTGGGGTTCTCTACGCCCGCGCACGTGGCAGACGCCGTCGCCTACGAGACCGCGAGCGCAGAGGAGCGCGACTACGCCCGCGTGCTCGCCGGGGCGCCGCGCCATGCCTACCTCGGGTCCTGCACGTACTGCGGCCATTGCGCGCCGTGCCCTCGGGGCATAGACATCGCGAGCGTCAACAAGTTCTACGACCTGGCGACCATGTACGACGAGGTGCCGGATTCGCTGTGCGAGCACTATCGCGCGCTGGGGACCACGGCGGCGGCATGCATCGCCTGCCGCGCCTGCGAGGCGCGCTGCCCCTTTGGGGTGCACATCGCCGACAAGATGGCCGCCGCCGCGCGGCTGTTTGGCTGCTAGCCCGCGGCGGCGCGGGCGGGCCTAGAACGTGACGGTGCGGGGCTCCGCGGTAAATGACGAGAACGTCGCGGTGGCGCGCTCGAGCGCGAAGACCTCGCAGTTGCCGTCGTCGGCGGCGTACATGCCGGCGAGCTCGGGATGCGCGTCGAGCACGGCCTGGCGCGCCTCGAGGCGGTCGTCGAGCACGGCGTCGGCTTCCACGCGCAGCCACGTGCCGTCGTCTCCCATGGCGCAAAGGGCGATGCGCGGGTGGGCGAGCATCTGGTCCGAGACCGGCTTGACCTTGCCGGTCTGGATGTAGAGCCGCCCCTCAAAGCGGGCGATGGTCCCAAAGGGGCGCACCTGCGGGTTGCCCGCCGCGTCGACGGTCGCGAGAAAATAGGTCTCGTGCTGCTTGAGATAGGCGAGGACTTCGTCCATACGGGGCTCCTTTCACGAGCGGGATGTAAGGAGATATACCCCGCTTGCCGCCGAGGGAGCTCCGTGGGCGTCGATCCGGGTTAGGCCGTCGGCCCGGCGGCCTCGATGTCGGCGAACCCCGTTTGGCGCAGCGCCTCGTAGAGTACGATGGCGGCGGCGTTCGACAGGTTGAGCGCGCTGATGCGGTAGTCGGCGGGATCGATGAAGTTGCCGCAGATGTCCGTGCGGCGGAGCGCTTCGTGCGCGAGGTCCTCGTCGGCGGGGCGCTGCCAGGTGGCGGCGTTCTCGAGCGAGGCGGCGTCGGGCAGCATGGGGATGCGCTCGCAGCTCGCGGGATACGCGGCGAGGAGCTCCTCGGCAAGGCCGGCGCTCTCCTTTCCCAGCACGAGATAGTCACCGTCGCGGTATGCGGCATCCGTGTAGCGCTGCCGGGCCTTCTTGGTGAGCAGGTGCAGGCGCGGCTCGGGACCGCATGCGGCGAGGCCGTTCTGCGTGAGGAACGCGCCCCAGTCGTCGTAGACGCGCACGTCCAGATTGGGCCAGTATCCGAGCCCCGCCCGGTGGAGCGCCCGGTCGTCGAGCGAGAACCCGAGCGGCCGGATGAGGTGAAGGCGCGTCCCCGTGACCACGCAGGTGCGGCCGATGTTGCCCGTGTTGGCGGGGATCTCGGGCTCGACCAGAACGAGGTTCAGCATGCGCGCTCCTCGCGGTAGTGCTGCTCGTCAAAGGGGCGCGGCGCAGAGATGGAGGGCTTCATGGGGCTCCTATTTGTTCGGGTGCGGTGGGGCGGGCAACGCGCGGGCGCTGCCGCGGCACACCCATGGTACGTCGCCGGAGCGCTCGCGGCTCACGAGAATTTGTCGCCCGCGTGTGCCGGATGCGGGCCGGTTTTCGCCAGCGGGCGTTTCTCGCTACAATACACCGGGTTCTCACGCACGATGCAGGAAGGTACCGCATGTCTACACTCGCCGAGGAAATCGCCTCGCGCCGCACGTTCGCCATCATCTCGCACCCCGACGCGGGCAAGACCACGCTCACCGAGAAACTCCTCCTCTACACCGGCACCATCCAGTCGGCCGGTTCGGTTAAGGGCAAGAGCTCGGCCAAGCACGCGGTGTCCGACTGGATGGACATCGAGAAGCAGCGCGGCATCTCCGTTACCTCGTCCGTTCTGCAGTTCACCTATCAGGGCTGCTGCGTGAACATCTTGGACACGCCCGGCCACCAGGACTTCTCCGAGGACACCTACCGCACGCTCATGGCGGCGGACGCCGCCGTCATGGTCATCGACGGCGCCAAGGGCGTCGAGGCGCAGACGGTGAAGCTCTTCAAGGTCTGCGCCCTGCGCGGCATCCCCATCTTCACCTTTGTGAACAAGCTCGACCGCGAGACGCGCGACCCCTTCGACCTCATGGAGGAGATCGAGGACGTGCTCGGCATCGGCACATACCCCATGAACTGGCCCATCGGCAACGGCCGCACCTTCCGCGGCGTGTTCGACCGTGCGAGCCGCCGCGTGCTCGCCTTCGAGGGCGACGGGCGCGCCAACGCCGCCAAGAAGGTGGCCGAGGTCGAGGCGGAGCTGGGCGACCCTGCGCTCGACGAGCTCATCGGCGCGGAGAACCATCGGAACCTGATGGACGACATCGAGCTTCTCGACGGTGCGGACCACGAGTTCGACCTTGCGGCCGTGCGCACGGGCAAGCTCTCGCCGGTGTTCTTCGGTTCGGCGCTCACCAACTTTGGCGTGGAGCCGTTTTTGGCCGATTTCCTGCGGCTCGCGCCCGCGCCGGGGCCGCACACCGATGCGGCGTCCGGCGAGGATGTCGACCCGGTGGCGGACGAGTTCTCGGGATTCGTCTTCAAGATTCAGGCCAACATGGACAAGAACCATCGCGACCGCATCGCCTTCGTGCGCATCTGCTCGGGCAAGTTCGAGCGCGGCATGGAGGCCTATCATGTGCAGGGCGGCCGCAAGATCAAGCTCGCCACGGGCACCGCGATGATGGCAGACGACCGCGCCATCGTGGACGAGGCGTACGCGGGCGATATCGTCGGCCTGTTCGACCCGGGCATCTTCTCCATCGGAGATACGCTCTGCGCGGGCAAGCGCCGCGTGCGGTTTGCGGGTATCCCCACGTTCGCGCCGGAGCACTTCGCGCGCGTGTCGCAGGTCGATACGCTCAAGCGCAAGCAGTTCGTGAAGGGTATGGAGGAGCTCGCCCAAGAGGGCGCCATCCAGATCTTCCGCGAGCTCGGCGCCGGCATGGAGAGCGTCATCGTGGGCGTGGTGGGCGAGCTGCAGTTCGACGTGCTCGAGCAGCGGCTCAAGAGCGAGTACCACGTGGGCGTGCGCAGGCAGCCCTTGGGCTACACGGACATCCGCTGGATCGCCAACGAGCCGGGCGAGGTGGATGTGGCGAAGCTCAACCTCAC
>DVMF01000079.1 GCA_018715125.1 Candidatus Coprousia avicola | reverse complement strand
GAGGACCGCCTCGAGCACGCCCTCGCCAAAGTGGCCGGCCATGTGAAGCCGCAGCCCGAGTCCAAGTCGAGCATCGAGCGCATCCCGGTGGAAAAGGGCGGCCGCAAGGTGCTCATTCCCGTCGACCAGATTCGCTACATCATGGCGAAGGATGACTACTCCTGCATCTTTACCGACGACGACCGCTTCCTCTCGACCACATCGCTCGCCCAGTTCGAGGCGAAGCTCGGTGACTTCGGGTTCTTCCGCGTGCATCGCCGCTATATCGTCAACCTCGCCTGCGTTGAGGACGTTGAGACGGTGCCCTCGGGCGCCATTCAGCTCGGTATCACGGGGACCGACGAGCGCGTGCCCGTCTCGCGCCGGCGCGTCGTGCCGCTTAAAAAGGCGCTCAGCCTGTAGGCCGCCATGGGGCTCGGTGCCGCGATACGCCGCTGGCTGGGCATCGGGGACACTCATGGGGAATCTGTCGCCATCCAGGAGATATGCTACACTCCCAGCTCGGATAGCCGAGTAAAGGATGTACGCGATATGAAGCGCATCGATATCATCTCCGACACGCACGGGAGGCTCTCGCGCTCCCTTTTGGCGTCGCTCGAAGGCGCCGACCTTATCATTCATGCGGGCGACATCACGTCCGAGGCGGATTGGGAGATGCTTCAGACCATCGCCCCCATCAAAGCCGTTCTGGGCAACAACGATACGTACTATTACGAGTACGAGCCCGCGCTCAAGCGCCTCAACACGTTTGAGTACGAGGGCCTGACGTTTGCCGTCTCGCATTATCGCGAGGATCTGCCCGTGGGCGCGATCGACGTGGGCGTGTGCGGCCATACGCATCGGGCGCGCATCGCCGAGCAGGGGCGGTGCCTCGTTATCAACCCGGGTTCTGCCACCAGCCCGCGCGATTCGGCGACGCCCACTATGGCGCGTATGTACGTGGGCGAGGGCGCCGTTCAGTTCGTCAAGATCATCAAGCTCGAGAGCGCCTGGGCATAGGGGCGTTAGGGGATACGGGCGCAAGGGATATCTTGCGCCCTCTGTATCGCTCTTTGGGGCGCTGCGCCTGCGTGCGGGCGCTCTGCCTCGCGATTCGCCGTCCCGTCGACCGTCCTTAGCGGGCGCGCCGGCCGCTTACCCGCGGCCTCGCCACCAAGTGCGCCGTTACGTACATTACCGCTAGCCGCACGGCGTACATTGCGAGCCCTTTTGCCGGGGCGTCGGTACAATATCGCGCGCAATGTATGAGAAAACGCGTTCTGGGAGCCCAAATCCGCGGACGGGCACATTGCGAGGGAAAATGTACACCCCTCTACCTGCCATTTTGCGCACCGTACATTCGCGCGTACATTGCCGGGTTCTTTGCCGCGAGAAATGTCCCGGGGCCCGGGCAAAACACGCGGCAATGTACGCGGTAATGTACGGTTGGGGCGCTGGGGAGTCCGAGAGCGTCCGGCAAGAGTCGATTTAGAGAAACGTTGATGACTTGGTCGGTCGCGGTCGGGGACTGCCCCGCAGGTGCCGCCCGCGGTGCGCCCACGGTCACGGCCCGCTCGCCGGTCCAAAAAGTTTTTCAAAAAAGTACTTGCGCCCGCAAACAGCTTCTGTGTATACTAGCTCTCGCAGCATTTGCTGAGGGGAGTTAGCTCAGTTTGGTTAGAGCGCCGGCCTGTCACGTCGGAGGTCGCGGGTTCGAGCCCCGTACTTCCCGCCATTGACTGCTTGAGACCCTGCCTTCGGGCAGGGTCTTTTGCTATCGCGACGCGCTTCCCGGGCCCCGCGACAGGGCATGCGCCCCGCGGACAATCCATGCAGAATGCGTGCCCCGTGCCGCCCGATGGTATAGTACCTAGCGCGTATCAATTTGGTTATCGAGGCGCCTGCTCACACGGGCGCGCGATGTCGCGCCCGCCGTTTGGGCGCGGCGGTGTGAGGGGACGACATGGATATTTCCAGAAAGACGGACTATGCGCTGCGCATCCTTTCCATCTTGGTGGAGAACGAGGGTACGCTCCTGTCGGTCCGCACCGCAGCCGATCGGGTTAACGTCCCCTATTCTTTCGCGCGCTCCATCCAGCACGGTTTGGTGCAAGCTGGCATTATCGAGAGCCTGCGCGGCGTCCACGGCGGCATGCGCCTTAAGGTCGATCCTGCGGACGTGACCGTTCGCCAGGTGGTCGAGGCGGTGCAGGGCCCGCTCTACTTCAATGATTGCACCGCGTCCGACGGATGCTGCGAGCGCATGGACACCTGCTGCTACCATCCGCTTTGGACGGGTCTAACCGAGCTTGTGGCCAACTATCTCGATTCGGTCTCGCTTGACGATGTCGTCCATCACCGGCGGTTCCCCGCGGTGGACGCGCAGTTTGCCGACCGCGATGCCTTCTGCGCATATGCGGGGTGCGGCCCCCATTGGAACCTCGAGGGTACGCGCTAGGACCTGCGATGGAGGTCTCGTCGTTTCGTCAGCTGATGCGTGCCGAGGGCACGGCCCGCTATCGCGACCTCATGTGGCGGCGCACGCGCGATCCCTATATCATCTGGCTCTCTGAGGTTATGCTCCAGCAGACGCAGGTGCCGCGCGTAGAGGTGCACCTGCCGCGCTGGCTCGAGCGTTTTCCGTCGCTCGCAGCGCTTGCCGAGGCGCCGGTGGCCGACGTGCTCGCCCAGTGGCAGGGCATGGGGTACAACCGCCGCGCGCTCGCCCTGCACGAGGCGGCGCGCCAGGTGATGGAGCGCTTCGACGGCGTGTTCCCGTCTGCGACGGCGGATCTTATCTCGCTGCCGGGCATCGGGCCCGCGACGGCGCAGGGGATTCGCGCCTTCGCGTTCGACTTGCCGGGCGTCTATCTCGAGACCAACGTGCGCACCGTGTTTCTGCATCACTTCTTTCCCGACGTGCCGGGCGTTCCGGATCGCGAGCTCGTTCCACTTATCGAGGCGACGTGCCCTGCGGCGCCCGCGGGGGAGGATGGCGGGGCAGGCGCTCCGGATTCTGCGGGCGCATCCCTCACCTCAGGTGCCGCACATGATGTCGCGCCCTTCGCCACGCCGCTTGATGCCGACGATACGCCGCGCAACTGGTACTACGCGCTGCTCGATTACGGCGCGTATCTTAAGAAGACCATCCCCAACCCGTCGCGTCGTTCCGCCGGGCACGTGCGCCAAAAACCGTTTGAGGGGTCGCGTCGTCAGAAGCGCGCCGAGGTGGTGCGCCTGTTGCTTGCGGCGCGCGAGGACGGCTCGCGCGGGCTTACCACCGCCGAGGTGACGGCGGGGCTCGATGCGTTTGAGGCCAAGGCGGGGCGCGGTCCCGTCGAGCGCGGGCTCGCGGAGGAGCTGCTCGCCAAGCTCACCCAAGAGGGCTTCTGCGTCGCGCAAGATGGCCGCTGGTCCATCGCCTAGCGAACTGCGCTCGCGTGCATGAATCCGGTGCCTCTCGCGCCGGTGCATCAGCTCCGGCGATGCCGGGTGCGTGAGCACGGTTCACGGGGCCATCCGTTAAATGAGGCTAACTACGTAGCAATTATGGACCGTAAATCATAAGAGGTGGGGCGGGGTTATTGGGTATACATTGTTATGCGCGCATCGCCTGCGCGTGACGTATCGTTCTCATAGAAGGGAAAGGGATACCTATGGACTTTGAGAACTCCCAGACCAAGAAGAACCTCGAGACCGCGTTTGCCGGCGAGTCGCAGGCGCACACCAAGTATCGCTACTATGCCTCGCAGGCCAAGAAGGACGGCTACGTTCAGATTCAGAACATCTTCATGGAGACCGCGCTCAACGAGTCCGAGCATGCGAAGCTCTGGTTCAAGTACCTGCACGGCGGTGCGGTTCCGGGCACGCTCGACAACCTGAAGGACGCCGCGGCGGGCGAGAACTACGAGTGGACCACCATGTACGATGAGTTCGCCAAGACCGCTGACGAGGAGGGCTTCAAGGAGATCGCCGCCAAGTTCCGCGGTGTCGGTGCCGTCGAGAAGGCGCACGAGGAGCGCTATCTCAAGCTCGCCGAGCGCGTCGAGAAGGGCGAGGTTTTCGATCGCGAGGGCGTGAAGGTGTGGAAGTGCCTGAACTGCGGGCATCTGCACGTCGGCCCCACCGCCCCGCAGCTGTGCCCCGTCTGCGCTCATCCGCAGAGCTACTTCGAGGAGCAGGTCGTTAACTACTAAGGTCTGAGTACCGACTGGCTGAGGAGGTCCCGTTCGGTCTCGGTTTCACCCCGCGCGTAAGCGTCGGCGGCAGGTACCGAGGTTCCGGGCGGGACCTTATTGGTATCGCGCCGTCGGCGTGTCGATGCGCGCGCACCCAGAACATGCCGCTTACCTTGCGTGTCCGGCGGCCATGCGTGCCGTATGCCGCGCACGGCGGCCATCGTTCGCCGCCCGACCGGTTCTTGACAACGCGCCCCCAGGGGTCCATGCTGAGGGTTCCGTCTCCGCACTCCTCTTGATGAGGAGGTTGTGTCATGGACCTGTTTATCGAGACGGACGAGATGCGCGCTCGGCGCCGGGCGGCCGCTGCGGGAGGGCCGCTCGAGCCGTTGTTTGTACCGCCCCGTCAACTTGTGGTGGAGGATGCGTCCGGTGGATCGACGGGCGACGTTGCGCAAAACGAGACGTCAGCGCCGGCGGGCCCTGCGGGACGGCAGGCGGATGGCGCGCGCCGTTCGGTGCGATCCGGCGCCACGGAATCCGCGGCATTACAGGCGTCCGCGCAGGCGCGCCCGGACCGCTCGTATTCTCTCGAGCAAGAGCAGTACCAGGAGGCGCTTGCCTACGACAGGCGGCGCACGCGGCGGCGCAAGCTCGCGGTCGTGCTGCGCGCCCTTGCCATCATCCTTCTCGTTCCCGTCGCCCTAGTGTTCCTGTTTGTGGCGAGCTACCTTCTTACCTGCATTTATAACGGAGCCTCTCCCGATGAGCTGAGCGGGCTTCTGGCAGACCTCGCCGCACGCGTGCAGGATCACGTTGCCGGGTTGGGGGCGCAGGTGACAGAATGGCTCGAGCTTTTTGGGAAGTAGGGGGAGATGCCCCGCGGGCGCTGTCCGCGGGGCATCGCAAGCGACGGGGCGTTACACGCGGACGCTCGGGCAGAGGTCGGCCAGAGGGCACATGTCGCAGCGGGGCGAGCGCGCGTCGCAGATCTCGCGGCCAAAGCTAATCCACTGGTGGTTGACCTGGCTCCAATATTCGCGCGGCAAGATCTTAAGGAGGTCCTGCTCGGTCTTGAGCGGTTCTTTGGCATGGGTCTTGGGCGAGAGCATCAAGCGATGGGCGATGCGGTTGACGTGGGTGTCTACCGCGATGCCCTCCACGATGCCAAACGCCACGTTCAACACGATGTTGGCCGTTTTGCGGCCGACGCCGGGAAGCTTCACGAGCTCCTCCATGTCTGCCGGCACCTCGCCACCGTAATCGGCGACGATCATCTGCGCGCACTCGACGGCGTGCTTGGCCTTGGTCTTGTAGAAGCCGAGGGACTTGATGACCTCGGCGACCTCGGCCGGCGTGGCGGACGCCATCGCCTCGGGCGTGGGCCAGCGCCGGAACAGCTCCGGGGTGACCTTGTTTACCTGCGCGTCGGTCGTCTGCGCCGAGAGCAGGACCGCGATGACGAGCCGGAAGGGGCTGGCGTGGTCGAGAAAGCATTCAACCGGTCCGTAGCGGCGGTTGAGGCGCTCGCAGACCTCGACGGCGCGGGCGCGCTTGGCGGCATTGGTCTCACGTGGCATGTCAGTCCTCCTTGCTGGCGGGTGCGCCGTCTGCGGGCTCGTCGTCCGCAACCCCTAAGATGCGCGCCGCCTCGGCGGGGTCGTCGAGCTCGGTGATGCTCCGCAGCTTGCGCTCCATGGCGCGCGAACGTGTCCCCACGAGGGTGTCGACGGTGCGGGACACGGTCCCGAGCTGCTTCTGCGCTTGGCGGAGCATGGTCTGATAGGTGCCAAACTCCGTCTTGACGGCGGCGAGCACCGTCTGGATCTCGCTCGCCCGCTGCTGGATCGCCACCGTCTGGAAGCCCATCTGCAGGCTGTTCAAGAGCGCCGCCATGGTGCTCGGGCCCGCAACGTTGACGCGATAGGTGCGTTGCAGCTCCTCGAGCAGGCCGGGGCGGCCGGCGACCTCGGCATAGAGTCCCTCGAAGGGGAGGAAGAGGATGCCGAAGGTGGTGGTCGACGGGGGTGCGAGGTACTTGTCGCGGATGTCTTTCGCCTCGTCCTTGAGGCGCCGTTCGAGCTGTTTCCAGGCGGCCTCGGCGGCGGAGGCGTCGCCGGCGTCGAGTGCCGAGCGCAGGTGCTCGTAGGTATCGGCGGGAAACTTCGCATCGATGGGCAGGTAGATGGGCGCTCCCGCGTCGCCGGGGAGCTTGACGGCAAACTCGACGCGGTTGGCGCTGCCCGGGACGGTCGTCACGTCGCGGTCGTACTGCCCGGGGGCGAGCATCTCGGCAAGAATGGCGCCGAGCTGCACCTCGCCCAAGATGCCGCGCGTCTTGACGCCGGCGAGCACGCGCTTGAGGCCGCCCACGTCGGCCGCGATGCTCTGCATCTCCCCCAAGCCGCGCCCCACCTTGTCGAGGCTCTCGTTCACCAGCGCAAAGGACTGCGTGATGCGGTCGTTCAGGGTCTTTTGCAGCTTTTCGTCCACGGTGGTGCGCATCCGGTCGAGCTGCGTATTGGTGTCGGTGCGAATGTCGGCGAGTTGCCGGTCGAGGCTGCCGCGCACAGCGGTGAGCTGGCCGGTAACGGCCTCGGTCATCTGAGCGAGTCGCGTATCGAGGGCGCGGCGGTTCTCGTCGAGCTGCTGGGTCGTCTCGCGGCGGGCGCCGTCGGCGCGCTCGCCCGAGGAGGCGACCGCGCGTGCGAGGGCGTCGTAGCGCTGCTGGCCGAGCGCCGCCTCGGTGGTGGCGCGCTGCATCAAAAGGCCGAGTGCCTCGCGCAGCTGGGCGATCTCGGCGCGCTGCGCCTCAAGCTCGCGCGCCGCCTGCTCGCGGAGGCCCTGCTCCTCGCGCGCCCTGCGCGCGGCCTGCCGCGTGTACCAGATGCTCGCCAGCACCGTCCCCCACACGAGGGCGATGGCGGCGATAAGGACGATGTCAAAGGGGTCCATCATGCGCTCCTCGGTTGCCTTGGCCCGCTAGAGCGGGTGGGGCTATTATACCGGGAGGCTGCGTGGCGCGGGCGCGTCGCCCGCCCGTCCCCAGCGTGCGGGCGCGGGTGCCGGAGGCGCCGGTTCGCCCTCGCGCCCTTTCCGGCGGCTCCGTTAGTGCACGGGGCGCACAGCGGTCTCGTTGTAGGAGAAGAAGCCGGGTCGCTGGCGCGATTCGGTGTACTCGATCATGATGCCGTCGGCGTCAAAGGTGTGCGACCGCATGACACCCACCGCGTTGAACCCGTCGAGGTCGATGTTGCGCTCATCGGCTTCAGTGGCGGCCTCGATGGTGATGATGCGGCGGGCGGTGGCGATTTTGATGCCGAGCACCCCTTCGAGATACTCGTACACGGACTTCTTCACGATCTCGGGTGTGAGGCCGGGCACCTCGCTGGCGAGGTAATAGCTCTCGTCGGTGGAGATGGCGCGGCCGTCCGCCGTGCGGGCCCTCAAGATATGGGCAAGGCGGCTGCCGGCCTCAAAGCCCGTCTGCGCGGCGAGTGCGTCGCCGGCGGTGAGCTCCTCGCAGACGAGGACCTGCGTACCGCCCACAAAGCCGCGCCGCCGCGCGAGCTCGTTGAAGGTCTCGAGGCCGTTGTAGCCCGCGGGGTTGACGATGGTGGGGTTGCGTATGACGCGCACGCCCTTGCCCTGCTGCGCCTGCACGTATCCGTCTTGGGCGAGCATGCCGAGCGCACGGCGGATCGAGCTGCGCGAGCAGTTGAAGAGCTGGGTGAGCTCCGCTTCGGAGGGCAAAAACGACTGGTAGCCATACGTGCCATCTTCGATGTTCTCGCGCAGGTCGTGATAGATGTCCATAAAGACGGCTTTAGGCATGAGGTCCTCCTGTACGTACAACTTATAGTGAGTGTGGAGCAACGGCGGGGCGGTGTCAAATGGCGCGTGCGGTGCGTAAACCGCGATGGGACGTTCGTCTTGCGCGCTGCTTCGGCGTGCCGTCCCGCGCGGGATCCCCCCCGCGGGGCCGTAGAAAACCGTTCGCCGGGCAAAACACGCCGTTTGCCGGAGATGTGAAAAACATGTACGAACAAGATTGACTTGTACGTACAAGAAGAGCATTATGGCATCATAACTTGTACGGACAAGCTGCTGTCCGCGGGGCGCCACGCCGCAGCCGGTGCGTTTGTGCAAGAGTCTGCTTGCATGCACGACGCATCGCCTGGGTCGTGCATACCGGGGAAAGGGGATTACCTGCCATGATGCAGAAAATCCAAAAATTCGGCGGAGCCATGTTCACGCCCGTGCTGCTGTTTGCATTCGCCGGCGTGGTCATCGGCCTCGGCACGCTGTTTACCACTGAGGTAATCTTTGGCCCGCTCGCGGCGCCCGACACGCTCTGGTACGGCGTGTGGAACGTCATCCTGCAAGGCGGTTGGACCGTCTTCAACCAGCTTCCGCTGCTGTTCGCCGTGTCGCTTCCTATTGGCCTCGCCAATAAGCAGAACGCCCGTTGCTGCATGGAAGTGCTCGTTGCCTACCTCACCTTCAACTACTTCGTGTCCACCATGCTCTCCCAGTGGGGCGGCGTCTTTGGCGTAGACTTCAGCGCCGAGACCGGCGGCACCTCGGGTCTTGCCATGGTCGCGAGCATCAAGACGCTCGACATGGGCATGATCGGCGCCCTTGCCATCTCCGGCATCGTCATCGCGCTCCACAACAAGCTCTACGACACGGAGCTGCCCGAGTGGCTCGGCGTGTTCTCGGGCTCGACCTTCGTCTACATGGTCGCGTTCTTCGTCATGCTGCCGACCGC
This sequence comes from Candidatus Coprousia avicola, assembly GCA_018715125.1. GTDB lineage: Bacteria > Actinomycetota > Coriobacteriia > Coriobacteriales > Coriobacteriaceae > Coprousia > Coprousia avicola. The sequence continues at coordinate 29,470 of DVMF01000079.1, read as the reverse complement.
GCTCATCGCCTGCCTCGTCTGGCCGCACGTCCAGGACGGCATCCGCGCCTTCCAGGTGTTCGTCTCGACCGTGGGCCTGCCGGGTGTGTGGATCTTCGCGTTCCTCGAGCGCGCCCTCATTCCGTTCGGCCTGCACCACCTGCTCTACAGCCCGTTCTACTATGACAACGCCGTGGTGAACGGCGGCATCTACGCGGCCTTCGCCACGCAGCTGCCCGAGATCGCCGCTTCCCCCAAGCCCCTCACCGAGCTTGCCCCGTATGCGGCCTTCACCTGCACCACCTGGTCCAAGATGTTCGGTTGCCCGGGTATCGCGCTCGCCTTCTACTTCACGGCTAAGCCCGAGAAGCGCCAGGAGCTGCTTGGCTTGCTCATCCCCATCACGCTGACCGCCATCTTCTGCGGCGTGACGGAGCCCATCGAGTTCACGTTCCTCTTCATCGCGCCGATGCTCTTCGTCGTGCACGCCGCCCTCGCGGCAACCCTTGCCGTCGCCATGAACGCGGTCGGTGTCGTGGGCGTGTTCTCCGGCGGCCTCATCGAGATCGCCAGCCTGAACCTCATCCCGCTGTGGGCGAACCACTGGATGACCTACGTCATGGGTCTTGGTGTCGGCCTGGTCTTCACCTTCATCTGGTTCGTGGTGTTCCGCTTCCTCATCCTGAAGTTCGACTTCAAGACCCCTGGTCGCGAGGATGACGAGGAGATCAAGTTCCGCAGCAAGGCCGAGTACCGTGCGGCCAAGCAGGGCGACGGCACGGTTGCGCTCGACGCCGCCGAGGCTGAGAACCCCTACGCCGTCACCGCCGCTGCCTGCATGGAGCTCGTCGGTGGTCCCGACAACATCGTGGACGTGACGAACTGCGTGACCCGTCTGCGCCTGAACGTCAAGGACGAGACGAAGGTCGCCGACGACGCCGACTTCAAGTCCATCGGCACGAGCGGCTGCATGAAGCGCGGCAAGTCCGTCCAGATCATCATCGGCCTCAAGGTCGCCAAGGCCCGTGACGAGTTCGAGAAACTCATGTAGTATCTGTCCCCTTTCGTGAGGGCGCGAGCAGAGCGCCCGCGCCCTCGCGCCGACCCTCGGGCAGGGGTACACCCTCTCTCAACCCCCGCCCGTGTCATATACGCGCCGCACCGTCCGTGGTCGCAGCGGAGCGCGCGCAGCCACAAGCCCCGCGACCGGGATTCTAAGGAGGATCCACCATGGCAGAGAAGTCCTATGCGGTAACCATCGCAGGCGGCGGATCGACGTTCACCCCGGGTATCGCCCTCATGCTCCTCGAGGAGCACGACCGCTTCCCCGTGAACAAGATCACGTTCTACGACAACGACGCTGAGCGCCAGGAGATCGTGGCCAAGGCCTGCGAGATCTACTTCCGCGAGAACGCGCCGGAGATCGAGTTCAACTACACCACGGACCCGGAGACCGCCTTCACCGGCATCGACTTCGTGCTCGCCCACATCCGCGTCGGTAAGTACGCCATGCGCGAGAAGGACGAGAAGATCCCGCTGAAGTACGGCGTTCTCGGCCAGGAGACCTGCGGGCCTGGTGGCATCGCCTACGGCATGCGCTCCATCGGCGGCGTCATCGAGATCCTCGACTACATGGAGAAGTGGAGCCCCGACGCGTGGATGCTCAACTACTCCAACCCGGCCGCCATCGTCGCCGAGGCCTGCCGCGTGCTGCGTCCCAACTCTAAGATCATCAACATCTGCGACATGCCGATTGACCTGATGGACAAGATGGCCGTGATGTGCGGCATCAAGGACCGTCGCGAGCTCCAGTACAGCTACTACGGCCTCAACCACTACGGTTGGTTCACCAAGATCTACGACAAGGACGGCAACGACCTCATGCCGGAGATCAAGAAGCACATGGCCAAGAACGGCTACCTCGATGGCATCAGCCACGAGCCCGGCCAGGAGCAGCACATCGACGAGTCCTGGATCCACACCTTTGGCAAGGCGAAGGACGTCTACGCGCTTGACCCCGACACCATCCCCAACACGTACCTCAAGTACTATGTCTTCCCGGATTACGTGGTCGAGACCTCCAACCCCGAGTACACCCGTGCCAACGAGGTCATGGACGGTCGCGAGAAGCGCGTCTTCGGCGCGTGCCGCGAGGTGATTGAGAAGGGTACCGCCGAGGGCTGCGGCTTCGAGGCCGACGCGCACGCCACCTACATCGTGGACCTCGCCTGCGCGCTCGCCGAGAACACCTTGGAGCGCTTCCTCCTCATCGTCCCCAACGACGGTGCCGTGTCGAACTTCGACCCGACCGCCATGGTCGAGGTGCCCTGCATCGTGGGCAAGAACGGCTACGAGAAGATCTGCCAGGGCCAGGTCCCGCAGTGGCAGAAGGGCATGCTCGAGCAGCAGGTCTCCGTCGAGAAGCTCGTCGTCCAGGCGTGGGTTGAGGGGAGCTACCAGAAGCTCTGGCAGGCGCTCAGCCTCTCCGCGACGGTGCCCTCCGCCAAGGTCGCCAAGCTCATCCTGGACGACCTCATCGAGGCCAACAAGGGCTACTGGCCTGAGCTGCACTAAGCAGGTGCGTTCTGACCCCAAAAGGGGCTAGCTGCCACCATCCTTACGCTATCGGCGGGCGGGCGCGCACGGCGCGTTCGCCCGCCCTCTGCTAGAGGTATCCGCCCGGCGCCTGCTATGCTAGACGGCGTATGAGACGGTGCCCCGCCGCCCATCATCCCAGAAGGAGGCCGAACCATGATTCGTGCGGACCGCGAAATCACCGATCGGGAGCAGCAGCTCGCCATCCTGCGCGACTGCGACGTCTGCCGAATCGCGCTCAACGACCCGGCCGCGGGCGTCCCCTATATCGTGCCGCTCAACTTTGGCGTCGACGTTGAGGGCGACGAGGTCTACCTCTACTTTCACAGCGCGCGCCGCGGCGAGAAGCTCGAGCTCATCGCCCAAGACCCCCGCGCGTCGTTTGAGGTCGACTGCGACCACCGCTTCATCTTCTACGACGAGCGCATGAGTTGCACCATGGGGTACCGCAGCGTTATCGGCCGCGGCACGATCGAGATCGTGCCCGACGACCAGAAGGTCGCCGGCCTCAAGATCCTTATGCGCCACTACCACGAGGATGATTTTCCCTTTAACCCCAAGACGGTGCCGGCAACGACCGTCTACCGCCTCAAGGTCGAGGCCATGACGGGGAAGTTCCGCGATAACGAGCACCCGGGCGAGCATCGCCTGCCGCTGCCCGAGACGGGCCCCGCTGCCGCGCGTTGACAAGCAGCTTGCGGCGCTCGGGGCGGCTGGTTTGCGTTTTGCCCGTATGCGCGTGGTATCCTGTGCTGGCAAGCTCCTCGAGAATCCCGGCCAGTCAGAAAGGTGCCTGACTATGGCAGCGCCCGCCAGCAACAAGGATGTGCGGCAGTTCAATCGCGTGCTCGTGCTGCGTGCCCTGCTGGCCCGCGAGCGCGCCTCGCAGACGGAGCTCGCCCACGAGTTGGGGCTGAGCCTCCCCACGGTGAGGCAGAACGTGTGCGAGCTCGTGGCGAGGGGCTGGGCACGCGAGGAGGGGCTCTTCCATTCGACGGGCGGACGCAAGGCGCGCGCCTTTGTGCCGGTGGCGGACGCGCGTGTGGCGGTGGGCGTCGACATCACCGCGAGCCGGGCGAACCTGGTGCTCGTGGATTTGCGGGGAGCGGTGCGCGGCCGCATAGTGTGCGAGCGACCCTTCTCGCTTACCGACGCTTATTTTGGTGAGTTGGGCGTGCTGGTGCACGAGCTCGTGCCCGCCGAGGAGTGGGAGCGGCTCTGCGGGGTAGGGGTCTCGCTGCCGGGCATCGTGAGTGCCGACGGCTCGCAGCTGACCGTTTCGCATGCGCTCGGACTTGAGGACGTGGCCACCGATCGCATCGCGGAGGGGCTGGGGGTGCCGTGCACCTTTATGAACGACGCGAATGCTGCGGGGTTCGCAGAACTATGGAGCGGCTTTGGCGGGCTGCCCGCGCGGCATGGGACGCTCGTCTATCTCTCGCTCAGCGACAGCGTGGGAGGGTCGGTCTTCCATGACGGCGCGCTCGTGGGCGGCGACCATCAGCGGGCGGGCGAGTTCGGGCATATGACGCTCGTTCCGGGCGGCCGGAGCTGCTATTGCGGCAAGACGGGCTGTGTGGACGCCTACTGTTCTGCCCGTATGCTCTCCTCCTATGCCGCGGGTGACTTGGACCGGTTTTTCCAGATGCTTGATGAGGGTGATGCGCGGGCGAGGGCGGTGTGGGAGGAGTATCTCGAGATGCTCGCCGTGGTGGTGAACAACCTGCACATGGCTCTAGACTGCGACGTGATTGCAGGCGGCTATCTGGGCTCCTATCTCCACCGGCGCGGTGCCCCGCTCAAACGGCTCGTCGCTGCGCGCAACACATTCGTGTCCGATGCGGGCTACCTTCACTTCTCGCGCCTGGGGCGCGACGCCTCCGCCCTCGGTGCGGCCCTCTCGCATATCGAGATGGCTATCCAAACGCTCGACTGAACCGCTCGCGGCATGATGCAGGCCCTTTGTGGAGGGCGTATTGACAGCTTTCCGGTAAAGAGCTGTAGTATACCTACTTCCTAAAATACATTTAGAAAGTAGTTACCTAGGATGCTGGAGGGAGTGCGCGATGGAGGGCACGATGAAGGTCGCGGTGATGGAGGGCATCGGCAAGATGGGATACGAGGAGCGCCCCATCCCCCAGCCCGGCCCCGATGAGGTGCTTGTAAAGCTCGAGTACGTGGGCATCTGCGGCAGCGACATCCATTACTACGAGACGGGCGCGATCGGCGATTACGTGGTCGAACCGCCGTTTGTGCTCGGTCACGAGCCGGGCGGCGTGGTGGTGGAGGTCGGTTCGAACGTCACCCACCTTGCGGTTGGGGACCGCGTGGCACTTGAGCCGGGCAAGACCTGCGGACACTGCGAGTTCTGCCGGACGGGCCGGTACAACCTCTGTCCCGACGTGGTCTTTTTCGCGACGCCGCCCGTCGACGGTGTCTTCCAGGAGTATGTTGCGCACGAGGCGGCGCTCTGCTTCAAGCTCCCCGAGAACGTCTCCACGCTCGAGGGGGCGCTCATCGAGCCTCTCGCCGTGGGCTTCCATGCGGCCAACCAGGGTGGCGCGCACGCGGGGCAGACGGCGGTCGTTCTCGGGGCGGGCTGCATTGGCCTCGTGAGCATGATGGCGCTCAAAGCCGAGGGTGTGAGCCGCGTGATCGTGGTGGACATCATGCCCAAGCGCCTAGAGAAGGCGCTCGAGCTGGGGGCGGACGCCGTCGTCAACGGCGCAGAGGAGGACGCGATCGAGGCGGTTATGCGTCTCACGGGCGGTGCCGGCGCCGACCTCGCCATCGAGACGGCGGGGACCGAGGTCACCACGCGCCAGGCCATCCACCTCGTGAAAAAGGGATCGACTATCGTGCTCGTGGGTTATTCCAAGACGGGCGAGATGACGTTGCCCATGAGCCTCGTTCTCGATAAGGAACTCACCTTCAAGACGGTGTTCCGCTACCGCCACATCTATCCCATGGCAATCGACGCCGTGGCGGCGGGCAAGGTTAACCTTAAGGGCATCGTGACGGACGTCTTCGGTTTCGACGATATGCAAGAGGCCATGGACCGCAGCGTGACGGACAAGGCGAACATCGTGAAAGCCGTGGTGCGCATCGCGGGCTAAGCGCTGCGACCGACGTGCGGGCCTCAGCGGACGCGGGAGCGCAGCACGGTCTCGTGCAGGGCGAAGAACGACGGCACCTGTTTGGTCTCGGTGTACTCCATGAGGGTGCCGTCGATGCGGTAGGTCTTGCCGCGCACGACGGCAAGACTATCGAAGTCGCCCAAGTCGAGACAGCGCAGGTCCTCTTTGGTGGGGTGCTCAACGGTCACGTCGCGCGTGCCCGAGCCGATCTTGATGCCGAGGTCCTCCTCCAGATAGCGGTAGATGGAGTCCTCGGCGATCTGCGGCGTGAGGCCCAGTACGGTCGAGCTCAGGTAGTAGCTGTCGTCGCTGCCCACGGCAACCCCGTCGGCGTGACGAATGCGCTTCACGCGCGTGAGGTCGCTGCCCACGGGAAACCCGGTGACGGAGGAGAGGGCCTCGTCGGCAGTGAGCATCTCGAAGACGCTGACGCGGGTGACGAGGGAGAAGCCGCGCCGCGCGGCGATCTCCTTGAACGTCTCGAGACCGTCCACGCCGCGGGGCGGTTGCTTGGTGACATCGCGAATGACGCGCACACCGCGCCCCTGCTGCGGCTGGACGTACCCCTCGGCGGCAAGCGCCGCGAGCGCGCGACGCACCGTCGTGCGTGAGCAGCCGAAAAGCTCCTTGAGCTCGTTCTCAGAGGGCAGATACGACTGGTAGGGGTAATCGCCGTGTTCGATGGCCTGCTGCATGTCGGCATAGATATCTTGATAGACGGATTTAGACATAGCGGGTGTCACGTCCGTTTCTGAGGGTGAAAAGTATAGACAAGTGACAGGGTAGTGAGTCGCTCGCAGCCCGTCAATAAAGGGGTGCCCCGCGTGTGGGCGGGGCACGGCAGATAGGGATGCAGATAAGCAATCTGCGATGGGGGGGGCGTCGCGGAGCGTGAAGCGGGGAGAGGGCTCCGCGACGCGCGCGAGGTGCCGGAGGTTACCTCTCCGGCGAGATGATGTACTTGCCCAGGGCCCGCAGCTCGGGCTTGCCGAGGATGTTGGGCAGCTCCTCGAGACGCGCCACGGCGTGGACCATGCTCGAGACGTCGAGGCGGCCCGAGTCGATGAGCTCGAGCGCGCGGCGCTGCGTGTAGGGGTTGATATACGACGAGGTGAGGACGAGCTCCTTCTGGAAGATCTCGAAGGGCTTGACGGTGATGGTCTCGTCCGGTTTGGTGAGGCCGAACATCATGACGGTCGCCTTGTGACCGGCGAGCCGGATGGCCTGCTCGATGGTGACGGGTTTGCCGACGCACTCGATGACGACGTCGATGTTGCCAAAGCCCGCCTCGGCGAGCTTTGCAGCCGGATCCTCGTTGATCGAGTCGACGGTGAGGTCTGCTCCCAACTTCTCAGCCACCGCGCGCTTTCCGGCGACGGGCTCGAGGAGGGCCACCTTGGTGGCGCCGGAGATGCGGGCGAGCTGGAGCATGAGCAGGCCGATCATGCCTCCGCCGATAACCACGACGGAGCTTCCGGGGTGGATGTTGCACATGTCGATGCCGTGCAGGCAGCAGGCGACCGGCTCGGTCATGGCGCCCTGCTCAAACGTTGTGTTGTCGCCCAGCTTGTAGACCTGCTGCGCGTCGACCGCGCAGAACTCGGCAAAGCCGCCGTCGACCGTCGTGCCATAGCCCGTCATATGCTCGCAGTAATGGTTGATGCCGTCGCGGCAGGGCTCGCAGCAGCCGCAGGGGTGGTTGGGGTCGATGCAGACGCGGTCGCCGGGGGCAAACGCGGTGACATCGGCGCCGACCTCGGCCACGACGCCGGAGAACTCGTGTCCCAGAATCGTGGGCGGCGTCACGTCGGCTGCGCCCTTGTCGCCCTCGTAGATGTGGACGTCGGTGCCGCAGACGCCGCACGCCTTAACCTGGATGAGGACGTCGTGCGCCCCGACGGCGGGGCGGGGCGCCTCCTCGATGCGCAAATCGTGCTTGCCGTAGAACATCGCGCTTTTCATGGGATCCCTCCGCACTCGGGTGCCGCGCCTCGATCGAGGTGTCGGGCATTGCAGTAGCTACAGGGTAAGCAATTCAACTTGTCTAGTCAAGATGAGATATAAACTTTGATAGAACGACGAAAGTCGTTGAGTGGAATCTCGATGCAGCTGCGTCCCGTGCATCTGACAAGAAATGAGGCAACTTGCATAAAACGCAGGTAGAAAGGCAAGAATCCGTATAGTAGCCAGGTGGATGGTAGTAAGGCCGACCGTTCACCGGCGAATTCCTACCGTTTATCGCTTGTCTAGACAGGTATAAGGTTGTCTAGACAAACAGAGAGTATTATGGCGCCCAAGGGGGAGGTGCGCGAGCCGGCGCGTCGCGCCTTCTGCTTATGGATTCAGACCTGCACCGCGCGGGGGCGCTTCGGTTGGTGCCCTCGCGGGGAGAAAGGGAGGTTCTCTGTCATGATGCAGAAAATCCAAAAGTTCGGTGGTGCGATGTACACCCCGGCCATCCTCTTTGCCTTCTCGGGCATCGTGGTCGGCCTGGGCACGCTCTTCACCACCGAGGCGATCTTCGGGGCCATGGCAACTGCCGGCAACCCCTGGTACGACTGCTGGAACGTGCTGCTGCAGGGCGGCTGGACGCTCTTCAACCAGATGCCGCTTCTGTTCTGCGTGTCGCTGCCCATCTCGCTCGCCACGCATCAGCAGGCCCGCGCCTGCATGGAGGCGCTCGCGGCGTACCTCACGTTCAACTACTTCGTTAACACCATCCTGTCGCAGTGGGGCGGCGTCTTTGGCGTGGACTTCTCCGTCGAGGCTGCCAGCGGCACCGGACTCGCCACCATCGCGAGCATCAAGACGCTCGACATGGGCATGATGGGCGCGCTCATCATCTCCGGCGTCTCCGTGATGCTCCACAACAAGTTCTTCGACACCGAGCTGCCCGATTGGCTCGGCGTCTTCGGCGGATCGGTCTTCGTGTACGCCGTGTCGTTCTTCGTGATGCTGCCCTGCGCCATCGTCGCATGTGCGGTGTGGCCGCCGATCCAGCACGGCATCCAGCTCTTCCAGGGCTTCATCCTGTCCACGGGCGCCGCGGGCGTATGGGTCTTTGCGTTCCTCGAGCGCATCCTCATCCCCACCGGCCTCCATCACTTCATCTACTCGCCGTTCTACTATGCGGATGCGGCCGTCTCCGGCGGCATCTACCCGCAGTGGGCCACCATCCTGCCGACGCTCGCCGCTTCTGGCGAGCCGCTCGCCGAGGCTGCTCCGTGGGCTGCCTACACCTGCCCCGGCTGGACGAAGGTCTTCGGTTCGCTCGGCGTCTGCATCGCCTTCTACCTTACGGCTAAGCCCGAGCGCCGCATGGAGACCAAGACCCTCCTCATCCCGGTCGGTCTCACCGCCATGCTCTGCGGCATCACCGAGCCCCTCGACTTCACGTTCCTGTTCATCGCACCGCAGCTCTTTGTCGTCCACTCGGTTCTCGGCGCCACGCTCTGCATGGTGCAGAACCTCGTGGGCACGGTGGGCATCTTCGACGGCGGCCTCATCTCCATGGCTTCGTGGGACTTCCTGCCGCTCGGCGCCGTGTATGCCGGCCAGTACCTGCTCTCCATCGGCATCGGTCTTGTGTTCAGCGCCATCTGGGTCGTGGTCTTCCGCTTCCTCATCCTGAAGTTCGACTTCAAGACCCCGGGTCGCGAGGACGATGACGTCGAGGTTTCCCTCAAGTCCAAGGCCGACTACAAGGCAGCCCAGGGCGGCGCCGCCGCCTCCAAGGAGGTCGCGGGCAGCAAGGCCGAGGAGCGCGCGATCTTTGCGCAGAACATCCTCGATCTTCTGGGTGGCACCGAGAACGTCGTCGACGTCACCAACTGCGCCACGCGTCTGCGTGTGAACGTCAAGGACGAGACGCTCGTTGCCGACGATGCTAACTTCCGCGCCATCGGCGCGCACGGCATCGCCAAGAACGGCAAGAACATGCAGGTCATCATCGGCCTGTCGGTTCCCAAGGTTCGCGACGCCTTTGAGCAGCTGCTCAAGTAAGTCGCCTGCCGGAGCCTACGCGCGCAAGCCCCGGCCTCAGCTGAGCGCGCCGATCGCTAGGTACCATCCCGCTGCGGCCATGCCGCAGGTCGCAGCGGGCCTGCAAGGTGCGGCACCGTGTTAGGAGGAAACCATGGGTAAGGCTTCGTACGCTGTGACGATCGCGGGTGGTGGTTCCACCTTCACCCCCGGCATCGCCCTCATGCTGCTGGAGGAGCGCGACCGCTTCCCCGTGAACAAGATCACGTTCTACGACAACTTTGCCGAGCGCCAGGAGATCGTGGCAAAGGCCTGCGAGATCTACTTCCGCGAGAACGCGCCGGAGATCGAGTTCAGCTACACCACCGATCCCGAGACCGCCTTCACCGGCACCGACTTCGTGCTCGCCCACATCCGCGTGGGTCTCTACGCCATGCGCGAGAAGGACGAGAAGATCCCGCTGAAGTACGGTGTCCTCGGCCAGGAGACCTGCGGCCCCGGCGGCATCGCCTACGGCATGCGCTCCATCGGCGGCGTCATCGAGATCCTCGACTACATGGAGAAGTACTCGCCCGACGCCTGGATGCTCAACTACTCCAACCCGGCCGCCATCGTCGCCGAGGCCTGCCGGGTGCTCCGCCCCAACAGCAAGATCATCAACATCTGCGACATGCCCGTCGACCTGATGGACAAGATGGCCTACATGTGCGGCGTGCGCGACCGTCGCGAGCTGCAGTACAGCTACTACGGCCTCAACCACTTCGGCTGGTGGAGCAAGATTTACGACAAGGACGGCAACGACCTCATGCCGGAGATCAAGCGCCACATGGCCAAGAACGGCTACATGGACGGCATCGAGCTTACGGGCGAGCATGCCCAGCACGTGGAGGAGAGCTGGATCCATACGTTCGAGAAGGCGAAGGACGTGTACGCCGTCGATCCGGATACCATCCCCAACACCTATCTCAAGTATTATCTCTATCCCGACTACGTGGTCGAGACCTCCAACCCCGAGTACACCCGTGCCAACGAGGTCATGGACGGCCGCGAGAAGAAGGTCTTCGGTGAGTGCCAGCGCATCATCGACGCCGGCACCGCGAAGGACTGCGGTTTTGAGGCCGACGCGCACGCCACCTACATCGTGGACCTCGCCTGCGCGCTCGCCGAGAACACGCAGGAGCGCTTCCTGCTCATCGTCCCCAACGAGGGCGCGGTGTTCAACTTCGACCCGACCGCCATGGTCGAGGTGCCCTGCATCGTGGGCAAGAACGGCTACGAGCGCATCTGCCAGGGCACGATCCCGCAGTTCCAGAAGGGCATGATGGAGCAGCAGGTCTCCGTCGAGAAGCTCGTCGTACAGGCGTGGGTCGAGGGGAGCTACCAGAAGCTGTGGCAGGCCCTCACCCTCTCCAAGACGGTGCCCTCCGCCAAGGTGGCGAAGCTCATCCTGGACGACCTCATCGAGGCCAACAAGGGTTATTGGCCCGAGCTGCACTAAGCGCTGAGTCGCCAGAAGTGCGTAGGGAGGGGCGCCCGACGCCCCTCTTTGGCCCCGGTTGGTTCTGGGGGTGTGGGTTTTCGGCCGTGCCGCGCAAGGAGGCGCGACGCGGCCGCCGGAACCTGCCTCCAGGGCTGCCGGGGCTTTTTGCGGGCTCTTGGGCCCGCCGGGAGCATGATGGCGTTGCATTAGCTCCGGCGCGTGAGAGCCTGCGCGAGAACCGTGAGAACCTCTCGCCGGAAGCCTGAAAAATCTCGCGAGTAACCTGCAGTTTTACGGTATACTCAACATGTACGAACAAGTTAAGAGCCAAAGGGGTTGCCATGAGCAAGAAGAAGATGACGCCGGCGCAGAAGGCCGCCGCCCGCCGCGAGCGCACGCCCGAAGAGCTTGAGGCGCGCGAGGCCGCCCGGTCGGAACGCGCGCTCGCCGCTAAGCGGAGCGCGCGCAACCTCGACACGCCGCGCGAGCGCCTGACGAAGCGCATCGTCACCACGGTGCAGGTCGTGCTCGTCATCTTCCCGTTCGCCCTCTTGGGGTACTCCTCGTTTTCCGGCACGGGTCTCGAGGAGGCCATGCGCGCCGACCCCGGGTTTGTGGTGAGCTTCATCGCTGCCATGGCGCAGCCGCTGGCGGCGTGGATCTTGCGCTTCGCATACCGCCATTACGCTGACGGCGACGGCGGCTATGCCGTGGGCAACCTCATCGGCCTTCTCTGCGCCGAGGCCTTCCTGCAGAACGTGGTGGGTCTTGCGGGCTTTGCCCTCATCTTGTGGCGCATGTGGGGCAAGACACAAGGCGAGCTCACCGAGTGGCGCGAGCGCCGCGGCGTCGGCGGCGTGCTCGTGGACATATCGGGCGCCCTCGCGGTGCTTGCCATCGGCCTGATCTGCGCATTTGCCAGTTGGCGCCTGAGCGCGTAACCGCGCGCTACAAGATAAGCGCGGCGAGCTCCGCCGGGGTGTCGACCACATACTCGGCACCTGCCTGCTCGAGCTCGGCGCGCCCCCGAAAGCCCCAGGCGACACCCGCTACGGCGAGTCCCGCATTGTGCCCGGTTGCGACATCTACGTTGCTATCGCCTACGTAGAGCGTGCGGGACGGGTCGGCGTCGAGCTGATCGAGCACGTACCGCGTGATGGGTGCCGCTGGTTTGGGCGGAAACGCGTCGATGCGACCCTGCACGAGGTCGAAGCGCTCACCAAAATAGCGCGTCACGAGCGGCGCGGCGGCGGGGTGGTCTTTGTTGGTGAGCACGGCGAGGCGGATGCCGGCGCCGCGGAGCGTATCGAGCAGCTCGGGCACGCCGGGGTAGGGCGCCGTGCGGTCCTCTTTGTGCGCATCGTAATAGGCGCGAAACGCGCGAATGGTTTCCTCAAATACCCGCCCGTCACCGGCGAACTCGGCGGGGATGAGGCGCTCGATGAGCTTGGGCTGCCCGTTGCCCACCTTGTAGCGGTACTGGTCGCGCGTGAACGTGGGCCAACCGTGCGCGGCGCACACGTGGTTGCCGGCGGCGGCGAGGTCGTCGAGCGTATCGAGCAGCGTTCCGTCGAGATCGAAAATCACGGTAGTGTACGGCATAGCGATCCTTTGGTTGCGATCGGTGGTTGGCCTTCTTCTCGGGTGCATTGCACGGCCTTTTGCCGGGTCCGTTTTGTTCCCGTGTGCGAAGATGCCACTTCCGCATCCTACGGACAGGTCAAAAGTGGCGTCTCCGCACGCGGGAATATGCGGGCGGCGCGCGCGGGCGCGGGCCCAAGGTCCCTTCGCCGGCGGGTGCCGGGTTCGTCTTAACAGATGCGGGGGAGCTGCTCGCCCACGAGCATGTCGAGTACGCGGGTCGAGCCCCAGGCGGTGCGAACGCGCACCTGGGCGTGGGCGCCCTCGTGCGGCTCGCCCACGCGGCCGATGCGGGCGGCGCGGGCGCCATAGGGCGCGTCGCGCATGGCGGCAAGGGCGGCGTCGGCTTCTTCGGCCGGTACGACGGCCACCATCTTGCCCTCGTTTGCCACCTGAAAGACGTCGTAGCCGAGCATCTCGCACGCGCCGCGCACGGCATCCGCCACGGGGACGGCCTCCTCATCGATCTCGATGGAGACGTTGCTCGCCGCAGCGAACTCATTCAGGGTGCTCGCCAGGCCGCCGCGCGTAGGGTCGCGGAAGCAACGCGTGTGCGGCGCCGCCGCAAGGACGGCGGAGATGAGGTGGTTTAGGGGCGCGGCGTCGCTTTGGATGGTGGTGCCAAAGCCCAGGCCCTCGCGCTGGCTCATGATGGCGATGCCGTGGTCGCCGAGCGTACCGGACAAAAGGACCACGTCGCCGGGGCGGCATGCGGCGCCGGAGAGCTCGACGCCGGGGGGCACCTCGCCCACGCCGGCGGTGTTGATGTACAGGCCGTCGGCGCCGCCGCGCTCCACGACCTTGGTGTCGCCCGTGATGATGGAGACCCCGGCCTCGCGCGCGGCCTCCGCCATGCTCGCGCAGATGCGCCGCAGGTCGGCAAGCGGGAAGCCCTCCTCCAAAATGAAGCCGCAGGAAAGGTAGCGCACGTGCGCCCCGGAGGTGGCGACGTCGTTGACGGTGCCGCATACGGCGAGGCGGCCGATGTCGCCGCCGGGGAAGAAGTGCGGGGTCACCACAAAGCTATCGGTCGAGAGCGCGATGCGGCCCGTGGGCGCCAGCGCCGCGACGCCGGCGTCGTTGCCGGCGAGGAGCTCGGGGGTGCCAAAGGCCTCGTAGAAGACGTCGTCGATGATGCGCTTCATCATCTGTCCGCCCGACCCGTGGCCGAGCAGGACCGTATCGGCGGATTCGCTCACGCGCTTCCCCTTTCTTGCGGCGCGCGCCGCATCGCATGCTGTTCGAGAGCGGTCTAGAACGTAAACTCCCAGTGCCCGCTCCATTCCGTGCTGCCCGTGGTGAGGAAGAGCACGAGGGCGATGATGAGGGTGACAGCCGACAAGATGATCCAGACCAAGGGGCCTTTTGACTTGAACATGAGCACTCCTCTCATTGCGTTTGCCTGTTGCCTGCAGACGGTTTTGCCCTGCGCCCCGGGCGAGGCCGTCGCCATCGCCGGGGAGGGGTTTGTCGCCAAGCGCTAGTCGCGGAATCTATAATACGCCGCGCAGCTGCCCTCGCTCGAGACCATACAGGGGCCGACGGGGTTTTCCGGCGTGCACGCGCGCCCAAAGAGTGGGCACGCGGTGGGCGCGATGACGCCGCGGAGCACGTCGCCGCAGCGGCAGCCGGCGGCCTCGCGCGTGGGCTCGATGGCGACGGGGAAGCGCCGCGCCGCGTCAAAGCGGGCGAAGGCGTCGCGGATGGCGAGGCCGGAGTGCGGCAGGCGCCCGAGGCCGCGCCATGTGGCGTCGCAGGGCTCGAGCACTTGGGACGCGAGTTTCTGGGCGACGGGGTTGCCCCTGTCGGGCACGCCGCGGCGATAGGCGTTCTCGATGGCGGGGGTACCGCTGCAGGCGAGCTCGACCAGGCGGGCGACGCCCTCGAGCACGTCGACCGGTTCGAATCCCGTCACGACGCCGGGGATGCCAAACTCATCCACCAAGAACCGATACGGCGCGAGACCCGTGATGGTGGAGACGTGGCCGGGCAGGATAAAGCCGTCGATGGCGGTCTCGGGATCGTCGGCGATGGCGCGGAGCGCCGCCGGGGTGGTCTTATGGACGCAGAAGACCGAGAAGTTGGTGAGTCCCTGCGCCTCCGCCTCGAGGATGCTCGCGGCGATGGCGGGCGCGGTGGTCTCAAACCCCACGCCCATAAAGATGACCTCGCGCTCGGGCGTGGCGGCAGCGAGCGCCACGGCGTCGAGGGGCGAGTAGACGACGCGCACGTCGCGGCCGGCCGCCTTCTCGGCGGCGAGCGACGAGGTTGAGCCGGGGACGCGAATCATATCGCCAAACGTGGTGATGATGGCGCCCGGCACGCGGGCGAGCGCGACGGCATGGTCGATATCGGCGTTGGCGGTCACGCAGACGGGGCATCCGGGACCTGAGAGCAGGTGTAGCCCGGCCGGCAGAAGGGAGCGGAAGCCGTAGCGCCCGATGCTCACGGTGTGGGTGCCGCAGACCTCCATCAGGTTGAGGGAGCGGTCGCCGAGGGTGGTGCGGATGCGTGCGACGAGGGCGCGGACGAGGTCCGGGTCGCGGAAGGCGGCGAAGTCGATGGTCGGCATCGGTTAGGCCCCCGCGATGGCGCCGGAAAGCTCGTCGGCTTCGAGCTCCTCCAGATCGCGCAGGATCTCGATGGTCTCGCGCGCCTGCTCGGCATCGATGACCTCGATGGCAAAGCCGGCGTGCACGAGCACGTAGTCGCCCACCGCGGCGTCGGGCGTAAGGCGCACCGACGCGTTGCGCGTGGCGCCCATCATGTCGACGGTTGCCTGCGCGCCCTCGTGAAGCGCGAGAATCTTACCGGGAACAGCGAGGCACATGGCTCCTCCTCAAGGGCGCGGCGGCGCCCCGGTCTGGGCGGGCCCGTTTGGCGCGCGCGGCGCGGGACCTGCGAATTGCATTGGGCGCAAGGCCCGTCAGGGCGGCGTGCGGCCGCCGGGTTATCCGGCTAAGAATGGTAGCCCTCCGGTAGCGTTTGAGCAACCGGAGGGTGGTGGTTCTCTGTGGTCTTCTGTCGGACGGTGCCTGGGCAAGAGGGAGATTCCCCATCCGGATTCTGAGCAGGGGCTCCGCAGTGTCCCCCGGTACACCTGAGCGCGCGCGGGTGAGGACCTGAGCATGGCGTGTTGAATGGCGCACTGGGGCATCCGGAATGCCGCTTGCGTGCCTAATGCTGGCCGGCGAGGAGGGCACGGGCGACGGCAGCCTGTCCGTAGGCGATACAGCCGTCGTTGACGGGGATGTCGCGCGGTGCGAGCACGATGAGCCCCGCAGCGGAGAGGCGCCGCGCAATCTCGGTGAGCAGCAACCGGTTCATAAAGCAGCCGCCCGAGAGCGCGACGGTGGCAAGGCCCTCGCGCCGGGCAACGCGCGCTGCGGTGTCTGCCATGCTGCGCGCGACGGCATGGTGGATGGCGAGGGCGAGCGCGTCGCGGTCTGCCCCGGCAGCAAGGGTATCGAGGACGGCGACGAGCATCGGATGGAAGTCTATGGTGATGTCTGGCGTGCCTTCGGTGTCGGACGGCGTAGCCGCGGCGCCGGGTAGCGCGATGGCGGGCGCCGCGGCTGGTTGCCCTCCATGCCGTGCTGCGCGCTGGGCCGCCGCCTCGAGCTCGATGGCGGGCTCGCCCTCGTACGTGGCGCGCCCGCAGATTCCCAGCAGCGCGGCGAGTGCATCGAGGAAGCGCCCCATGCTGCTGGTGAGGGGGCTGTTGAGGCCGCGCTCGACCATCGTATGAATCAGGACACGCTCGTCCGGGGCAAACGTGGCGAGGAGCGCCTCCGCGCCCGGATGCTCGAGCAGCCCATGTGCGGCGAGCAGCGCGTATGCGCAGCGGCGGGCGTCGCGCACCGCGGCGGCACCACCGGGTAGCCGCCATGGGTTCAGGTGGGCGGCGCGGCGGTAGCCGGTGAGACTTGCGACCAGCACCTCTCCGCCCCATACCGAGCCGTCGTCGCCCGCGCCCGTGCCGTCGAGCGCGAGCCCCACGACGCGCGCCACCGGATCAAGCTCGCCGCGAGACGCGGCCTCTGCCATCACGCTCGCGATGTGCGCGTGATGGTGCTGCACCTCGACAAGCGGCAGCCCGCGCTCTTCCGCCTCGCGGCGCGCCCATTGGCTCGAGAGATACGCGGGGTGCCGGTCGCAGGCGAGTGCGGTTGGATGAAGGTCGAACAGCGCTTCCATATGCGAGCGGGTGGCGTGCCAGGCGTCAAACGTCTCTGCGTTCTCGAGGTCGCCGATGTGCTGTGAGACGAGGCACTCCGCCGAGCCGTCGGCATGCTCGCGCGTGAGGGCGAGGGTCGCCTTCTGCTCGGGGCCGCATGCGAGGATGGCGGGGGGAGCGCTCGCTCCTGCGGCGGGCAGCGGCAGCGGTCGGGGCGCGTAGCCGCGCGCCCGGCGCACGAGGCACGGGGTCCCGTCGATAACGCGCACGACGGAGTCGTCAAAGCGCGCGAGGATGGCGCGATCGTTGCCGAGGAGGGCGTCCGCGAGCCTGCCATCGACCAGATGGCGCCACGCGAGGGCGTCGTCGGTCTCGATGGGCTCCTCGCTCACGTTGCCGCTCGTCATAACGAGGGCGGAGACGCCGTGCGCCTCGCAGGCGGCAAGCAGGAGGTGCTGAAGCGGGGTGTGGGGGAGCATGATGCCGAGCTCGGGCAGGTCCCCGGCAACGCTGGGGGCGAGTGCGGCGGCGCTGCCGGATACGTCGTCGCGGACATACGCGTCGCCGCGCGCGGCATCGGTCGTGCGGCGCTGGAGAAGCACGATGGGGCGAACGGTGCCGGTGAGAAGCGCGCCCTCGGCGTCATCTATCTGGCAAAGGCGCGCGGCAGCCGCGAGGTCGCGCACCATGACGGCAAGCGGCTTGTTGCTGCGGCGCTTGCGCCGACGCAGCTCGCAGACAGCCCCTTCGTCGGCGGCGTCGCACGCCAGGTGGAAGCCGCCGAGACCCTTGATCGCAACGATGCCACCCTCGGCTACCAGCGCCGCGCACCGGTCGATGATGCCGTCGCTTGCGGCAAGGTCGGTGCCGACGACGGCCCGGTCCATGTCGCGCTCGCGCCAGGTGAGGTGCGGACCGCAGGCAAAGCAGGCGTTTGGCTGCGCGTGGAAGCGCCGGTCGAGCGGGTCGGCGTACTCGGCGGCGCAGGCGGGGCACAGGGGGAAGCGCGCCATGGAGGTTTGGGCGCGGTCGTAGGGGAGCGCGCGGATGATGGTGTAGCGCGGGCCGCAGTTGGTGCAGTTGATGAAGGGGTAGTGGTAGCGCCGGTCGGCGGGGTCAAAGAGCTCGCGCAGGCAGTCGGGGCAGGTGGCGATGTCGGGCGAGACGAGGGTGGTGCGCGCGCCGTCGCTGTCTGAGGCGATGATGCGGAAGCGGTTGCCGGGGGTGGGCGTGGAGGTTGCGTTTCCGGCAGTGTCTCCAGGTGCGCTGCCTGCCGCAGGCGCCTCCGTCATCACGACCGCGTCGACGCGTGCGGCCGCGGGCGCGTGCTTACGCAACGCCTCGACAAAGGCACCGAGCGCGGCGTCGTTAGGCGCGTGCGCCTCCACGTGGACGCCGTCGCCGGCGTTGAGCACCCAGCCGCCGATACCGCGGGCCACGGCCTCGCGATATACGAAGGGCCGCATGCCCACGCCCTGGACGATTCCCGTGATATGGATACGCGCGTTTCTCATGCCGGTATTATCGCCGATTTTCGCTCCCGATTGACGTGGAGCGTGCAAGCGCGCCGCGCTAGGGTTCGTCGTCTCGCCGCGCCTGCATCGCGCCGCCGGGCGTGGGACGCTACCGGAACAGTCCTCGCTCCGCAGGTGGCGCGCCGCCCTTACGCGTGCCGCCAATGGCGTACACTGGTAGCGGCAATATGGTCGCGTCGCGAGGGGAGAGGCCATGGACGTGCGGCTCACCGGCACCGAGCGCGAGGTGCTCGAGGCCCTGACCTCCCATAACGCTCTGTGCGAGGAGGTCAGCCTCTCTGACCTTGCCGAAGAATGCCATGTCGCCAAGAGCACGGTGGTCAAGATGCTTCAGAAGCTCGGGTACGAGGGCTTCCAGGATTACGTGTACAGCCATCAGGCGACGTCGAGCATCCACAGCGCGCGTGTTTTGCCGCGCCATGTCGTGGAGGGATCGTTCTCCCAGGCAGTCGAGGACCTCGCGGCATGCTTCGCGCGGTGCCGCGGCAAAGGGAACGTCGCCTATGCGGGCGGCGAGCCGGGGGCATCCCTCGCTGCGTACGTGAGCCGCAAGCTCAACATGTTCGGCCTGCCCGTCTGTCCCTCGTACGACGCCGTCCTATTCAAGGCGCTCAGCCCCAATGCTGGCGTGATGTTTTTCTTCCTGCGCCCGCCGGTGCATGCGGTCCAGATGAGAGACGAGGTGCGCACGGTGTACGAAGGGCTGCTCGAGCGCGTGAAACGCCTGGGTTTCTATACTGTGGCCTTCGTCGATGCGTTCTTTGACGAGGGCGTGACGAGTGTGGACACGCTCATCAAGATTGCGGGCGACCGCAGCACGGCCATGAACATGTATCCCGTCAAGGTGCTCATGCTCTTTGAGGCGGCACTCGGCTGCTATGCCGAGCGATGGCAGACGGAGCGCTCGCAGGAAAGGGTCGGGATGGCGCCCGGTGCTCTGGATAGCCTTGCGCCCTCCGGCCGGGTGCTGCGTGAAGCGCGGGTGTCGACGATGCGAGGCGTGACGGATGGAACGGAGGGGCGCCATGGCTGAGCATCCGGGCGATATCGACCGCAGCGTGTACCGCGCGGTGCGCGACGCCCTCCGCCGTGGTGAGCGCCCGGTGCTCGCGACGGTCGCGCGCGAGTTGGAAATCTCGCAATCCGCCGTATTCCGCGCCGCCAAGCGCTACGGGTACCGTGGGTGGAGTGATATGGTGACCCAGCTCGGCCATTACCTTAAGAGTCAGCGCTCCCGTTCGCGCGCGGCCGATCCGGAGGCACCCGATGCCGGGGTCGAGCTGGTGGCGCAAGCCCTTGCCGCACATCGTGGCGGCCGCGTGCTCGTAGCTGCCGTGGGCGACGCGCAGATTTGCCGCCAGCTGCTCATCTATCGCCTTGGCGAGCTGGGCTTTGCGGCCATGCCCTTCACCTCGGCGATCGCCCAGGCGAGCGAGCGCATGCTCCGGGAGCGCTCCCGCGGGTCCCGCGTGCAGGGTGCACAGGGCGGTGCGCCGGGTATCGATTTCGGCGGTGTGGGCCTTGCGCTCATCGTGAACGAGAGCGGCATGGCGCTGCTGCCCGAGTGCCGGGAGTGCGCACGCCGCGGGTTCGACGTCGTCGCCATCACGGCGAATGCCGACTCGCCCGTGGCGAAGGCGGCGAGCGTGGGCATCGTTATCAAGAGCAACAAGTCGCCGTTGAACGCCTACGAGCCCAACCTCTTCGCTGCCGGGGCGCTGGCCCTCATGGAGCGTGCCTTTGCGCGGTTCTTGCTGCTTGAGGAGACGGGGGCGGATCCGGTTGCCGCTTCGCTGGATGCGTCCGCAGAGGGGTAGCGCCTCGGCAGGTTGGTCGCGGCGCGCGGTTGCCGCAAGACGCTCAAGAGGCCCCGGTCAGGGAGCGATTCGCTCCGCCGTGCGGCGAGACGCGCGGCCGGCAGCTCCGAGCGCCTAGCTGACGACGAGCATGAGTGCGTACTCACCGCAGAAGACGGCGACCGCAGTTACGGCGCCGGCGAGCGCGCAGAAGGCGTAGGGCCGCCGTGCCCGGCGCCAGCGCAACACGAGGGCGAGCGCGATGCCAAAGAGCGGCCAGAGGTACGCGCCGACCAGCTCGGCGATGCAGAGCGCCTTGCGCGAGACGGGGAGCGCCTGGTAGCTCTGCGAAATATGGGCGATGGCGTGGGACATGGGGGTCTCCTTTCGTGCGATGCGGCTGCCGGGACTCGGCCCTGTGCGCAGACGCGTCTGCGGACGCCGCCGGCACCTGGTGCGAAAAAGAGCCGGGAAGCCTCAGGGCTCCCCGGCTCGCGTCACAAGAAGTGCGAGGTTATGCGGTGCCCCGCGCACCCGGGGCTACCCTAGTGCAGCTCCGGCCAGTAGCCCTTGTTGGCCTCGATGTAGTCATCGAGCAGGGCCTTGGCGGTCTCGGTGTCGTTCACGCAGCGGTTGAGCGTGAGCGCGTTCCATGCCTTCTCGTAGCTGCCCTCGAGGCAGGCGTCCACGGTGAGCTTCTCGTAGGCGAACTGGTTCTCGAGCAGGCCCTTCTGGAACGTGGGGATCTCGCCCACGTTGAGGGGCTCGACGCCGCGCGAGCCGACCATCACGGGCACCTCGACCATGGCACCCTCGGAGAAGTTCGAGATGATGCCGTGGTTCTCGGTCATGCAGAGGAAGATGTCGTGCGTGTTGTGCGAGATGGCGTAGGCTAGGTCGACGATGTAGGTGGCGTGGCCGTCCAGGAAGTCTCGATCGGTGGGTTCGTGCTTCGTGCCCTTGAGCGCGCCCGCGGCGATGACCTCGTCGATCATCTCGAAGGTGCGCTTCTCGTGCCCGTCCATGACCTCGTTGGCGCGGGTGTACTCGGGGTTCTCCTGCGCCAGCATGTGCTTGGGGTACAGGTAGTACTGCAGGTAGGTGTTGGGCATGAAGTGCTCGCCGCACTCGCGGACTATCTTGGACATGAAGCGGAAGGTCTCGGCCCAGCTGGCGTCGACCTCATGGCCCACGCGCTCCAGCTCCTCGGGCGGGGTAGAGAAGAGCTTCTTGAGGCGCGGCAGGTAGTCCTCACCGGTCTCCTTGTCGAGCACCGCGGTGAACCACCCGTAGTGGTTGAGGCCGAAGTACCGAGCCTCGAGCCGGTTCGCGGGGAGGCCGAGCGCGCGGGCGTACATGGTCATGATGCCCACTGGCATGTCGCAGATGTTGATGATGCGGAAGTCGCCGGGGAAGACGCGCTTCGTGGCCTCGGCCACGATGGCCGCGGGGTTGGAGTAGTTGAGGACCCAGGCCTCGGGGGAGTACTTACGAATGTCCTTGATGATGTCGCACACGGCGGGGACCGAGCGCATGCCGTAGGCGAAGCCGCCCGCGCCGCAGGTCTCCTGGCCGATGCAGCCGTGCTTGAGGGCGATCTTCTCGTCCTGCTCGCGCATCTTCATGCGCCCGGCGCGGATCTGCATGAAGGCGAAGTCGATGCCGGTGAAGGCTTCCTCGGGGTCGCAGGTGTCCACGACCTCGCACGCCGGGTAGTACTCGCGCATGAGGATGCGGCCGTACTCGGCCACGCGTGCCTGGCGCTCGTACTCGTTGTCGTAGAGCACGATCGTCGAGATGGGGAAGCGCTCCTGTTCGGCCACGAGCATCTTCAAGATGCCGGGCGTGTAGCGCGAACCGCCTCCCACGATGCAGATGCGGAACCGCTTGTTCTCGTCCATGGTGACTCCTTTCTTTGAGCCGCGCGAGGCGGCATTGATACACAGGGGTGGTGCGGGTGGGCGCGCCGCGGGGTGAAGGCGCATCGCGGCGCGCCGGGATTGGTGCGGTGAGCGCAGGAGGGGACGGTGCCGAGCAGATGCGCTGCCGGTCGGACTGGTAGTCTGCGGGGTACCGCCCGTACGCTCAGGTAGGGTGCGGGTGTGCTCCTACGGGCGCTACTCCATCTCGCGACCGAGGGCGTGGTTGACGCGCTCGCACACGTCCTGGACCTTCATGCCGATGATGATCTGCACGTTGCCCTTGCCCTTGACGATGCCCTTGTTGGGGTATTGGTTGATGGTGGCCTCGTCGATCTTCTCCATGTCCTTGAGATCGATGCGCAGACGGGTGAAGCAGTTGATGACGCTCACGATGTTCTCGGGGCCGCCGAGGCCGTCGATGATCGGCTGCACGCTCAGGGCCTCCTCGGCGCTCGCGGCGGCAGCGGTACCCTTTTTGGCCGCGGCGACCGTCTGCGCATTCATCTGCGAGAGGTCGATCTCCTCACCGTCATCCTCGCGACCAGGTGTCTTGAGGTCGAGCTTCAGGATGAGGAAGCGGAAGACCAGGAACCACACGACGATGGCGGCAAGGCCGACGGGGATGATGACCCACACGTGCGAGAGCTCCATGGGGACGACGATGAGGCTCGAGAAAATCGTCGTGAGGTTAGAGAGCTGCACGCCGTAGCCAGCCACGAACAGGATGACCTGGAACAGGCCGTCGAGTATGGAGTGCACGAGGAAGAGCAGCGGCGAGACGAAGAGGTACATGAACTCGAGCGGCTCGGTGATGCCCGCCACGACGGCGCAGACGAGGACCGGGATGAGCAGGGCGCGGGTCTGGGCGCGCTTCTCGGGCTTCGCGGTGAGCACGAAGGCGAGCACGGTGCCGATGGAGCCGAAGATCTTGCCAAAGCCGAAGAGCATGTACTTGACGGACGGGTCCATCTGGGTGATGGCGCCGATATTGCCGATCTCGGCGAGGTAGATCGGGGTGGCACCCACGTACTCCTGGCCAGCGATCTCGGCCACGCCGCCCACGCTCGAGAACATGAACGGCATGTAGACGAGGTGATGCAGGCCGGTCGGGATAAGGATGCGGTTCAGGAAGCCATACACGAACAGGCCGATGTTGCCCGACTGCTCGATGAAGGTCTGGAGGCTCATGAGGCCGGCGCTCACGATGGGCCACACGTAGCAGGCCGCGATGCCCACGAGCCCGGCAGCCAGGACCGCGAGGATGAAGACGAGGCGGGTTCCGCCGTAGATGGCGACCGCGTCGGGGAAGCGCACATCGGAGAACTTGTTGAAGAGCCAGCCGTTGATGGAGCCCAGGATGATACCGATGAAGACGCCCATGTCGACGACCTGCACGCCGAGGACGATGCCCTGACCGGTGCCCACGAGCGACTCCGCTTCGATGAGCCCGCCCGTGGCGGTGAGCCAGCCGTTGTTGGCATAGAGGAAGCACAGGAAGGATACGAGGCCGATCACGGCGGCGTCGCCCTTTTGCTTCTTGGCGAGCGCGCAGGTGAGGCCGATGCAGAAGATGATGGCGAGGTTGTTGATCATGCCGTTCATCATCAGGTTGTACATGAAGTCGCCGACGGCGACGACGGGTGCCGGGAAGATGCTCATGCGGGCGATGACGCTCAGCGTGAGCAGAATACCGGCGACCGCGAGGAACATGATGGGCTGGATCATGGCGCCCGAGAAGCGCTTCATGAGGCCCGCAAAGTCTGTCTTCATAGACCGCTCCCCTCATAGGTGGTCGTGCGTTGCAAGACGGTGCAATGGATGTGAAACCGGTGACTCAGCTGATGTCGTCCTGATACGCATTGTGACAAAGAGGGTTGCGCGCGTGCGGCGCGCGGGCATTTCATGAATGGCGCACGGGTTTCGGAAACGGTTTTCGGGTTGCTGCCGTTTACCAGACGATTGCCGCCGTTGGGCGAAAAGTGTAGGGGGCTGCGACGGTAGCTGGCGGTGCATAGGCAGAGGTGCCGCGTATGACCTGCGAGGCGTGCCGCTGATGCTCAGATAAAAGGTGTACCTGAGCATCCGGAGAGGGGGCGAAGAGCCTCTTCGTGAACGTTCAGGTACACCTTTTTCATCGGCTCGGCTGCTCGGTGCAGCCGCAAGCGTTCGTGCGGCTGCACCGGAGTTCGATACGTCGTGCTAGCTTACTTGAGCTCGGGCCAGAAGTCCTTATTGGCCTCGATCATGTCGTCCAAGATCTCCTTGGCAACCTTGATGGACGGTACGGTCTTGTTGAGCGCGAAGGCCTGGAGCACCTTCTCGTACGATCCCTCGATAGCGCCCTCCACCAGCAACTTCTCACTGTTGAGCTGCTGCATCATGAGGCCCTGCTGGAAGAGCGGGATCGGATCCTGCGCGATGACCTCGGGGCCCTTCTTGCCTATGTATGCGGGCACCTCGACCATGGCGTCGTAGGGCATGTTGGGGAGCGCGCCGCGGTTCTGGGTGATCACGAGGAAGCGCGCCTTGGTATCGTTCTTGAGCGCGATGGCGAGGTCGGCGATCCAGTCGCCGTGGCTGCCGGCGTAGAACACGCTCTCATCGATCTCGCCCGTGCGCTCGTAACGGTCGATGCCGTCGAAGAGATTGCGCTCGCGCGTCTCCTCGACCTCGTTCGCGCGGGTATGGGTGGGGTCGGAGTGCTCGACGAACTCCTTCTGTTGCAGGTAGTAGTTGAGATAGGTGTTCGGCAAGTACTCGGGAAAGAGCTCCATGATCTCGTAGACGCCCTTCCACACGTAGTACCAGCTGCCCTTGGTGTGGCGGTTCTGCTCGGGCTGGTCGCCGTCGGCCTGCTGCTCGGTGCTTGCCGCGGACTTGATGAGCGCCGCCTTGTCCTTGAGGAACGCCTCGGGCATGAGGATCTCGTGCTCCTTGATGTAGGCGCGAAGCTCGGGCAGCGCTTCGTGGCCGTTCACCTCAATCGAGGTGAACCAGCCGAAGTGGTTGAGGCCGAAGTAGTCGTAGGCGATGTCCTGCTTCTTGACGCCGAGCGCCGCGGCCACCACGTCGATGATCGCGATGGGCATGTCGCAGATGTTGATGATGCGCGCGTTGGGGCGCAGGCGACGGCACGCCTCGGAGACGATGGCCGCCGGGTTCGAGTAGTTCAAGATCCAATACGTTGGCTTGGCGTAGCGCTCGACGGTGTCGATGAGCTCGACCATGGGGAAGATGGTGCGCATGCCGTATGCAAGCCCGCCGCAACCGCAGGTCTCCTGGCCCACGCAGCCGTGGCGCAGCGGGATCTTCTCGTCCTGCTCGCGCATCGCGTAGCCGCCCACGCGCATCTGGGCGAAGATGAAGTCCGCATCGGTGAAGGCGACTACGGGGTCAGTGGTGACCGTGAGGGTGATGTCGAGTCCGAGGTCCTGGTGCAAGATCCAGTCGACGAGGACGCCGATTTTGCGCTGGCGCTCCTCGTTGATGTCGTAAAGGCGAATCTCGTCCACTTCGAGTTCGTCTTTGCGCAGCGCGATGGACTTGACGATGCCCGGCGTGAAGGTTGAGCCGCCGCCGGCAAGGGTGATAATCATGGTGTGCTCCTTTGCAAGGGAAATATCCGATATCGCTTCATGAAAAAATCCCGACGGGTCGCCGGGTACCGCGGAGCACGTAACCTATGCACTTCTTGTGACACGGGCAGTATAGCATGTTGGCCCGAGAGCGAGCATGCCGATTTTGTCGTTATCTGGGGCGGATCGCCGACCTATCGTCCCAAGCTCTTGTCGGTCGCGGCGCACGTGAGCTCGCCGTGCTTAACGCCGCGCAGGCCCAGCAGCTTGTCGGCAAGCTCGTACACGCGCTCGCCGCGCCCTTTGAGGGCGAGGATTTCCAGGCAGTTGTGGTGGTCGAGGTGCACGTGCATGGTCGAGACGATCTCGGCTGTGTAATCGTGCTGCACGGAGTCCAGCTTGCGGGTGAGGTCTCCCGTGTGATGGTCGTAGATCATGGTGAGCGAGCCGATAACCTCGGCATCCGGTGTGCGCAGCTCGTTTTGCACCAACGAGGAGCGAATAAGGTCGCGGATGGCCTCGGACCGGTTGGCGGGACCTCCGGCGCGCGCGATCTGCGCATCGAAAGCGGCAAGGAGCTCAGCCGGGATGGCGATGGAGAAGCGGGCAAGTTCGCCTGTGGTGCCGTGGGCTCCCATGGCTACACCAGGCGCACGGAGCCAACGGAATTGTGGTCGGCCTCGATGGCGTCCTCGTAACCGGCGAGCGCCTCGCGCGCCTCGTCAAGCGCCTTCATGGCGCGGCTGAGCTTCTCCTCAATGCGCTGCATGTCAAAGGCCTCGGTGGCATGGTAGAGGTCGTGGCTCCACGTGCGGGCAAGCGCGATGGTGTCGTCTACCTGCTTGACACTCATGGCGAGCTGACTCATGTTCATTCCAACGTCATGCATGGTACGTCTCCTTACACGGCGGGGTCTCGCTGCCCTGCGCTTAGTTTAGGTGGTCGTCCCGATTGTACCAGCATCATCAACAGGCGGTGTATGCCGTGAGAGGCCGTATATGCAAACGCCCCGGGCCGCATTGGTGCGGGCCCGGGGCGAGAGGCGAGGCGCAAGCGCGGGCGGGGGAGTCGCGATCCCGCCCGACGCCGCGCTTACAGGTAGTTCTCGAGCTCGGCGGCAAGGCGCGCCTTGGGCATGGCGCCCACGGTGCGGCCCACCTCCTGGCCGCCCTTGAACACCACGAGCGTGGGGATGGACATGACGCCAAACTTCATGGCGAGGTCCTGGTTCTCGTCGACGTTGCACTTGGCAACCTTGAGACGGCCGGCCAGCTCGTCGGCCAGCTCGTCGACGATGGGGGAAAGCGTGCGGCACGGGCCGCACCACGGTGCCCAGAAGTCGATAAGGACGGGCAGCTCCTCGGTCATGAGGGCATCAAAGGACTCGGCGGTTACCGTCGTGATATCTGCCATGGTTCCTCCTCGGGGGAGTGCGCTTATGCGGCGCTTCGGTTGGTTACGTTGGGGCTTATACCCATCCGGCGGCAGCTTACACAAAATGAGGGTGCACAAGAATCCTTTTTCTTGCGGCGGGCGCGTACAATGGGTGGCACGCGCCGCCGCCCGGGTGGCGCAGATATGGAGGAGGACCGATGGGCATATCGGCGCGCGAGACGCGTGCGGCGTATCTGGCTGCGGCGGAGGCAGAGCTCAAAAGCCTAGAGGCGCGGGGCGTCCGTATGGAGGGCGACGGTTTTTCGCCCATCGTGCTCGTTAAGGGTGAGCTCAATGACGCCGAGCGTGCCGGCGCGGCGCTTCTCTCCGGCGTTGACGGTACGGCTCTGCGCGCGGCGCTGCTGCGCCTTGGCTACGCTCCGGAGGATTTCTGCGCGCTCGCCACCGTTGCCGGGGATGCCGATGATGGCAGTCTTGCGGCCGGTGATGAGGTGCCCGTGGAGCTCTTTCGCGAGGCTCTGGAGGCGCTCGACCCCGAGGCGGTCGTGCTCCTCGACGGGAAGGCGGCGCATGCGATGCGCGAGGCGTATGCCGATGCGCTCGCGCATATCGAGCAGTTTGAAGTGGCGATGCTGGAGCCCGGGCTCGTTGCCCGCGTGCTTGGCCGCCGCGTGCTCGCCCTCGGGGGCTTCGAGGCGTCGCTTGCCGATGCGGCCTCCAAGCAGCGCGTGTGGGCCTATCTCAAGCAGCTCCCGCCGCTCGGCTCACCATATTAGCCCCATCTTTTATAACTGTATCTCTCTCAGCTCGGCCTCTCCGCAGCCCGACCGTACATTCGCGCGCACATTGCCGCGCGTTTCGCCCGGGTGGCCGTACATTTCCCGCGGCAAAGAACCCGGCAATGTGCGCGCGAGTGTACGGTGCGCGAAACCGAAGGTAGCGGTCCGTACATTTCCCCTCGCAATGTACTCGCGGCCCCGCCTCGGCCGCCGGAGCGCGTTTTGCCGTACATTGCGCCCGATATTGCACCGGGGCCCCGGCAAAAGGCCCTGCAATGTACGCGCAAATGTACGCGGTAATGTACGCAATGAGCCCGGCACAAAAAAGGGGCTCCCCGCGGGGAGCCCCTATGTGAGCGATGTGCTCGAGTCGTGCGGGCAAAGCCGCCATCGACGATGCAAGGCTAAAGACTAGTCCTCGGTGATCTCGGTGATGGCGCCGGCCGGGCAGCTCTCCTGGCAGATGCCACAGGCGATGCAGGAATCCTCATCAACCACGGTGGCAACGTCCTGCATCTCGAGGACGCCCTGCGGGCAGTCGTCAACGCAGACGCCGCAAGCGATGCAATCGTCGGCAGAAATAACGGGATGGGCCATAGTAGTTCCTCCTCTAATAGCGCCCGGCGTCCCAGGCGAATGAGCCGGGTCTGATGGGTTCAATATACCCCGCGCGCGTCTATTTGCAAGACCCTAATGCGGCCAATTCATACCGTTCACCGAGTCAGCCATGGTAAACCTTTTGCAGGTCAATGGCCTACGGGATACCGTAGCAGCTCAGAGGCTGCGCTATGGTGGGGCGCGGCAACACGTGGGGTCCGTACGTGCCGTTGCGGTTTGCGGTTGTGCCCGTCGGGGACGGCAGCGCGCGGCAGCGCGGCCCATGCGCCCGTCGACCTGTTGGTGGTCACGCTAAAAAATCTTATATGAATTGACTTAGATTTTCTGAAACGTGGCGTATAGGGTGCTCCTATGCAGGATAAGATAGGACCGAACGACAACGATGTCGTGATGTCCCGGCGGCGTGCCGGGGCGCGCGGCAGCAACCGGCGGGCGATGCGCCCCCGGCAAAAGGAGGGACATCCTATGAGTAACAAGATCCTCGGTATCGACCTCGGTACCACCAACTCGGCTATGGCCGTCTTCGAGGGTGGCAACCCCACCATCATCGTCAACGCCGAGGGCGACCGCACCACCCCGTCCGTCGTGGGCTTCCGTGCCGACGGCGACCGTGTGGTGGGCAAGGCCGCCAAGAACCAGGCGGTGACCAACCCCAAGAACACCGTCTTCTCCATCAAGCGCTTCATGGGCCGCAAGTTCTCCGAGGTCTCCTCTGAGCTCAAGACCGTGCCGTACAGCGTCAAGGAGGGCCAGGGCGGCCGCGCCGTCGCCTCCATCGATGGCCAGGACTTCACGCCCGAGCAGGTCAGCGCCATGATTCTGCAGAAGATGAAGACCGATGCCGAGAAGTACCTCGGCGA
>DVMF01000078.1 GCA_018715125.1 Candidatus Coprousia avicola | reverse complement strand
CGGCGATCTCGTACCCGCGCTCCGGACGGAGGCGGTACCCGTAGGTGGAGGCGAGCTTGAGCGCCATCCCCACCTCGGCGAACGTCATAACGGGGAAGTTCGAGCCAGGCATGAAGACGAGGACGCCGGTTGCGAGGTTCGCGAGGGCCGTCGTGGTGACGATGCGGTTCGCCGCCGCCTCGCGCATAAAGGGGAAGTTCGCGGCAAAAGCGGCATCCTTCTCGGTGCGCTCGAGGATCCAGCGGGCGAGGGCGTCTTTCAGATGATCGTCGTCGCTCGCGGCGACGAGCCCCAGAAGCGGGGTGTCCGCCTCGATGAAGGGCACCTCCACGCTCGACTCCGCGATCACGCACACGGGCGCGCCGGAGATGACGAGGCGCTGCACGGCCTCCTCCAGGACAGGCGATCCCGAGGTCAGGACCAGCACGACGTCGGTATCGGCCTTAGGGGGCACGGGCTCTGCCGTCAAGCGCTCCACGCGCACGAGCGCCGAGGTAGTCTGGGGCACAAACGCCTCGCGCACGCAGGCCACGATGCGCCCGGGCGCCGTCGCGTCGACGTACACGGCGACGCGCACCGGCGTATCCGACTCAAGCGTGGCGTCCATACCGAGCTTGAAGGCGTTCATGAATCCGTTGAGCGGAAGCTGCTCCCAAGGAATCTTCATCTCACTCCCCTTGACCTAGGCGAAGGCGCTACGCAGACTTAGTGCGACAGCGCCAGATGGACTGTACGATACCGATCGCGCAGCACTGCGCGATCATCGATGACGAGCCGAAGCTGATGAACGGCAGCGGGATGCCCGTGATGGGCATGAGCCCGATGCACATGCCGATGTTCTCGAAGATCTGAAACATCCACATGCCGACGATGCCGACGCACACGAGCCGCAAAAACAGGTTGTCGCTCTTGATGGCGACACGGACGGTCGAGAGCATGAGGATGCCGAAGAGCACGAGCAAAAGGAGCGCGCCGGCGAACCCGAACGTCTCGGAGAGCAGGGCGAACACGAAGTCGGTATGCGCCTCGGGCAAAAAGCCCGATCCCGATTGGGTGGCGTTGCCGACGCCCTTGCCGAAGAAACCCCCCGACCCGACGGCGATGAGCGACTGCAGAAGGTTGTAGGCCTCGTCGGAATCGCTAGAGGTCGGGTCCATGAACACCAGCAGGCGGTTCATCTGGTACTGCTTGATGAGCGATGCGCTATCCCCCAGGATGCCGTCGATGATCGAGTCGGTGGCGAGGATGAGCGAGACGAGCCCGATGATGACCGCGATGGTCGAGAGCACCCACTCCTTACGCGCCCCGCTCATCATGATGACGACGGCACCGGCGAAGAAGACGACCAGTGAGCTACCGAGGTCGCCCTGGATGATGATGCACACGAACGGGATGGCGAGCATGCCGCAGAGCTTGAGGTAGTCCCGCACGGTATCGATGCGCCCGTTGTACTGCGCGCCGAGCGACGACATGAAGAACACGGTGATGAGCTTGACGATCTCGACGGGCTGAAACGTGAGGCCTATCAGGGGGAAGCGGATCCAGCCCGTCATGCCGTTCGCGTTATAGGAGAGACCGGGGACATACGGCAGGAAGATGCAGACGATATCGATGACGAGCAGCGCCGTCGAGATGTTGGCGAGCTCGCGCAGGTCGCTCCGCCAGATGACGATGGCGCAGGCGACACCGAGGCCGATGCCGAGCAGATGACGCGAGATCGAGGCATCGGCTATGGTGAGCGATGCGGACCAGACGACGAGGGCGCCGAACGCCATGAGGCAGACCCAGGCCGCAAGAACCCCCAGATGCACCGACGACCGCCAGCCGCCCTGCGCGGCGCTACGGCTCCTGTTGACGCGGTTCAACGTGCTTTTGGTGCGAGATTGCGAAGCATGTGGCATAGATCCCACCTCCTAACGGACCGCGCTGTTGCCGGAGTCGGACGAGGTGTCGGGCGTCTGGTAGATGGCGCCCAGGACATCTCGGATGCAGCGAGAAGCGGTTGCCGAACCGCCGCCGCCCTGCTCGAGCACCGCGGCAACGACGTATTTGGGGTCATCGGCGGGTGCGTACGCGCAGAACCATGCGTACTCGTCCTCATCGGTTCGCTCGCCCGTTCCGGACTTGCCGTACACCTCGACGGGCAGGTTGGTGAAGTGCGAGGCCAACGACGTATCGGTGGTGTAGATGACGTCGTGGATGCCGCCGCGGACGAGTGCCAGGTCCTCCTCGGAATTGATGTGCGCGGTCAGCCGCTCCTTCGAGCCCGTGCCGTTGTAGCGGTAGGCATCCCCCTCGCCGCCGCGGCCGACGGCCGAGTAGAAGATGTGCGGGGTGTACTCCACGCCGCCCATGGCGACGCCGGCGTACACGCAGGCCATCTGCAGGGGCGTCACCAAGATGTCGCCCTGGCCGATGGCGATGTTGGTCATATCGCCCGCGTTCCATGCACGCTGGTCCGCCGGCCAATCGGAGAAATACGACTCCTTCCAGGCGGCATCCGGCACGCGCCCCTCTGCCTCGCTCGGCAGGTCGACGCCCGTCTTCGACCCGAGGCCCCAGCGCCGGAACATCTCCTGCAGGCCCTCGGGGTTGGCGTCGTTGTAGAAGAAATCGCGTCCGATGTCGTAGAACACCGGGTCGCATGAGTTCGCGATGCCCGAGCGAAGGTTCATGGTGCCGTGGCCGGTCTCGAGCCAGCACTTCTTGCCGTTCGCCTCGCCGTTGCCCGTCCAGAAACCGGTGCACACCGTCGTACGGGACGAGGAGTAGATACCGTACTCCAGACCGGCGAGCGCAGAGAGCACCTTGATGGTGGAGGCGGACATGTACTGACCGTTTATGGCGCGGTTGAGCAGCGGGGTCCCGCCCTCTTCGCTGTTGAGCTCGCTCCACACCTCCGAGGACACGCCGCCCACGAATACGCTCGGGTCGAACGTCGGCAGGCTCGCCATCCCCAAGATGTCGCCGTTGGTGCAGTCAAGGCAGACGCAGGCGCCCGCGCCGGCGTTCTCATACCCCGAGTTCTTCGCAATCTCGATGGCGTGCGCGAGGCCGTTCTCGCAGGCCTGCTGGATCGTGAGGTCGAGCGTGAGGCGGATATCCGATCCGGCGCGCGGCTCGACCGAGGAGTTCTGACCCGTGACGTTGCCCGTAGCGTCGACGGTCACGACCTGCTCGCCCTTGATGCCCTGGAGGAGCGACTCGTACTCGTACTCCACGCCCGCCTGGCCCACGACGTCACCAGACGAGTAGGTGATGCGGTTGGGGTCGTCGTCCCCGGCCTCCTCCTGGGCCTGGAGCTGCTCCTGGGTAACCGTGCCCGTGTAACCGAGCACATGCGCCGCGAGCGTGCCGTACGGGTACTGCCGCTCGGTGCGCTCGTCGACGAGCACCCCCGCGAAATCGGCCGCGTGCTCCTGCACGTAGGCGATGGTGGAGCGGCGCACGTCCGAGGCGATCGTGTGGCGCGCCT
This sequence comes from Candidatus Coprousia avicola, assembly GCA_018715125.1. Taxonomy (GTDB): domain Bacteria; phylum Actinomycetota; class Coriobacteriia; order Coriobacteriales; family Coriobacteriaceae; genus Coprousia; species Coprousia avicola. Next base: position 13,718 of record DVMF01000078.1, on the reverse strand, counting down.
GCGCGCCCTCGGTATTATCCTGGATGTTGCGCAGCGCCGCGACATAGGGTATGCCGAGCACGTTAGAAAGATGGCGCACGAGCACGGTGTCATCGGCGAGGTCGCGATAGGCGGTGACCGCAAGGGAGGGGCGGTTCGTCACCAGGGCGACCCCGTTGCGGTCGAGGATGCGCCCGCGCGGGGCGTTCGTCATCACGGTGCGCGTCTGGTTCTGAGTGGAGAGCGACTCATAGTAATCCGAGCTCACCATCTGCATGCTCCACAGGCGGGCGACGAGCGCGGAAAGCATCGCGCCGATACCGAGCGTGAGCAAGCGGAACCGGCCCTTGAACGTCACACCAAGGGTGTTGCCCTCCCCCTCCGACGCCCGGGGCCGCGTCCCGTCCTTGGTGTCATAGGTGTACTTGCCCGAGTAGCCGCGCAAGAAGATGAGCGACCCCACGATAGCGGCTAAGAGCACCAGACCGGCGATGAGAACGATAAGCTGTGCATCCATAGGACGTTACCGGATTCCCTTGTAGCGCGTGCCGCGACCGCGAGCGCTGAACCCGCGCCCGGACCCGCCCGCGTTACCGAGCAGCACGAGGAAGACGGCGCCGGGGACGAGCGAGATGAGGGCGGTCATGAGACCATGGCTGCCGAGCGCGATGAGGATATCGCCCTCGACGCCCACGAGGACGAGGGCGATGCTGTAGACGAGCATCTCGATGACGAGGGCTATGGCAAGAAACTGGAAGCTGCGCCCGGAGAAGCCGCCGCCGAGCCCCGCACTGAGCCCCGCGACCACATACGAGCCGATGGCGAGCACCAGGGCCATCAGGCCCACGGGCACCGTCGCGGTAAGATCAAAGGCGAGTCCAGCGACGAAACCGGTGATGGCGGCCGCCCCGCTATCGCCCTGCAGGGCAGCCGCGCAGGCAAAGGCAGCCATGAAGTTGAGGCATCCGCCGAAAAACGAGACCTGAGATCCCAGGGCGACCTGCAGCACGAAGGCAACGAGGCCGAATATGATGAGGGGGCTGCGCCCCCGACCCGCATCGCGATAATCGATCGGCATATCAGCTCTCCCCTCCCTCGGAGCCATCGGCAGCGGACGCATCGCCATCTGAGGATGCGGCGGCGTCACGCGCCTGGCCCTGGGGCGTCGCGTTGGCGGACGCGACGTCCTCATCCGTCGCGACCTGCTCCTCGGTGAGCGAGGTGATGACGAGGACCTCCTCGTTGTTCTCCGTGCGGGACGCGGGGTTGACGATGATGGTGTAGTAGACATCATTCGAGCTCTTCGACACCGAGGCGACGGTACCGAGCGGAAGCCCCTTGGGGAAGACGCCGCCGAGGCCCGAGGTGATGATGATGTCGCCCTCCTGCACGTCGGCATCGACGGAAACGTAGAGCATGCGCAGGGTGCCGTCGGCCTGCCCCTGCACCATACCCTGGGCGCGCGTGTCCTGAATCATGGCGGACACGCCCGACTGCTCGTCGGTGACGAGACGCACCGTTGCCGAGTTGGGGCCGACCGCGATGATCTGGCCGATCACCCCCGCTGCGTTGGCGACGGGCATGTTCACCGCGAGGCCGTCGAGCGACCCCTTGTCGATCGTGACCGTATCCGTCCACGCGTCGCTCGACTGTCCGACGATGCGGGCGGCCGTGGACTGCAGGTTGTAGGTGGATTGCAGGTCGAGCAGGCCCTGTAGGCGCTCGGCCGTGGCCTCGGCCTCGGAGAGCTCGGCCACCCGGGCCGTCAGCTCCTCGTTGGAGCGCTCGAGCTCCTCAAGCGTCTCGCGCGAGGCGGTGAGGTTGCCCATGACGTTGCCCAGCGCGTTGAAGGGGGCGGAAACCGCACTCCCCAGAAGGCGCACCGGTGTCGTTATGACCGATACGCCGCCGCGGACGCTGTGGATGGGACCGGTCTCGCCCTCGCGGAGGTAGAACGTGAGGAGCAAGAGGGACGCCAAACAGACAACAATCAACGGGCGCAGACCCGTTGATTGCCGTCGAGGGTTCAGATTGTTCGCATAGCCCTGATGTCTCGGCAAGAGCTAGGCCCTCCTCAAAACGATGTTACGCGTTGCTCTGCACGAACCCGCCGTCGAAGGCGTTGGCCTCGAGCACGCGCGCGCAGCCGTTGACGACGTTGTCGAGCGCCGTAGGGCTCACGTTGACAGCGACGCCCGTCTCGTCGCGGAGGCGGACATCGAGTCCGCGCAGAAGGGCACCGCCGCCCGTGAGCAGGATGCCGTAGTACATGAGATCCGAGGCGAGATCGGGCGGCGTCGCGTCTAGCGCGTCTTTTACGGCCTTGGTCATCTCGTCGAGCGGCTTCTGGAGCGCGCGGCGGATCTCCTCGCTCTCGATGCGCACGGTCTTGGGCAGGCCCGAGATGACGTCGCGGCCGTTGACCTCCACATCGAGCTCGTCTTTGAGCGGTACGGCAGAGCCGACCTTGATCTTGATGTCCTCCGCGGTGCGCTCACCGATAGCGAGGTTGTACGCATCGCGCACATGCGTGAGAATCGCCTGGTCGAACTCGTCGCCCGCGGTGCGTATGGAGCGCGACACCACGATGCCGCCCATCGCGATGACGGCGACCTCGGTGGTACCGCCGCCGATGTCGATGACCATGGACCCCGTGGGCTCCTCCACGGGCAGGTCGGCGCCGATGGCGGCAGCCATGGGCTCCTCGATGAGGTAGGCCTGGCGGGCGCCGGCGGAGATGGTGGCCTCGAAGACGGCGCGCTTCTCGACCGACGTCACGCCGGAGGGGACGCAGACGACGACGCGCGGGCGCGGCGTCCACGGATAGCGCTTCTCGCTCGCCTTGTCGATGAAGTAGCGAAGCATCGCCTCGGTCACATCGAAGTCGGCGATGACGCCGTCTTTCAGGGGGCGCACGGCGACGATGTTGCCGGGCGTGCGACCGAGCATGCGCTTCGCTTCGATGCCCACGGCCAAGATGCGCTCGTCGTTCTTATCGATGGCGACGACGGAGGGCTCGCGGATGACGATGCCCTTGCCGCGCACCGAGACGAGCGTGTTGGCCGTGCCGAGGTCGATCGCAAGGTCGCCGGCATACTGGCCGAATAGCATGTCCGTCAGAGAAAACAAGGTGTCTCCCTTGTCGAAGATGGTAGAGATGCCTGAGCTCCGCGTAAGGAAGCCCTCACGCTAGTGTAGAGCAAGGGCGCCCGCACGTCCCCGCGCCGGCGCCCATGACTTCAAAATACCCATACTAGGCAGCGGTATCGCTCGCACCCGCATCTGTTGCCGTGTCCGCGTCGGCGCCCGTCGTGCCATCGGTTGCACCGCTGACATCCGTCGAGGTGCCCTCGCTGGTCGCATCGGATTCGTCGGAGGCCGTGAAATCGATCTCGAGTGCGGAGACCGTCCAGCCGATGTAGTTGGACGAGCGGACGAAGCTCGCGGTGTAGGTCTGCACGCCGCCGAGCGAGAGTTCGACCTCGACCTCAGCGGTAGAGGTCGTCATGTTCTGATCCATCGCGGTGATGGTGGGGGTTGCCCCCTCCGGCACCGTGGACTCGATGAGCGAGCGAGCGCTCTCATCGAGGTTCGGTGCCAGGTAGGAGCTGGTGTCGCTGCCATCGGTAACCGCGTTGAAGAGACCGGTGAGCGCATCCTGCTGCGAGGGGAATCCCAGACCGCGCGTATAGGCGAATCCGAGGGCACCCGCCGCGATGATGAGGAGGATGAGGATGACGAGGAAGACCTTGAGGCCGGTATGGCGCTTCTTGCGGCGAACCTTCATGTGCTCGCGGTCCTGCTGGATGAGCTCCGACTCGCTCATGGTGAAGAAGCCGGTGTCAGAAGGATCGGGCATGAAGGCACCGGACTTGCCGAGCGGGTCGAGCGGATCCACGGGGCCCGGGGCGACCTGGCCGGTGGGCGCCATGGCGCGCTGCGCGCTCAGCGCATCCATCGCATCGAGCGCGCGCTGATAGTCCTGCTGCTGCTCGGGCGTGAGCTGGTAGATGCCGTCAGACGTCGCCTGGTTGAACGCGTCGACCGCGTCTGCCGCGCGGTTCTGGGCGATGAGCGCTTGCCCGAGGCCCGCGTTGATGGCGCGCGTGTCATCGCGCGGCGTGGCGAAGTCGAGGGCCGTGCGATAGGTCTCGACGGCGTCGCCCGGTCGCCCGAGCTTGATGAAGCAGCCCGCGAGGTCAGATAGCGCCTGCGCGGGAGCCGGGTTCGCGGCGTCGATGGCGGCCTGGCGGAAGGCCGTTCCCGCCTCTACGATGTTGCCTTGGGCGACAAGGGCGCCACCGAGGCCCATATAGGCCTTGTACGGCGTGGCGTAGGCGGTATCGCGCACCGCCTCGCGGAAGCTGTCGGCGGCGCGCGCGTAGTCTCCCGCGGCGGCGTAGGCCTTGCCGAGGTTGGTGTGCAGGGCGCCGCGCTTGCCATAGGACGTATCGGCAAGGGCGAGCTCGTAGGCGCGTGCGGCATCGGCCCAGAGACCGAGCTTCATCAGAGAGTTGCCGCGCAGGTGGTCGACCTCCCCGGCGATCTCGGTCGCGTCCTTCGCCGCCGCGAACATCTGAGCGGCACCGGAGAAGTCACCGGCGCGGTACGCCGCGCGCGCCTGCTCGAGATACTGTGCATTCATGCTACTCACCCCTGGATTCATGGACGATCTGGATGTGGACGATCTCATCGCCGGCGCGCAGCGCGCGCTCTACCTCGAGGCCCTCGACCGTGGTGCCGAACACGGTGTAGCCCGCGTCGAGGCTGTGCTGGGGACCGAGGCAGAAGTAGAACTGCGAGCCGGCGGAATCAGGATGCTGCGAGCGCGCCATGGCGAGCGCGCCGTCGACGTGGCTGTTGCGCGGGTTGGTGGCGAACTCCGCCTTGATGCGGTACCCCGGGCCACCCGTACCGGGACGACCGTCGGGGCCCACCTTGCCGGCGGCCACGTCCTCGCGCGACATGTCGCGCGTGTTGGGGCATCCGCCCTGGATGACGAAACCGGGCACGTAGCGGTGGAACTTCAGCCCATCGTAGAAGCCGGCCTCGGCAAGCTCGCAGAAGTTGGCGACGTGCAGGGGCGCGCCGGCGCCGTCGAGCTTGACGCGAATCGTGCCCTGGGAGGTCTCGATCACGGCCTCCTCATCGCCCACGACCTGATACGAGGGCGTATAGAGATCTGGCATAAAACCGAACATGCGCGATCCTTCCTCAACAACATTCGGAACCCTGCTATTTTACCAAGATTGCGAGCGCTGAACCATGAGACGCGGGCCAAGCGGTCGGCGGGGCCGCGTCCACGGGCGCGCTGCTACTCGCGCGTCGGTCGCCACGCGCTGTAGTTGGCCTCAAACTGAACGAGGTCCTCGTTCTGCCCCTGGGCGTTGAGCGCGTCGCGAAGCGGCTGCGTTATCTCGTCGCGATGGCTGCTCACGCTCTCGCCCTCGGGAACCGCGAGCGAGATGTCCCATGATGCGCAGAGCACGTCGACGCGATTGTACATCCACGTTGCGAGCTGGCGGATATGATCGAGGTCCTCCGCGTACGGGGAATCCCGTTCGAGCTTGACCTCGTCGATGGCATCGATGGTCGCCTGGACCGCGTCGCGCAGGGTATAGGCCCCCTCGGATGCGGATTGGCGGGCGCTGAGATCGGAGAGCAGAAAGCCGCCGTTGTACTCGTCGACGACCGTCGAGAGGGGGTCCTGGTACGCGCCGACCTCCTCGTAGAGCGCCGTCAGCCTCTCGTATGCGGCATCCCCGGTAAGGACGGTGGTGTCGCTCACCTCGGGCACGGATGCATCCTCGGAGGAATCCTCCTGTGGCGCCTCGACCTCCTGCGTGCCCTGGCGCGAGGGGAACATCTCGGCGGCCTGACGCTCGATCTCGGCGTAGATCCCGGGCATGATGCCGAAGGGGTCCGCCACCACGACGTAGGCGCAGGCACCGACAAGGAGGATCGCCATGAGCGCGGCGGCGATCTTGCCCACCGGGCGCTTCTTACGATGATAGGGGTCCTCACCCGCGCGTGCCGGCTTCTCATCCGCCGCATCGGGGATGGTGAGCACATGCGTGGCGGAAGGGTCGAGGCTCACGTCGAGGACCTCGGCGGCCGTTGGTCCCGCGGCGCGGGTGCGCACGTCGTCGTCGGTGAGCTTGGGGAAGCTCGCCGTTCGCCCCGCAGCGAGGTCGGTCGCGGAGGCCTCCGTCGAGAGGATGCCCGGAGCGGGGCGGCCGCACTTGGGACAAGTGCGGTCCTTGGCGGAGAGGCGCGCGCCGCAGCCCTCGCAGAAAATAAACTCGCGCGACGATGCGGCGGCAGAGGACCCGAGATAGGCGCTGCAGTGCGGGCAGACGGTCGCGTCGGCGGGAACGGTCTTATGGCATTGCGGGCAGATCAACGGATCCTCTCTTCCAGGTTGGCGCGCCCCCTAAGCGAGCACGTTATCGAGTACAAAGGGCAGGATACCACCTGCGGCGAGATAGGCGCCCTCTGCCGGCGTATCCACACGAACGTCTACCAAAAAGTCCACGCGGCGCCCATCGGGCCCGCACGCGACCACCCGCGTCTCAACCGGTCGTTGACCCAGCGAGGAGAGGTCGACGGGCTCGATGGTAAACGACTCGTCGCCCACAAGCCCGAGTGCCGGCGCCGTGTCACCGGGTTTGAAGGCGAGCGGAACGATGCCCATGCCGATCAGGTTGGAACGGTGGATGCGCTCGAAGCTCTCGGCGATGACGGCGCGCACGCCCAGGAGCTGGGGGCCCTTGGCGGCCCAGTCGCGCGAGGAGCCCGAGCCGTACATCTTGCCGGCGAGCACGATGAGCGGGACGCCCGCACCGCGCGCGGACATCGCCGCATCGAAGACCGAGGTGATGTCGCCCGTCACCGGATCGAGCGTCCAGCCGCCGCGCCTTCCGGCGGCAAGGCGGTTGTCGAGGCGCACGTTGGCGAAGGTGCCGCGCATCATGACCTCGTGGTTGCCGCGCCTCGCGCCGAACGAGTTGAACGATGCGTCATCCACCCCGTGCTCCCTGAGGTAGCGCGCCGCCGGCCCGTCCGGGGCGATGGCGCCGGCGGGCGAGATGTGGTCGGTCGTCACGAAGTCCCCGAGATACACCAGGGCCCGCGCGCCTTCGACAGAGAAGACGGGGTCCGCGCTCCGCCCATCGAGAAACGTGGGCCGCCGCACGTAGGTCGACGCCGGGTCCCAGCGATACGCTGCGCCCTCTGGGGCGGCGAGCGCTTGCCAACGAGAGGAGCCGCACATGGGCTCCTGTGCGGTGCGCGCATAGACGTCTGCAAGGTCGGCGCGAGCCAAGGCGCACGCAACGTCCTCGTCGGAGGGCAGAAGATCGCTGAGGTACACGGGTCCGGCGGCGCCGTCGCACACGGCCTGCCGCGAGAGGTCAATATCCATCGTGCCGGCGAGCGCGTAGGCGATGACGAGTGCGGGCGCGCAGAGGTAGTTCTGGGCGACGTGCGGCGAGATGCGTCCCTCGAAGTTGCGGTTGCCCGAAAGCACGCTCGTGAGCTCGCACTCCCCCGCTATGGCTTCCATACCGGGGAAAACGGGGCCGGAGTTGCCGATGCAGCTCATGCAGCCCCAGCCGCACACGGAAAAGCCGAGGTCCGCGAGCGGTTCGATGAGCCCCAATCGGGCAAGGAGCGCCGTCGTTGCATGCGAGCCCGGCGCGAAGACCGTCTTGACCCAGGGCGGCACCGTGCACCCGAGATCTACGGCGCGCCGCGCGACCAGGCCGGCGGCGACCATCATGGCCGGGTCGGTTGCCGTCGTGCAGCTCGTGACCGCAGCGATGGCGATGGCGCCGTGGCGCACCTCGCACGGCATGCCGTCGAGAGAAGTGGTGAAGGCCGCCCCCGGCTCGCGCCCGGCGTCTGCGAGCGCCCTGCGGAACCGCTCACGCAACCGGGAGATCGGCACGCGGTCGTGCGGACGCGACGGGCCGGCGAGCGACGGTTCGACCTCGCCCAGATCGATCTCGATGATTCGCTGGTACACGATGCCGTCGTCTGCGTCGAGCATGCCCTCGGCGGCAAGGTAGGCTCGCGCGAGCTCTACCTCCTCCGGGCTCCTGCCGAAGCGCGTGAGCTGCGCGAACGTGGCGTCGTCAGCGGGGAAGAACGTGGCGGTGGCACCATATTCGGGCGTCATGTTGGCGATCGTCGTGCGCTGCGTCACGCTGAGGGTCTCCGCGCCCGGTCCGGTGACCTCCAGAAGGCATCCGACGACGCCTTCCTTGCGCAGACGCTCGGCAAAGGCGAGGGCGACGTCCATACCGCTCGCCCCGGGACGAAGCGCGCCCGTCAGCCGCACCCCCACCACGGGGGGCACCGTCATCGTGACGGGCTGCCCGAGCGCTGCCGCCTCGGCCTCGATGCCGCCGACGCCCCACCCGAGCACGCCGAGACCGTTGGCGGTAGGGGTGTGCGAGTCGGTGCCCACGAGCGTGTCGAAATACACGAGCGGCGCGCTGGCGTCAGCGGCGTCCGTCCATGCGACGCGGCAGAAGCGCTCGACGTTCAGCTGATGGCAGATGCCCACGCCCGGCGGCACGATCTCGACGTTGTCGAAGCTCTCGGCAGCCCACTTGAGAAAGGCGAACCGCTCGGCGTTGCGCTCGGCCTCGATCCGGGCGTTCTCTTCCGCGGCCTCGGGGCAGCTCACCACATCGGCCGTAACGGAGTGGTCGATAACGAGCGTGCAGGGTATGAGCGGGTTCACCTTCGCGGGATCCTCCCCGCGCTCGGCGGCGGCGTCGCGCATGGCCGCGAAGTCGCAGAACACCGGAACGCCGGTGAAGTCCTGGAAGAGCACGCGCGCCGGCATGAATTCGATCTCGGCGCCCGCCCTGCCCGCAAGGCCCGCCTCGATAACCGTCTGCGCGCGCCTGCGCGCATCGTCTTCGTTCGGCGCGCGGCGGATGACGTTCTCCAGCAGAATCCTGAGGCAGACGGGCAGCCGCCGCGCCTCGGGAAAGGCATCGAGCGAGACATAGCGGAACGAGCGCTCACCCACGGTGAGGGTGCGCTCAAAGGGGAGGTGCGAGGCGATGGGCTCCATGGGGACTCCAGTCGTCGGGGCGAACATGGTCCCTCCATCCTACCCCGTCGTGCGGACACACCGCCCGGCGAGCCCAAGATGGCAGATCCGTAACACGTCCTTACCGCTTCCTTATGAAATCAAGCCGTTGCAGAACATATCTCCTTGCGGGAAGAGGCGCCCGCTCCCCTTCCCGCCTACGGGGCCTCGCTCACATTGGCAGCCAGCGTGAACCGTCCGGTATAGCCGTCGTCCACGACAGAGGCGCTCGCGAGGTCGTTGAAGTGCCACCACTCCGAGGCAAGCGGCGTGAGCCCCGCATCGGTGGCATAGCTTTGCAGCAGACGCGCGGCTTCGTTCATGCCCGCCGCCGCGGGCACCTGTCGCCACGCCGCATCGCTCATGACGCTCACCGGCCGCGAGAGCGCCGCAGCGGCTGACCCCAGCTCGTGCACGCCCGTCGGCATGGCGAGCTCCACGTATCCCGTCACGCGTGTGTAGCGGTAGCCGCCCGCCACCCGCTCCTCGGAAGCGGTGACCCGCGCGAGCGAGGTATCGATCGCATAACCCTGTTGATGGTTGGAAAGCCTCGTGGCGATGAACCAGTCGATGGACCAGGGCGGCGTGGAGACGGCCACTCGCGCCGCGGCATCCGTGCGCATCAGCTCCTGAACCGCCTGCGCGACTTGCACCTGCACGTCATACGGGCGAAAGCCTTCGTAGATCACAAGCGTGTACCCGTCAGCGAGCGCGGCCCGCTGCGCCGCGCAGATGCGCTCCGCCATAGGATAGAGCACCGCCATATCGAAGGCGTCCCCACCGAGGCGCGCGTTGTGTCTCCGCGCAACGTAGAGCGTCGAGTCCGTCACGCCCGGAATCGCGGTGCCGGCGACGGTGAACCGCGAGTCGTAGGCGTTCGTGTCGTCGTAAACGATAGAGGGGATGACGTCGGGCAGGTTGATAAAGCAGCCTTCGGAGTGAACCCATCCCTCCGCGCCGGCAGGGGTTCGCACGCGCCACCACCCGTCACGCTCCTCACGGATGGTGAACGCGCTTCCCGGATCCAGCGTGGCTACAGCGGCCGCGTCCAGCGTGGCCTCGGAGCGGAGCAGCTCGGACGTCCCCGCATATCCCGTCGCGCCGGCAACGGGCAGCTCGAGCGTCCCCTCGAAGGCGACCGCACGCGAGAGCGCGTCGCCCGTATCGGAGATTATGGGTGCGCTTGCAACCGCGCCGTCGTCCGAGGATGCGATGCCGTCGTCGATCGCCGACGCCAGCGTTTCCAAGGCAAGCATACCGACGAGCGCGAGCGTGCAGATACCCACAAGGGCGATTGCGCGCGCTCTCCGTCTCCTTCTGCGATGCGCCCGGTCACGCCGCCGCGCTCGCAAGATGATAGGCGCAGGCGCAATCCGGGTCCCGGTCGCAGCGCGCCCGAGCCGGTCGGGCACCTCCACCGCACCGCGTGCACTCCTGTTGGACTTTCCCGACATCAGACGCCCATCAGAAGACGGAGGCCCCAGAGTACGAGCAGGTGCGCAGGATAGAACATATAGAACCCGTATTTCACGGCGGGAATGCGTCGCCCCAACCTCCCGTTGTAACAGGCAAGCACGGGAATCGTCAGCAGGATGCCGAAACGATACGCCTGAAGCGGTCCCCCCTCGAGCACGCCAGGCACGGCATAGAGCGCAAGTCCCACCACGGCGAAGGCGAGCATCTGAAGGGCGAAGCGCCCGCGCATCAGGCCAAATCCGACAACCCAGAGAACACCGACATAGCTCCAGTCGGCGGGGTCCGCAACAACGCAGCACGCGAGCACGAAGACGACGCGCGCCCATAGGGGTACCTCGCGACGCTCGGCAACCGCAAGAGCCACCAAGCCGCAGGCAAGACCCCAGATAACGCTTGTCCAGCGAAAGGGGTCGAGTCCAAAGTAGAAGTCGTAGGGCACATGCGAGATCATGGCAAAGACAAGGAGGCGAAGCGTGTAGCGACCGAGATGGGAGGTGTGCGCGTAGCCTTCGGAGATGAGGTAGCACATGATGGGGGCCGCGAGTCGGCCGGGAACTCGCAGCCAGGCTCCAGCGACAGGTCCGACGTCGACAAAAACAAGGCAGAAGTGGTCGAAGAACATCGCAGAAATGGCGATGAGCTTGAGCGCATTCGAGGTGAGCCCAGCGGCACGCTCGGTAAAGAGAGGTACCGAGCGACGCGAAACCACAGGTGACAACGACATGCACATCCCTCCCCAGGCAATTCGGTCTGGGGCAACCCTATCGGGTTGGAGCTCGCTCCGAGCAACCATGGAGCGAACTCTAAGGATTCAAACGTTACGCACATGAAACAAAGCGGGGCGCGCAAGGCCCAATCATGCCTTGCCGTGCAAAGCGGCAGGATAGCAAGGCCTCACGGGCCGCATGCTCGTGAAGCCCGATGGACGCCCGCCGCGCGATGCTCGTGCAAGCCCGGCCGCAGGCTCAGTTACCCGCGCCGTACGGGTATCCCGCTCAGCGCTTTTTGCGCGCCGGCATAGTGACGTGGATGCCGTGAGATGACTTGGTGACCGACGAGAAGCCCGACTTGGTACGCTTCGCCGTCTTCCGTGGCCTGGAGGGCGCCGCGGCGGCCTCCTGTCCCCCATGGTCCGAAGCTTCGCTTGAAATCATGTGCTCGCGCTTCCCGTCTGCCCCCTCGGCACCATCCGCCTGCGCGGCGACTCGAGAACGATGGGGCGCAGCCGCGACCTCGGGAAGCTTGGGCGCCGAGCCCTCCGCGCGGAACGCATGGTCGGCCGCAGCCGCATCTTCGTGCCGGCGCTCCCCCACGTAGCGGTTAAATCGGTCGCGCGAGCGCCACCAGAAGCGACGGAGCGCCGAGCGCGTCGAGCGCACGCTCCGCATGCCCGAGCGTCCCATCTTCACCTGGACACCGCGCCCGAAGCCCGATGCGGAGTGCGTACGCCTCGGCTGGAGCCGGTCCATCGCCCGTGCGAGCGCAAAGAAGAGCGCGCAGGATAGGAGGCTCACCACGACGAGCTCGATGGCCATTCCCAACGAGAGCCGCGCGATGGAGAAGAAATCGGCGAAGCCGATGATACCGACGGCGATTCCCACGACGATGGAGATGAACAGAGCGATGCGTAGGGGCGTGAACGGCCAGGAGATGCGGGCGATAAGGCAACAGCCGACCGCGCTCGTCGTGACGAGGCACATGGTGGAGAGCGCGGCGGCGGAAAACTCGGCGAACGAGCAGAGCGCCATGTTGAGGCAGGCGCCTACAAGCACGCCGAGCGCCGCCGGCAGCGCCCGCTTGACGACGTTGGTGAGGAAGTTCCCCTCCACGCGGGCGCGATTCGCCTCAAGGCCGAGCACAAAGCCGGGGTATCCGATGCAGAAGAAATTGATGAGGGTCATCTGGATGGGTTGGAAGGGATAGGGCGGAAACGCGATGCAGATGGCAGCGAGCCCCATGGAGAAGAGCGTCTTGGTGAGAAAGAGCGCCGCAGACCTCTGAAGGTTGTTGATGGAGCGACGGCCCTCGGCGACCACCGCGGGCATGGCGGCGAAATCGTTGTCCACCAGGACGATCTCCGCAACGTTGCGCGCCGCATCGGAGCCGGCGGCCATGGCGACCGAGCAGTCGGCCTCCTTGAGGGCGAGCACGTCGTTCACACCGTCGCCGGTCATCGCGACCGTATGCCCGCGCCGCTTGAGCGCCTGCACGAGCTCGCGCTTCTGCATGGGCGTCACCCTGCCGAAGACGTGATAGCGGTCAACGGCCTGGTCGATCTTGGCAGGGGTATCGAGCGTCGTCGCGTCGACGTAGGCGGAGGCCCCGGGGATACCCACCACCTGGGCTATCCCCGATACGGTACGGGGGTCGTCACCGGAGATGACGTTGAGCGTGACGCCCTGCTCGATGAAGTAGGCGATGGTCTCCGACGCCGAGGACCTGATCTCATCTCGGATGGTCACGAATCCCAAGGGGACCGCATCCCCCACCATATCCCCCTCGTCGGTAAAGCCCGAAACGGCGGCGACGACGAGCACGCGGCAGGTCGCGGCGAGGCGGGAGACCTCCCCCTCGACCTCCGCATAGCGCTCCTCGCCGAGCACGAACTGCGCGGCGCCCATGACGAAGCTGCCATCTCGGAAGGTGGCGCCGCTCCACTTCTTGGCCGAGGAGAACGCGACGGTGCGCAGGACCTCCGCCTCGGGCACCGCGTGCGCGGGCTGCGCATAGTAGTCGAGAAGCGCACGGGCCGTCTCGTTGGCGTCCTCGGAGGTGGCGCGCGCGATGTTGGCAAGCGCGTAGTCGAGGGCGGTTACGCCAGCGGGCACGCCGGCGTGTATCTCGCCCGACCCCGTCGCAAGCGGAAGCGGGTGCGTCCCGGCTACCTCCATGCGACCGGAGGTGATGGTGCCGGTCTTGTCGAGGCAGAGCACGTCGACGCGCGCGAGCGTCTCGATGCAGTAGAGCTGCTGGGCGAGCACCTTGCGCCGGGCGAGGCGGACCGTGGCGATCGCCAGGACCGATGAGGTCAGGAGGACGAGCCCCTGGGGGATCATGCCGAGCAGCGCGCCCACGGTCGAGAGGATGGCGGCGTTTACGTGCGCACGCGCCTCGGGCACAGAGATTATCCAGCTGAGGAGCGAGGACGACGCGTCGG
>DVMF01000077.1 GCA_018715125.1 Candidatus Coprousia avicola | reverse complement strand
GTACGGCGCTCGCTGTTCGTCCCCGTGCCCCAGGTCACGAACATGGGCGCCTTCAACAAGAACCTCCTCGGCAGGTGCATGGCGCTTTCCAGAAAAGGCCACTGGATCAAAGGCGAGCCGGAAGACCGGCTGTTCGCCGAGGACCGCCTCGCCCTCTCCGGACTGCCCGCCAAGCCCTTCGAGGTGGTGCGCTACGTCACCGCCCGGGCGGACAAGAAGGGCAAGGTGCGGGCCGACGGCCCCCACTTCTACTCGACCGACCCGGCGTTTTCCGGATGCGAGATGCTTCTTGGGCTCGGGGCCACCACGCTGCGCGTCTTCGACGGCGCGGGCACGTTCGTCTGCGAGCACGCCAGAGCCTACGGCGACGCTCCGACCGACACGACGGATCCCGGGTCGCAGCTCCACCTCCTGTGCCTCAAGCCTGCGGGATGGCGCAGCTCGCGCGTCAGGGCGGCGTTGTCCGAAGATGTCCGCAGCTGGATGGACGGCCTCGGCAGAGACGAGCTCAAAGAAGAGCTGAGGCTGCTGCGCGACGAGACGGCGCGCTCCGGGTGGGAGGCGACGCGCCAGGCCGCCGAGCTCGCGTACGGGTCCACCGGGCGCATCGATCGGGCAAGCGTGGCGGTCGGCGCGGCGAGGATCGCCTCGGGCGCGGAGGCGATCGCCTACGACGAGCCGGTCGACCTGTCCGGCTACGACTCCGTCTTCTTTGGAAGGAGGGCGTAGAGCATGGCCTACCTCAAGCAAGGCGACGCCATGGCGTTGAGGGCCCTCATGCGCTCGATGTACTTCTCCGCAGACACCATCGACGTGTTCCTCGCATCCGCGACCGCGGGCCAGGTCGCAGCGGTGGCCGAGATGATCCGGCGCGAGATGCGGGTGCGCGAGCGCCGCAAGCGGGAGCGGCTGACGAGGAAGGCGAGGTTCCCCCAGATAAAGTCTTTCGACGGATACGACTTCGCGCAGGTGGCCTTGCCGGAGGGCTACTCCGTCGACGACTTGAAGTCGCTTGCGTTCGTCGACGCGGCGCAGGACTTCGTCTTCCACGGGCAGACGGGACGAGGCAAGACGCACCTGGCGATAGCCGTCGGCCTCGCCTGCGTGGACGCGGGGTTGGAGGTGAGGTTCTTCACCGCCGCCGAGCTGGTGCTCTCCCTGACGCGCGCGAACCGGGAGCATCGGCTCGAGCAGCTCATGAAAGACATCGCGAGATCCCGGCTCCTCATCATCGACGAGCTCGGCTACGTCCCGCTCGACCAAGAGGGCGCGCGGCTCTTGTTCCAAGTCATGAGCGACTGCTACGAGAGGCGCAGCCTCGTCATCACCACCAACATCGAGTTCTCGAAATGGGGCGTGGTGTTCGGAGACGACAAACTCGCCTCGGCAATCATCGACCGCATCATGCACCACGGAAGGCTCATCGAGTTCAACGGCACGAGCAAGCGCATGGATCATGCTCTGATGCTCGGAAAGAAGGACGGCTAGCGACGGCGGAAACCAGGCGGCCGCTCTTGCAGAAAGCGCCGAATCAACGATGCGG
The DNA here is from genome assembly GCA_018715125.1 of Candidatus Coprousia avicola. Classification (GTDB taxonomy): domain Bacteria; phylum Actinomycetota; class Coriobacteriia; order Coriobacteriales; family Coriobacteriaceae; genus Coprousia; species Coprousia avicola. The sequence goes on along the minus strand of DVMF01000077.1, from coordinate 3,519 downwards.
AAAGTGTCGACAAAGACTTGACGCAACACACTCTTGGCGGTGTGGCGCTGCTTGAACCAGCAGCGCCGGTCCTCCAGGAGCCACGAGTCGATCAGCCCGGCGAAGGGCTCGAGCAGCGGCGACCCGGGCGTCCTGCCGACCGCCGGGGGCCTCTCCGAGAGGTCCGTCTCCCTCAGGTACTTCCTCACCGTCGGCTCGGAGACCCCGGTGTCCCGGGCGATCGAGGCGACCGTCGCCCCGTTCCTGCCCAGCCTTCTGATATCGTCGATCTTGTCCACGCCGATCATTTCCTCTCTGGCCCCCAATCGTCGTAACCGAAGCAACGACAACGGTAGGCCGAACGGGATGGTCGGCGTGCCCGCGCTCAGACCCGAAACTTTTTCGTGCTCATTCCCGAAACTTCACCGCGCTCGAACCCGCAATACGGAGGCTATCAAACACAACATGGCGCAGTCGGAGACATCGAGGGCCTGGGAGGCGCTCATGGCGCCGATCCCGGCGCCCGACGTGGTGGTCTGCGACGGCGGGACGGGCTTCGAGAGGGCGAGGCGCCGCGCATGGCCGCGCACTCGCGTGCAGAGGTGCCTCTTCCACGCGTTCTCGCAGGTGAGGCGCTACACCACCTCGCGCCCGAGGCTCCAGGCGGGCAGGGAGCTCTACGCCCTCTCCATCGAGCTGATGCACCTCGAGACGCTCCGCCAGGCCGACTGGTGGGCGGAGCGCTACCTGCAGCGGCGCTCGTTCTGGGCCGACTTCCTCGAGGACGTGAGCATCGTCGACGGACGGCGCGTGTTCACCCATGAGAGGCTCAGGAAGGCGCGCTCGTCGCTCTCGCGGCTCGTGAGCGCCGGCACGCTCTTCACCTACCTCGACCCGGCCCTGACCGCGGAGGGGCCTCTGCCGCGCACCAACAACCCGATCGAGGGAGGGGTCAACGCGCAGCTCCGGGACATGCTCAGGAACCACCGCGGCATGTCGTCCATGCGCCGTGTGAAGGCCGTCTTCTGGTGGTGCTACCTGCACGCGGAGTCGCCGAAGCCCGTGCGCGAGGCCCTCGGGGCCATGCCGACCGACGACGACATCGACCTGCTCTACAGGACCTACTCGGCGGGCCCCAAGCGCGATGTTGATGTGCAATAAGAAATGGTCCAGATGAGCACCGGGATTTGAGCACCGCGTGCATTAAAAATTGAGCAGTTTAATCACGAGGGCCGTGCTCCGAGGGCCAGGGGCGCGGCCTCGCCGTAACGTTGTCCCGGGCGGAGACTTGGCCGGACCCGCCCGGGAAGGATGGAGGAGATGACCGTGCCCCTGGACGATGTCAATGATATACGCGAGCTGGACGCCGCCGGGGTCCCGCGGGCGGAGATCGCGCGCAGGCTGCGCCTGAGCCGCAACACCGTGGCCAAATACGCCGACATGGCCGACCTGTCGCCCGCTGCGCCAGAGGCGAAGCCGAGGGTGCGCCGCGCGCTCGCGCCCGACGATGCCGCATGGATCGACGCCGTGCTCGAGGCTGATTTGGGCGCGCCGCGCAAGCAGCGCCACACCGCGAAGCGCATCTACGACCGGTTGGTCGCGGAGAGGGGGTACGAGGGCTCCTACTCCACCGTGCAACGTCGCGTGCGCGAACGGCGGCTCGCCCGCCGCGCCGCCGGCGGCGAGGGCTACCTCGAGCTTGAATGGGCACCGGGGACCGCGCAGGTCGATTACGGCAACTTCGAGGCCGACGTGGCCGGCGAGCGCCTCGCACTCAAGCTGCTCGTCGTCTCGCTGCCGCACTCCAATGCCCGCTATGCCCGGGCCTGCAGGTCACAGCGTTCAGAGTGCATGTGCGAGGGCCTCTCAAGGATCTTCGAGCAGATCGGGCGGGCACCGGCGGTGCTCGTCCTCGACAATGCCACCGAGGCGGGCAGGATGTCGCGCGGCGAGGTGACGGAATCCCGCCTGTTCTCCTTATTCCGCGCCCACTACCGGTGCGCGAGCCGCTACTGCAACCCATACTCCGGTAACGAAAAGGGCTCCGTGGAGAACGCCGTCGGCTTCATCCGGCGAAACCTGCTCGTCCCGGTGCCGTCGGTCGGTTCCCTCGAGGAGCTGAACAAGCTGTTGGCGGCCGGTTGCGGGCGGCTCAACGCGACCTCGCGATGCCGCGACGGGCGTCCGGTCGCCGAAGCGCTCGTCGAAGACCTCGCCGAGATGGCCGCGCTGCCTGCAGGCCCTTTCGACGCGGTCAGGTGGGTGCGGGCACGTGCCGACAAGCGGGGCTATATCGTCGTCGACGGCCGCGAGTACGTGGCTGGACCCGCCTGGCATTCCCGGGAGCTGATCGCCGGCGTGCGCGCCGCCACGGTGGAGATCCTAGCTGATCGCGGCAGGCGAGTAGCGCTGCTGCCGCGTGCGTGGGGCGCCGGGGATCCGGTGCGCAACCCGCTCTCGCTCGTGCCCGCGCTCCTGGCGCGCCCCAGGGCCTTCGGGGAGTCCACGATCAGGCGCGACATGCCCTCGGGCCTCGTCAAGGCCGTCGATCGCATGGATGCGGCCGGACGTCGCCAAACATTGCGATCGATATCCCGCGCCGCGAAGGCATCGGGCTTCGAGGCGGCCTGCAGGGCGGCGCTGCGCGTCGTCGAAGGCGGGCGGGTGCCGGACGACGCTACGGTGGATGTGCTCGCCCGAAGGATCGCCGCCGGCGGCCCCGAGGCTGCGGGCGGCGCCGATCTCGGCATCTACGACGAGTTTCTGAAGGCGGGTGGGCGCCATGCCGGCTAGCGACGGGCTCGCGCGCCGCGTCCTCGAGGCCGGCCGGCGCTGCTCGCTCACCACCTCCGTGCTCGAGGAATGGGCGCGCCTGGGCACACCCAGGCAAGTCGAGTACCTGGCCGGCTATCTCGAAGCGGAGCGCGACAGCCGCGACGCCTCCAGGCGCGCCCAGCTGCTCAGGCGCTGCGGGCTGCCCGCGCCCAAGACCTTCGACGGCTACGACTGGTCGGCGGTGTCGTGGCCCGACGGGCTCGGCCGGGAGGACCTGCTGTCGCTCTCGTTCCTCGAGCGCCGAGAGGACCTCGTGCTCATGGGCGACGTGGGCACGGGCAAGACGCACATGGCAAGCGCTTTATGCCAGCTGGCCTGCGACAGACGCCTGGAGGCCCGGTTCTTCACCGCCTCATCACTGGTCATGCGCCTTAGGCGCGCCCGCGACGAGGGCAGGCTCGACCGCGAGATGTCGCAGATCGGCCGAGCCGCCCTGCTCGTCATCGACGAGCTCGGGTTCCTACCGCTCGATGCCGACGGGGCGCGCCTCGCGTTCCAAGTCTTTGCTGACGCCTACGAGCGCCAGTCGGTGGTGATCACAACGAACCTGGAGTTCTCCCGCTGGGGGCCGGTCTTCGGTGACGACCAGATGGCGGCGGCGGTCATCGACCGCATCGTGCACCACGGCAGGCTCGTGCAGTTCAAGGGGGAATCCTATCGCGTGCGCCATGCTCTGATGTAGGGGTAGGTGCTCAAAAACGCGCG
>DVMF01000076.1 GCA_018715125.1 Candidatus Coprousia avicola | reverse complement strand
CGGCATCGTGAAGGTCTCCGCTAAGGACAAGGGCACCGGCAAGGAGCAGCAGATCACCATCTCCGGCTCCACCGCGCTCTCCGACGAGGAAGTCGACCGCATGGTCAAGGACGCCGAGGCCCACGCCGAGGAGGACAAGAAGCAGAAGGAGGAGGTCGAGGTCCGCAACCAGACCGACAGCCTCTGCTACTCCACCGAGCAGACCCTGGCCGACCTCGGCGACAAGGTCCCCGGCGACGTGAAGAGCGACGCCGAGAGCGCCATTGCCTCCGCCAAGTCCGCGCTCGAGGGCTCCGATGTGGATGCCATCAAGGCTGCGGGCGACAAGCTCCAGGAGGTCGCCTACAAGCTCGCGCAGATCGTCTACAGCGATGCGCAGGCCGCCACGGAGGGCGGCGCGCAGCCGCAGGGCGCCGATGACGACGTGGTTGACGCCGAGTACGAGGTCGTCGACGATGATAAGGACGCGAAGTAATCATGTGCGCCCGGAACGCTCGCACGGAGGCGGCTCACCCCGCCGCCTCCGCTGACTCTGAGGAGAAGGACGTGAAGATTCCCGTAGAGGACGCCGACGAGGTTCGTGCCGACACGCCTGCCGAGCCCGAGCCCGTGGAGGAGACGCCCGCTGAGGGCACGGACACCGCCGCCGCCGATGCGCCGGAGATGTCTGAGGAGGAGATGATCGAGGCCGCCATCCGCGCCGGTGAAGAGGCTGCGGAGAACGACTTCAAGCTGAAGTACGAGCAAGCGCAAAACGAGCTCGCCGAGGTGCGCCGTCAGCTTGCCGAGGCGGAGGAGGTGCGCGAGGGCGCCGATGCCCGCGTGCGCGAGGCGACCGAGCGCGCCGCCCGCCTGCAGGCCGACTGGGAGAACTTCCGTCGTCGCACGGCGGCTGAGCGCCTGGCCGAGCGCGAGCGCGCCACCGAGAAGCTCGTGACGGCGCTTCTGCCCGTGCTCGACGATATCGAGCGCGCCATCGACCATGCCCGCACGCAGGAGATGGCCGACGACATGAAGCAGTTTGTCGACGGTGTGGACGCGGTTCACACCAAGATGGTCGACGTGCTCGCGCACGAGGGCGTCGAGACCATCGATCCGGCCGGCGAGGCATTCAACCCGCTCGAGCACCAGGCCGTTGGTCGCGTCGAGGACCCGAGCGTCTTTGACGAGACGGTTCGGGACGTGTACCAGAAGGGCTACCGGATGGCCGACCGCATCCTGCGCGCCGCTATGGTGACGGTTACCTACGGCGGGGCAAAGCGCCCTGCGCCGGAGCCCGCGGATGCGGAGGAGCCGGCTCGGGAGCAGCCCTCGGACACGGCGACCGAGGCGCCTCAGGAGTAAGGGCCAAGGGCTCCGGGCTGCAAGGCTCCGGAGCCCTTATTTTCGAACGTCCCCGCAGCGCCCGTGCGGCGCGTGCGGGGCGATAATCTGAGAGGAGGCAAGGCGTATGCCGCAAAAGAATTTCTACGATGTGCTCGGCGTCAAGCGCGACGCCTCCGAGAAGGAGATCAAGACCGCCTTTCGCAAGCTCGCGCAGAAATATCATCCCGATGCGGGCGGCGACGAGGCGAAGTTCAAGGAGATCAGCGAGGCGTACGAGACGCTCTCCGATCCCCAGAAGCGCAAAGAGTACGACCAGCTGCTCATGTTTGGCGGCATGCCCGGCGCCGGCGGACGCCCCGGCGGCGCGTACAGCTATGCGGGCGGCCCGGGCGCGGGTGGTTGGAGCGATATCTTTAGCAGCATCTTTAATGGTGACGGTGCGTTTGGCAGCGATTGGGCGCAGGGCTTCGGCAATATGGGCGGCGCCCGCGCGTCGCGCCCGCAGCGCGGCAACGACCTGTCGCTCACGGTCGATGTCTCGGCTGAGGACGCCTTTATGGGCGCCACGCGCAAGGTGACCTACCGCATTCCCTCGACGGGCGAGCAGCAGGTCATCACCGTGTCGATTCCCGCGGGCGCCGTCGATGGCGGCAAGCTGCGCTACAAACGCCGCGGTGAGTACGGCGCTAACGGTGGCGAGCGCGGCGATTTGGTGGTGACCACGCACGTCGAGGAGCATCCGCTCTTTAAGCGCAAGGGCGCCGATGTCACCATGACGTTGCCCATCTCGGTCGCCGAGGCGGCCCTCGGCTGCCAGGTGGACGTGCCCACCCCGGGCGGCGCGACGGTGCGCCTCAAGGTGCCGGCCGGCACGCAGACGGGCAAGACGTTCCGCTTTAAGGAGATGGGCGCGCCCGACGTGAAGCGCCGCGGGCGCACGGGAGCGCTTCTGGTGAAGGTCGAGGTCGAGGTGCCAACGCGTCTGAGCGATGCCGAGCGCCGCGCCTTTGAGCAGTTGCGCGATGGCGATACCCGGGATTATCGTGAACAGGTGAACCGGTACCGTGCACGTGTCTAGCTGATGTGAGGTCTCGGCGGCCGTCAGTGCTCTCAGCGCAGGCGGCCGCCGGTTGTACGAGGAGTTGGTTGAGATGGCTCAGGCGGATCGCGACAAGCCGCTGTACATGATCAGCGTGGCGGCGGAGCTGACGGGCATGCACCCGCAGACCCTGCGCGTCTACGAGTCGAAGGGGCTTGTGAACCCCAAGCGCTCGGGCGGCAACACCCGTCTGTACTCGCGCTCGGACATCGAGCGCCTGGAGCTCATCAACCAGCTGACGGACGAGGGCATCAACCTCGCCGGTGTGGTGCGCATTCTCGACATGAAGGAGCGCGCGGAGAAGCGCGAGGCAGAGATCGAGGAGCTCCGCGCCCGCGTGCGCGAACTTGAAGACGAGGTCGCCGAGTACAAGGTGCAGAAGAAGATCACCGCGCTCGTGCCGCGCGGCGGTTCGGCCGACCCCGAGCAGGTTTTGCGCGGGCTTCTCGGCGGGGGCGGCCTGTAGCGCGTCATCTAGGGACGGGGTCGAAACGCAGCATTTGACTCATCTGGGGACGGGGTCGAAACGCAGCATTTGATGTGCGGCGTTTCGACCCCGTCCCCAAATAAGCTACGCGAGCAGCGAGAGGGTGACGAGCGCTGCGAGATACAGTGCGACCCCGAAGGCAAACGGCAGGTCGCGCCGGGCAACGAGCTTGAGCTCGTGATAGTGCGTGCGGCCCGCGCCGCCGGTGTAGCAGCGCGCCTCCATGGCGCGCCCGAGATTCTCCGCGTGGCGCAGGGCGCTGGCGAAAAGCGGCACGAGCAAGGGAACGCACGCGCGCGCGTACGCGATTGCGCCCTTGCCCTCAAGATCGGCTCCGCGCGCCGTTTGGGCCGCAACGATATTCCTCGTCTCTTGCGAGAGCGTCGGTACGAAGCGCAATGCGATGGAAAGAATGAGCGTAACCTGGCTCACGGGGACGCCCCACCGCTCGAGCGGTGCGAGGAGTTTCTCGGCGGCGTCGGTCAGCGCGACCGGTTGGGTGGTGAGCATCAGAAGCGATCCCGCGAGCAACAGCAAGAAGAAGCGGAGCGTGTAGAGGAGCGCCGCCTCGATGCCCCCGGTGAAGATGCGGATGGGCCCGAGGCTCGCGGCAAGGTCGCCCGTCTGCACAAAGAACAGGTTGATAACCGAGGTGACCACTAAAAAGAGCGCGATGGGCCTGATCTGCGAGAGCAGGCGCCCCGCGGGCACGTGCGCCAGGGCGATGCACACGCCGACTGTCGCCGCTGCCAGGGCGAGTGTCGCCGCGTTCGACACAAAAAAGCAGCTCACCATGAAGACAACGGTGGCAGTTAGCTTGATGCGCGGGTCGAGGCGGTGGATGACGGAGTCGGCCGAGTAATATTGCCCGATGCTAACGCGCAGTGCCATGCGACACCTCCTCGGATGGCGTTGCCTCCGCCGTGTGAGGGCGGATGAGCCCGCCGATCTCTGCGACGAGCTCGGCGCGGGTGAGAGGCTCGTAGGGGAAGGGCGCGCCGGCCTGCCCGAGGCGCCGGGCGAACGCGAGCGCGGCGGGAAGCCCCGGTGCGGGACTGTGCGGTGGGCAAAAGACGTCGCGGGGGCTGCCCAGCGCCGCCACGCGCCCGTGCGCCAGCACGATAACGCGATCGGCGAGCTCGGCGACGTCGTCCATGCTGTGCGTGACCATAAGGATGGTCGCGCCGTCGGCGCGAAGCCGCCGGATGAGCGTATGCATGCGGCTGCGGCCCTGGGGGTCGAGTCCCGCCATCGGCTCGTCGAGGATGAGGATGGGCGTGCGCAGGGCAAGGACGCCGGCGAGGGCGACGCTGCGCTGCTGTCCGCCCGAAAGGGCGAAGGGGGAGCGTCGTAGCATCTCGGGTGTCGCGGAAAGCCCGACGAGCGCGAGCGCCTCTTCCACGCGCCCGCGCACCTCCTCCTCGGTGAGGCCGAGGTTGCGGGGGCCAAAGGCGATGTCGTCAAAAACGGTCTCGGCAAAGAGCTGGCGGTCGGGGAGCTGCGACACGTAGCCAACCTGCGCCCGAAGCTCGCGCCGTCGAGAGAGATCGTCGGTGGCGATACCCATGAGCTCGACGCCTCCGGTGCGGGGGAGCTTGAGCGCGCAGGCGAGCTCAACGGTGGTGGACTTTCCGGCGCCCGTGCATCCCACGAGCGCGGTGAGGCTCCCGCGCGGAACGTCAAAGGTAAGGTCTTCGACGGCGAGGGGCGCACCGGCGCGCCTGCGTCGGTCAAGACCCCGCCGAAATAGATGCCGTTTGCGAGCAGAGCGCTCATCCACATACGAGAACGACACGTCGCGGAAGGCTATGGCGGGCGCTTGCGCGGACGGCGCCGTGCGGTCGGGCGCGTGCGTGCCGGCGGGTTTCCCCGGCAGGCTGCCGGCGTGGTGGCCGATGCGCTCGGCAAGCTCCTGCGCGAGCGCCGCCGCGTCCGTCTCACGCGGCAGGGGGCCGAGCGCGGGCAGGTTGCGCTCGAGCGTCCAGGCGAGCTCTTCGGCAAAGGGAAGCTCGAGGCCGAGGCGATGCACCGTCTCGCGATGCTGAAAGACCTCTGCCGGCGTGCCGTCGAGGGCGATGCGGCCCTGTTCGAGCACGATCACGCGGCCGGCGGCGAGGGCGTCGTCCATAAAGTGCGTCACGTGGACGATGGTGATGCCGCGCGCGTTCAGCCTGCGCACGATGTCCCGGATGGCCCGCCTGCCGGCGTCGTCGAGCATCGCGGCCGGTTCGTCGAGCAGCAACACCTCGGGCTCCATGGCGAGCGCGCCGGCGATGGCGACCCGTTGCTGCTGGCCTCCCGAGAGGTCGGCCGGGTCTGCCTGGGCGTGCTCGGACATGTCGACCGCCGTGAGCGCCGTATCGACGCGCGCGGCGATTTCAGCCGACGGCACCCCCAGGTTCTCGGGGCCAAAGGCAACGTCGTCGGCGACGATGCTCGTGACCATCTGGTCCTCGGGATGCTGAAAGACCATGGCTGCGCGCCGTCGGATGGCGGCGGCGGATGCCGGGTCGCCCGCGTTGAGGCCAAAGACCTCGACCGATCCCTCGGATGCGCAGATCAAGCCGTTGATGAGCTGGACGAGCGTCGACTTGCCGGATCCGTTTGCCCCGAGGATGCAGACGTGCTCGCCCGCGTTGATGGCAAGCGAGACGCCGGCGAGTGCTTCGGGCGCGTCGGGATAGGCTGCGGCGTCGAGTGCGGCGTCGTCGGCGGTCGAGGGCGCGCTTTCGGCCCTCTCGCCCGCCGTGCCGTACCGCACGTGCACGTCACGCAGGACGATCTGCCCTATCGTCGCGTCGCTCGTTTCCACCTGCCTGCCTCTCGTCATCGTGCGATGTGTTTCCCGTGCGGGTGCGCCCCTCTATCGGGCTCCTCGTACGGGAAGAACCCCGACCTGCCGGTACGCGCGTCGGCGCTACGCCCGCTTGCGCGTAAGCGGTGCGCCCAGCGCATTCAGTGCGGGGGCGATGAGCACCTGCCCGGCGACCACATTGATAACCATCTTAAGCGTGTTGAAGGGGATGAGGATGGGCATGATCATCGCCACCACATCCATCATGGAGACGGCGGTGTAGAGTGGCGTCACAAAGAGGTTGAGCACGCACGTGACTGCGATGGAGAGCACGGCGCCGGCGACCATGCCCGCAAGGCTCGCCGCACGGGTGCGGTGCGCGCGGAAGATGAGCGCCGCGGGAATGATGAGCGCACAGGTCGAGACCATGCCCATGGGTGCGCCAAACGGGTCGAGGAACACGCGCGGCAGCCACGAGATGATGGCGACGGCCGCTCCCATCTTGGGGCCGAAGGCGAGCGCCGCGATGAGGCAGACGATGCCCGACGGGTCGTACATGAGCCACGGGGCGGCGGGGAAGATGGGAATCTGGATAAAGCTCAAGGCGAGCGATGCCGCCGTGAAGAGTGCCGCAAGGGCGATTTTCTTGGTGTCGATAGAGCTGTGCATAAGGAAGCCTCCGTTTCTTCCATCCGGACTGTACCGTCGGCCCCGGACTCTCACCGGGTCAGCCGCTCGCGCGGGTCGCGGGCTTCTGGCGCGCTTGCGACGGAAATCTCGTCCGCTGCTCCGCCAGTTACCGCCGGTAGGGAATTTCACCCAACCCTGAAACTGTGCAGCGCCACTATACCCCTTTTTCGCGCCGAGATACAACCGTGTGCCGCCACGCACGCTCGCTTGTGGGGTTCCGGGCAGAATTCCGTGAACATATGAAGCTGTCTTGTCATGTGTCTTGTCAGCTCGCGGCAGCCGTGCCATACTTGCCCGCGATCAACCGTTGTCATTCAGGGGGACGTATGGAGTACCGACAGCCGTCATCGCGCTCCGCCGCGCCGGGCGCCGATGCGCTCGCCGCGCAGGTGCGCCGTCTCGCCGCTGCGCGCGACGCCGTAATCCTTGCGCACTACTACGCGCCAGCCGAGGTCCAGGCCGTGGCCGATTATGTGGGAGATTCGTTTTACCTCGCAAAGCTCGCCGTGGAGCTACCGCAGCAGGCGGTGGTGCTTGCGGGCGTCGCCTTCATGGCCGAGAGCGTCAAGCTGCTGAATCCCGCAAAGACGGTGCTCATGCCCGAGCCCGCCGCCGATTGCCCCATGGCCCATATGGTGCGCCCCGAGACCATTGCGCGGGCGCGGGAGCGGTGGGGGAGCGATCTCGCCGTGGCATGTTACGTAAACTCGACCATGGCCGCCAAGGCGGCGAGCGATGTGTGCGTGACCTCCTCCAACGCCGTCAAGATCGTGCGGGAGCTCCCGCAGCGCCACGTGCTGTTCATCCCCGACCGCAACCTCGGACGCTATGTGGCCGAGCAGGTCCCGGAGAAGGACATCATCCTGAACGACGGCTGCTGCCCGCGCCATGAGGCGGTGGCACGTGCCGAGGTGCGCGCACTCAAGGCGGGGCATCCCGCGGCGCCGGTCCTCGCGCATCCCGAGTGCACCGCCGAGGTGCTTGCCGAGGCGGACTATATCGGTTCGACGGCTGGTATCATCGACTTCGCTGTTAAGAGCCCTGCCGACGAGTGCATCGTGCTCACCGTGCGCGGTGTGGGCTTTGAGCTCGCACGGCGCTGCCCAAGTAAGCGCTTCATCTTCCCTCCTACGCCGCTTACCTGCGCCGACATGGATTCGGTGACGCTCGAGAAGGTCGCTCGCTGCCTCGAGACGGGCGCGGGCGAGGTCGAGCTCAACGCGGCGTCGCCCGAGGCGGTTGCCGCCCGGCGCGCGCTCGACCGCATGCTCGAGCTGGCGGGGCGATAGCGGTGGCAGGCGTGCGCGCGGAGGAGGCGGCCTGCGACGTGCTCATCACCGGCTGCGGCGTGGCGGGGCTCTATGCCGCGCTCAACCTGCCCGCAACCTACCGAGTGGTCCTGCTCTCCAAGGGGGCGGTGGACGAGTGCGACTCCATGCTCGCCCAGGGAGGCATCTGCGTGCTTCCCGAGGTGGGCGATTACCAGGCGTTCTTCGACGACACCCTGCGCGCCGGGCATGGCGAGAACCGCCGCGAGAGCGTGGACATCATGATCCGCTCGAGCCGTGCGGTCATCAACGACCTCGTGGCGCTCGGCGTCGATTTTGAGCGCGAGCGCGACGGCTCGCTTGCCTTCACGCGCGAGGGGGCGCACTCCCGGCCGCGCATCTGCTATCGCGCCGACATCACCGGCCGCGAGATCACGACCAAGCTCCTCGCCCAGGTGCGCCGCTTGTCCAACGTGGAGATCTGGGAGCATGTGGCGCTCATCGACGTCATCGAGGAGCGCGACGCCGCCACGGGCGAGCGCCGCTGCACGGGGGCTCTGGTGCGCCGCGTGGGTGAGGAGGAGTCCACGCAGACGGTCGAGGAGCTGCGCGTCGCCCCGCCGTGTTCTGCGGCGGCAGGCAGCGCCGGGCCGACGGGGGAGGTGCGCGCCATCCGGGCGCGGGCGACCATTCTCGCCTGCGGCGGCATCGGCGGCGTGTACGCGCATTCGACCAACTACCCGCAGCTCACGGGCGATGCGTGCGTCATCGCGCACGAGCACGGCATCGCGCTCGAGAACCCCGACTACGTGCAGATCCACCCCACGGGCCTCTACTCGGCCAAGCCCGGGCGCACCTTCCTCATCTCGGAGAGCTGCCGCGGCGAGGGCGCGATTCTGCTCAACCGGCAGGGCGAGCGCTTCTGCGACGAGCTGCAGCCGCGCGATGTGGTGGCCGCCGCGATTCGCGAGCAGATGCGTGCCGACGGCACCGACCATGAATGGCTGTCGTTTGCACCGGTCGAGCCGGAGGTTGTGTGCACGCACTTTGCAAACATCCGGGCGCACTGCCAAGACGAGGAGGGCATCGACATCCTGGAGCGGCCCGTGCCTGTGGTCCCCACGCAGCATTACTTTATGGGCGGCATCCATGTTGACCGCGACTCGGCAACGTCGCTCGCCGGGCTCTATGCGGCGGGCGAGACGAGCTGCAATGGTGTGCACGGTGCCAACCGGCTGGCGAGCAACAGCCTACTCGAGTCGCTCGTGTTCGCCCGGCGCGCGGCGGCGCGCATCGCCACGGGCGCATCGCTTGCGGTCGAGGAGATCGGAGAGCCCGCGCTCGACGGGCGCCACCGCCCGACGGGCGTTGCCGGAGCCGCAATCGATATGCTGTGCGGAGCGGACGGAACAGTGCGAAAGGACTGACGATGGATCCTATCTATATGTGCCTTCACGGTGACGATGTGCTGTTGCGCGCCCTGCGCGAGGATATCACCTACGAGGACGTGAGCACGGACGCCGTCTGCCCGACGGCGCGGCCCGCGTGTGTGGACCTGATCGCCAAGGCGCCGGGGGTCATCGCGGGGCTTGCCGTGTTCGAGCGCGTCTTCGCACTGCTCGACCCGGCGACGCGCGTGGAGGCGCGGGTGGCGGACGGCGACGAGGTCGTGCCGGGCGAGCTTCTGGCGACGGTGCGCGGCGACGCCCGGGTGCTGCTCTCCGGCGAGCGGGTAGCCCTCAACTTCCTGCAGCGCATGAGCGGTATCGCCACCTACACGCGCCGCATGGCCGCGGCGCTCGAGGGGACGCGCACCCGCTTGGTGGACACGCGCAAGACGACGCCGGGGCTCCGCGCCTTCGAGCGGGCGGCGGTGGCCGCAGGCGGCGGGCACAACCATCGCTACAACCTCTCGACCGCGGTGATGCTCAAGGACAACCATATCGACGCCGCGGGCGGCGTGGCCGAGGCGGTGGCGGCCGCCCGGGAGCGCGCCCCCTTCACCTGCACCGTCGAGGTCGAGTGCGAGAATCTCGAAATGGTGCGCGAGGCGGTCGAGGCGGGCGCCGATATCATCATGTTCGACAACATGACGCACGACGAGATGGCGCGCGCCATCGCGCTCATCGACGGCCGCGCGCGCACCGAGTGCTCCGGCAACGTGGACGCCGGGAACATCCGCGCCCTTGCCGACCTCGGGGTCGACTACATCTCGTCCGGCGCCCTCACGCACTCCGCGCCCATCCTCGACATCTCGCTCAAGCACCTGCGCCTGCTCGACGAGGCGTCTGCCGATGCAAGTCCGCTCTCGGAGGACGCGCGATGAGCGCCGGGTCGGGGCGGGGGCGCCGCGAGCGCATCGTTGAGCTGCTGCGCGCCTCCGACCGTCCGCTCTCGGGCGGGGCGCTCGCGCGCGAGGTGGGCGTGAGCCGTCAGGTGGTGGTGCAGGATATCGCGCTTCTGCGTGCGGACGGTCGCGATATCGTCGCTACGAGCCGCGGGTACGTGCTCCGCGAGGGCAGCGCGCCCGCCGTGCCCACGCGGCTCGTCAAGGTCCACCACACCCCCGAGCAGCTCGGCGATGAGCTCACTTGCATCGTCGACTTGGGCGGAACGGTGCTGAACGTCATGGTCAACCACCGCGTGTACGGCATGATCTCGGCCGACCTCAACGTGCGCACGCGCCGGGATGTGGAGCGCTACCTCGAGGGCATTCGCTCGGGCAAGAGTTGTCCGCTTATGACGGTGACCTCGGGATATCACTTTCACCGGATTATGGCGGACACCGAGGAGACCCTCGATGAGATCGAGGCCGCTCTCGCCGCGCGCGGCTACCTTGCCGAGGTTTTTCCCTACGAGTTGGAGATGTGACGGCTCGGCGCCGTCTGCGCCGCGCTGCCCCGCTGGGGTAGAATCGGGGGCGGCTGCCGTCCGCTGTTGGGCGGCGATTCCGTGACGCAGCGACCCGAAGGGGTACCCATGCACGATTACGATAGCTTTAACGAGGACGTTATCTGCACGCTCGGTGCGGCGGCGGGCGAGGACAACGTGGCGCTCGTCGAGCCCATGAGCCGGCACACCACGTTCAAGATCGGCGGTCCGGCCGATGTGCTGGTAACGCCCGAGACCCCCGAGGCGCTCGTCAAAGTGCTCGATACCTGCGCGATCGCCGGAGTGCCGGTGATCGTGGTGGGCAACGGGAGCGACCTTCTGGTGGGCGACCGCGGCATCCGCGGCGTAGTGGTGCTGCTGCGCGAGAATTTCTCCGGCATCTCGGTCGAGGGTACACGTGTGACGGCCGAGGCGGGAGCGCTGCTGCGCGATGTGGCGCTTGCCGCTGCCGACGCAGGGCTCTCGGGCCTGGAGCCGCTCTGGGGTATCCCCGCCACCGTGGGCGGAGCGTGCTTCATGAACGCGGGTGCCTACGACGCCTGCACGGCGGATGTGCTGGAATCGGTGACGGTCTATGTGCCAGGCGGTGCGGACGAAGGGGCCGCGCGTCTGCGCGGGACGGTTCGCACGCTCGGGCGCGACGAGCTGGGTATGGGGTACCGCAAGAGCCGCGTGGCGAGCGAAGGCCTCGTCGTCATCTCGGCAACCTTTGCGCTCGCACCCGGCAACAGCGCCATGATTCGGGCGGATATGGACAGCTACCAGCGCCGTCGCGAGGAGAAGCAGCCGCTTGAGCTGCCGAGCGCCGGCTCCACCTTCAAGCGGCCACAGGGTTATTTTGCCGGCAAGCTCATCATGGACGCCGGTCTCGCCGGTGCGCGCGTGGGCGCCGCAGAGGTCTCGACCAAGCATTGCGGCTTTGTGGTCAACGCAGGAGGTGCCACTGCTGCCGACGTCCGCGGGCTCATCGCCCACGTGCAGGATACGGTGCGCGAGAAGTTTGACGTGGAGCTCGAGCCCGAGGTGCGGATGATCGGCGAGTTCTAGCGCGCCGCTTCGACACGCGCCTCCCCTCGCTTCACCCTTCATCTCTGTGGTTTGGGGTGTCCCGGCCGGTTTGCCGCCTGCGGGTTGTCACAACCGCGCCGCTTGATGTCATAATCAGTAGCCCCCCTCCCGCTAGTCGCGGATACCCCGCCGATACAATGGATGGGTATCGTGACCAGCCATATCTCTGTGGCTGGCGGGGAAGGGGATACCATGAGCCGAACCGGGTTGATTCGCGCGGCGCTCGCCGTGCTTCTGATGGGGACCGCGGTGTGCGCACCGGCGGCCGTGTGGGCCGCACAGCAGACCGATGCTCAGGCGGGCGCCCAGGAGCGTGCCGCCCAAGTCGATGCGCGCGGGGACGCCGCTTGGGCGGATGCGCAGGATGCGGACGCGGCGGTTCAGCAGGCTGACCAGTCGTCCGACTTTGTGATCGACGAAGACGGTGTGCTCACCGCGTACCAGGGCGCGGGCGGGGACGTGGTCATTCCCGATGGGGTGACCAAGATCGAAGCTCGGGCGTTTTATGACCAAACCAGTGTCACCTCGGTGGTCATTCCCGACTCCGTGAAGGAAATCGGTCTTGCAGCGTTTTCGGGTTGCTCGCTGTCAAGCGTTGACTTAGGCCATGGTGTTGAGATTCTCGACATGGCTGCGTTTGAGAGCTTGAACGTTGATGAGCTCGTTATCCCTACGTCAATTAGGAAAGACGGAGGCGTCGGTGGGTTTTTGGGCGCTACGATCGACACGGTTATCTTCGAGGAGGGTACCGAGGTCATTCCCCGCTTCATGTTTGGTAACGGCAGTACCATCGGGAACGTTGTCATTCCAGACGGTGTGACAGAGGTCGGGCATGACGCCTTCAGCTATGTCGACGGGTTGCAGGAGATCGTTCTTCCGGACTCCGTTATCACTATCGAGCGTAACGCCTTCGCGCATATGCCCGATTTGCGTTCCGTGCGTATTCCTGCGAGCCTTGGGTCCGATGACGCAACAGTGATAAGCCCCTTCGAGGGGAGCGTCGGCATCGAGTCCGTCACATTTGGCGAGGGCATCGTGTCGCTTCCCGATACGCTCTTCGATGGTGCGGGCATTACTGAGCTTCATATTCCCGATACCGTTACTTCCATCGGCTCTCAGGTCTTCACGTGTTCGAATGACGACGAGACAGGAGCGGGCATCGGAGATCTGCACCTTCCCGCATCCGTTGCGTTCATTGATGAGTCGAACACACTCGACGGCGTGACGGTCCACTGTGTGAAAAACTCGGTTGCCTGCCAGTTTGCCGAGGCGCGGGGATATACGTGCGTTCACGATATGACGCACGAGCATGAGTATGGGGACTGGGTGACGGTCAAGGAGCCTACGTGCACCGAGCCTGGTGCGCAGCAGCGCGTTTGCTGGTGCGAGGCGATTGACGAGCGCGCCTACCCCGAGGCGCTCGGGCATGACTTCTCGGGCGAGGTCGTGGTCGACACCGAGCCGACCTGCATGGAGCCCGGATCGGGACATAGGGTGTGCACGCGCTGCCAGACGGCATCCGCGGCCGAGGAGATCGCGCCTCTCGGCCATGCCTACGCCGATGCGTGGACCGTCGATACCGAGCCCACCTGCACCACGCCCGGCGAGCGTTCGCACCATTGCGAGCGCTGCGACGATCGCGCCGATGTGGAGGCTGTGGATGCGCTTGGCCACGACTACGGCGACTACGTGATCGACGTTACGCCCACCTGCACCGAGTCCGGTGAGCGCTCCCGCTACTGCAGTCGCTGCAACGACCGCGCCGATGTGGAGACGGTCGATGCTCTCGGTCACAGTTACGGCGACTGGATCGTTGACACGCCGGCGACCTACTTTGCTTCCGGTGCGCACCACCGCGTCTGCGACCGTTGCGACGCGCGCGAGGACGGCGTGATCGCTCAGCTCGAGCCTGACTTTGTGGCGCATCCCGACTACACTTTCGCCACGTTCCGGGTGGTCAACGCCCAGACGCTCGAGCCGCTGACTGGCGCGACCATCACCCTCACGCCCACGAACGGCTCAGGCGAGTCACAAAAAATCACGACTGAGGACCTCGGTCGCGCGGCCTTCTTCGCCCCGGCGGGGATGTACGACGTCTGGGTCGAGTACAGTCAGTTCCAGGTGCGCGGGTTCACGTACACCTTTGCGGCGGGCGAGGTCGAGGTGCCCGATATCGGTCTCTCGGCTGAGGCGCTCGTCCAAGGTGAGCTCACCGGTCGCGAGATGACCAAAGAGGAGATGGAGGCGGCGGGCATCGACACCTCCGACCCCGACAACAACCACGTCTACCAATATGGTGGCGCCATCCGCTTCAACCAAGGCATCGAGGGCATCGATCTTGGCTCTTTTGAGACGTATGTCTATAAGAACGAGAAGGGCGAGACAGTCGGTGCCGTCTTTGACGGCGAGCGCGTCGAGCAGGACGAGGACGGCAACGATAAGCCCATGACCATCACCGTGAGCGGTCCGGAGGAAGAGGCGCCCACCAAGGTCACCCGTGTCAACGAGTACCTCTATCTCGTGACGCAGGGCGAGGTCAAGTGGCTCAAGGAGATGTTCCACGTCCAGCTCATCGTGGTCAACATGTCCAACACCGACACGCTTGCCGGCTGCAACGCCGCGCTCAACCTGCCGAGCGGTCTCTCGCTCCCCAGTCTGACCGCGGGCGCGCAGGAGGTTGAGCAGGAAGTCGGTACCGTCGGCCACCTCGAGACTAAGACGGTCGACTGGTACGTGCGCGGCGACAGCGCGGGCGACTTTACGCTCGAGGCCTCGCTCACGGGTACGTTCCAAGAGCTCGGCGCGCCCTTTACCTATACCTTCCGCAGCACCGAGCCGCTGCACGTCTACGCCGGCAGCGACATGCGGCTCACCATCCACCTGTCGGACGCGGCCTACTACAACGAGCCCTACACCGTGCTCTATGAGCTCGAGAACGTCTCGGACCGCACCATTTACAACGTGTCGCACCAGATCAAAGAGCTCTCGCAGTTTGAGGGGCAGTACACGCATCTCACGAGCGACGAGGCCGTTGAGGATGCGAAGGACTGGACTGAGCTCACCACCGAGGAACTCGGGAAAGGCGCAACGATAGAGGTTGACGAACTCAAGCCCGGCGAGCGGCTGATGGTCGCGCTCACCACCAACGTCATCTGGAAGTCGTCGATGGTGCAGGCGGGCGAGAACGCCGAGATCACGCACAAGATCATGGTGGCGATTTGTGCCAACAGGGGTCTTGGGGCGGCCCTTGATACGATGCTGCAGATCATGGCCAACATAGACATCCGCTATTACCTGGAAGATACCGTGATCTCCACGCTCGAGGGCTCGACGGCGCAGATTCCCACCGACTTTGAGATCGACCATCACGCGGGGCCGTCGCTCACGGACGTGGCGGTCAGCACCGCGATCGAGCAGGTGTGGGACAAGGGGTCGAGCTTTGGACTCAAGTACCTGATGGGCGGCATGTACGACACCCTTTCGTGGGTCAAGCGGACCTACAAGGGCATCACGAGCATCTTTAGCGTCGAGACGGCCGAGGAGAGTCAGCGCTGCATAGCGTGGGTCGAGACGCAGGAGGGCTCCAACGTGATTCAGGTGAGCATCGACGGCCTCGAGCCCGACGAGAACGGGCGCTACGCCTTTACGGGTGATACCGAGATCTCGGTCGATGCGCTCAACACCGGCACAGCCTACCTCATGGTGCAGGACGAGGACGGCAATGTGACGGCGCAGCGGTTTGAAGTGGCGGAGACCTTCCCCGGGCAGGAGCACATCTTAAGCTCCATCCAGGACCCCGTGGGACTGAACGATCTGCTGATGCCGTCGGGCAGCGTCTTTACCGAGGACTACTACGAGCTGCTCGACGAGATGGGCTGGGAGCTCTTCTACGGCGACCGTGAATTGCAGGACGGCGACGTGATCCCCACCGGGGCGGTGCTACGCGACCCGGTGAGCGGGGCCGAGGTAAACATCTTTGTGCCGGGCGATGTGACCGAGGACGGCGCGGTTGACGTGGCCGACGCGGCGGCGATGGCGGCGGCGCAAGCAGGCAGCGGCGTGTCGCGCGCGCGGGTGGCGGCGACGGCCGGGGTGAAGCGGGATGCCGGCGATGGTCTCGATGCCATGCAGCAGCTCGCGGGCGATTTGAACGGCGACGACCTCGTCGACTACCAAGATGCGCTCGAGCTTATGGCGTACCTGACCAACGAGGGCATCAACACGCGTCTGACCGACGCCGAGGTGTCCGCTGGCGGCGATGACGGCGCGGTGCTTACAGCGACGCGCGTCGAGGACGCGGAGGGACGGCCCACGGTGGTGCTCGATCTGTCCGGTCTTCTTGAGGGCGCGACGGCCGTGCAGGTAGACCTTCTGGATCCCGCGGACGCAGGGCTTACGGGCCTTGCGGTGGAACTTGTGGGAACTGAGAGCGACGATTTCTCGGGCGCCACGGTGAGCGATGCGGGCGACTACGTGCGTGCAATCGCGGCGGATGCGGAGGGCGTGCTCGGGACGGCGGGCACGGCGATGCACCTCTCGTGCGATGCAGCGCCCGAGGCGGGCACGGTAACGCTGCCTGCGCGGGTGGTCGTGCAAACGGCGTCGGGCGCAACGGTTGCTGCGGTTCGCGCGGTGACGCTCGACTTTGCCGAGTCGGAGCCCGAGCCGGTGCTGGGTGAGACGACGCTCACGGTCGACCTTCCGGAGCAGGGTTTCACCTATACGGGTGAGGAGCTCGACCTCTCCGATATGGTGACGGCCACGTATGGGGACGAGGATGCTGCAGCAGAGGTCGTGTGGTCGTGGCGCACCGCCGACGCGGCAGACGATGCGGCTTGGCAGGCGGGCCTTCCGACCGATGCCGGCACATACGAGCTGCGGGCCGAGCTGCCAGCGCGTCCGGTTGAGGACGGTGTGTACTTCGAGCGCGCTGTATGGGATGGCGAGACCGTGATTGCAGCCGCGCCCACGGAGGCGCCCGAAGGTGTCACCGGCATTGCGGAGTCCGTGGTCGGATCGGGCGGCTCGCTCAGCGGTTTGCCCGCGGGTACCGAATGGCGGCTCAAGGGCACGGATGCGTGGACAGCTGCTGCCGACGATGTCGTGTTGGTGGCGCCCGGTGTGTACGAGGTGCGCCTCGCGGCGTCGGCCGATGGAAACCATGCGGCGTCTGCCATCGTCGAGGTGCGCGTGGCCTCCTTTGCGGACGAGCACGGCGGCATCGTGTTCCCCACGGGCTCGACCGAGGACGATGCAGGTCTTGTGGTGCTTCCCGCAGAGGGCGGCACGGTGGTGTTCCCCGACGGCTCGTCGGTCACCCTGCCTGGAGATTCGCGGGTGGACAGCGACAAGACTCTTGTCGAGCTACCCGGGGGTGCGACGGTGGCACCCGATGGCAACGGGGGCTTTGCGGTGACGCGGCCGGACGGTACCGAGGAGACGGTGCCGAACGGTACGCAGCTTGCGGAAGACGGATCGGTTGTGGGAACGGGCGAGACGGATCCAGATGAGCCGACCGTGCCCGGCGGTTCGACGGGGGACGGACACGACGGTCAGGCCGGTGGTGACGGCGGCCATGCAGGGGGCAATCAGGCCGGCGGCACCGCGCAGGGTATGCCCGCCACGGGCGATCCCTCCTTTGCGTGGTGCGCCGCGAGCGCGCTCGGTGGCGTCGCCGCACTCGTCGCGGCGCGGCGCCGGCGCCGGTAGCGCGTTCGCCTACGCTTCAAAGTCTGTCAGGGCATCCCAGTGCGTGCTCTTGCAGACGTTGCCATCGGCGAGGATGAAGTACGCCGCCGTGTCATCATGGGCGTCCGCGACCTCGGCGCCGCGGACGCTGCCGTCCACAAAGAGCGTTGTGGAGAGCGCGTCTGCCTGCGTGGACGAGGGTGATACCACGGTCACGCTCGCGGTGTCGGTGGCGACGGGCATGCCCGTCGCGGGGTCGAGGATGTGCCAGTAGGTGACTCCGTCGAGCTCGAAGGTGCGCTCGTAGAGGCCGCTCGTCACGAGCGAGACCGCCTCGCCTGCGCCTACCGACAACCGCGCCGTTCCCACGGTGGCCGTGCCGCCGGGGTCATTGGGGTCGCGCACGCCCACGCTCCAGGCCGCGCCGTCCGGCTTCTCGCCCCAGCAGACGATGTTGCCGCCGAGCGAGATGATGGCGGCCGTGGCGTCGGTCTCGGCGCGCAGGGTCTCCACCAGTTTGTCGGCGATAAACCCCTTGGCGATGCCGCCGAGGTCGAGCGCTGCCGCGGGGTCTGCGAGGGTGATGGTGGGAGCGGTGGGGTCGGTGGTATCGACCGTCACGCCGCGCCAGTTAACGTGGGCGAGTGCCGCCGCGATCTCTTCGTCGGTGGGGCGGACGCCCTCCTCAAAATCCCAGAGGCGCGAGACGGCGCCGATGGTGACATCAAAGCGTCCGTCTGCCTCGGCGCAGAAGGCGAGCGCCCGTTCGACGACCTCGGCCGTTGCGGGGTCCACCTGTGTGGGCGCGCCGCCGGCTGCGTTGACGCGCGCGATATCGCTCTCGGCGTCGTACAGGTCGAGTAGCCCGTCATAGCGCGCGCACTCCCGGGCGAGGAGGGCGGGCGCGGCGTCGTCGCCGTAGACGGAGAACGTGCAATAGGTGTCGAAGGCAAAGGTAGAACTCGTCGCGGGCTCAGATGCGGCGTCGCCTTGCCCCGCGGCGCCCGACCCTTCGGTCTTCTCGCGCGCGCAACCGGCGACGAGCGGCGCGCCGGCGAGGAGGGCGAGCGCCGCCCCTAGGGCCCCGGCGCGCGCGGCAAAGGCTCGGCGCGTGCAGGTAGCGGCGGTGCGAAGGGACGCAGGGGTCTCAGGTTGGTTAGGCATGGCGGCCCTCCTCGGGTACGGCGCGCAGGATAGCGTGCACGAGCAGGCCCACGGCGGCGCCGCAGATAAGGCCCGCCACGGCCAGAACCGGCGCGTTGACGAGGGCGACGTGGGGCGAGAGCACGAGTGCGACCGCAAGCAGCTGGCCGGCATTGTGCGCTATGCCGCCGAGAATCGAGGTCGCGAGGACGGAAAAGAGGCCGCTGCGCCACGCAAGCGCCATAACGGCCCAAGAGACCACGCCGCCCGCGAGGCTGAAGACAAACATCTGCGGGTTGGCGAACAATATCGTCGAGCAGAGCACCTTGGCGAGCATGAGGAGGCCGGCGGGGCGCGCCCCCAGGCGCACGAGGGCAAAGAGCACCACGGTGTTGCCGAGGCCGAGCTTCACGCCCGCCACGGTGACGGGGAGCGGCACGAGCACCTCCACGTATCCGGCGACGAGCGCAAGCGCGGTGAGCGCGCCCATGAGCGCGGCGCGCCGAGCGGGAGAGGTGGGTATGGTTTCGCGTTTCGTCATGCGCACCAGTATACCTATGTCCAGCGTGTTACCGGAAGGGGTATGGTTTCCGCATAGGGCACTCCAGTATGCTAAAGTATCGCGAACGATTGTCGCTAGTCCGTGCGGGGCATGCCGAATCTCTTCCCGCACGTTGCCTGACGAGGAGGCCAGAGGTAATGTCAGCTACGCCGAGGGGATTTCGCGATATCCTGCCCGAGGAGGCGCTGGTGCGCGAGGATATCGCCGATACCGTACGCCGCGTATTGCGCGAGGCGGGTTACCTGCCGGTCGAGACGCCGCTTCTGGAGGACCGTGCGGCGCTCGAAGGGCGTGGCCGCGCCGCAGAGACGCCGTTTCAGCTGTTTGATGACGATGGGCGCCTCATGGTGGTGCGCCCCGACAACACGCGCTCGGTCGCGCGTCTCGTGACGGCGCGCCTGCGCGAGGCCGCCTTGCCGCTGCGCTTGCGTTACGAGGCGCCCGTGGTGCGAGGGCGGGTGCGCTTGGCGGGCGGCGCGCGCCAGTTCACCCAACTCGGCTTCGAGCTCATCGGCGCCGGGGGGGCGGTGGGCGATGCCGAGGTCGTGCGGCTCGTCCTCACCGCTCTCCAGGCGCTCGACATTTCCGACGTGCGCCTGGTGTGCGGGAGCGTGCGCCCCTTTACGGCCTTGCTGGCGCACGCCAACGATGCGGAGCTCGCGCGCGACGCGCTCGCCCTCGTGCACGCCAACAACTTGGTCGACCTGGACGAGCGCGTGGCGGAGGCAGGGCTTGCGCCGGAGCTTGCGCGGGCCATCTCGCAGGTGCCGCGCTTGGCGGGCGGCGTCGAGGTGCTCGACGAGGTCGACGCCCTGAGTGCGGCGGCGGGCGTAGGCGCGGGATCCACAGGCGAGCTGCGCGCGCTTCTGGACGAGCTCGCGCGGGCGGGGGTAGACGCCGCGCCCCTCACGTTCGACTTTTCGGTCATGAGCTCGTTTGCGTATTACACGGGTCTTGTGCTCGAGGTCTATGCGGCGGGGCTTGCCGACCCCGTGGGGTCGGGAGGTCGTTACGACGCCACGTTCGAGGGCGCGTTTGCGGCCGCGCCGCACGTGCCCGCCGCCGGCTTCGCCTTCTCGCTCGAGCAGCTGGCGGCGGCGCGCGCCGCATCGCGGCGACGCTGCTCGGCATCGGGCGGCGCCTGCGACGAGGAGCCCCTGCGCATAGCGGTGCCCAAGGGGTCGCTGTTTGCGGACACGCTCGCGGTTCTTGAGGCGGCGGGGCTCTCGGTGGACGAGCTGCGCGACCCGGGCAGGCGCCTTATCGTGTGTGGTACCGACTGCGCGCCGGGAGCGCCCGGCGGACCCGTGGGGCCGGTGGAGTATGTGATCGTGCGCGCCTCCGATGCGCCCGCCTTTGTTGCCTGCGGAGGCGCTGCCTGCGGTCTGTGCGGACGCGACTCGCTTATCGAGGCAGGTCTCGACCAGCTCGAGCTGCTCGATATGGGCTACGGTGCCTGCCGGTTCATCGAGGCGGAGAGCGCCGACCGTGCCGGCGAGGCAGAGCGCGCCTACGCGCAGCGGGGGAGTCTCCGCGTCGCCACCAAGTACCCCCGCATCGCCGCGGCGTGGTACGAGGGGCGCGGCATCACGGCGGATATCATCGCCTTGCACGGCAATATCGAGCTCGGCCCCATCGTGGGGCTCTCGGATCGCATCGTCGACATCACGGCTACGGGGACGACGCTCAAGGAGAACAACCTAGTCGTGACGGGCGAGGTCATGGCCTGCACGGCGCGCTTCTTCGCCAATCCGGGTCCCGCCCGGCTCGATCCGCGCGTGCGTGCGCTCGCCGCGCGCCTGTCGGCCGTCGCCGCGGCGCGCTAACGCTTGCCGCGCCCGCGGCATCGTCTTTCGCCGGGTGCGTTGACGGTACGCCGGGCGCGTTACAATAGGACGTATTGTCAAGAAGGGCGCGGCAACGAGGCGGAGGGTTTCCACCTATGATCACCATATCGCACGTCATCCTATCGCCGCAGGGCCTGCATGCGCGGCCCATCGCGCAGCTTTGCCGCTGCGCGCTCGACCATGCGAGCGCCATCACCGTGGCGACGCGCGGCAACGAGGCGGATGCCCGCGATATGGTCGCCCTCATGGGGCTCGATGCGCGCGCGGGCGACGAGCTCATCATCACGGTGGAGGGGCCGGACGAGGAGTCGTGCGCCGCGGCTATCCGCGAGCTCTGCGCGACCGCGCTCTGAGGCGCGGTGCCTGCGCCTGCGGGCCTCTTGCGGACCCACCGCCGGTCTCCCTATGGTCTTATCTCAGCCCGAGCGCGCGAGCGGTATCGAGCCGCTGCTGCAGTCGCTCGTGCAACGTGGCGATATCAAAAGCGCCCTCGTCAACGGTGATGCGTGCAATGGTGCCGTCGCGCATAGCTGCAATCACTGCCGAGCCATCCGGGCTGAACGCCAGCGCCCGCACCTCGCTTGCCTGCTCGCGCACCGTCGAGCCGGGACAGAGGTCGCTCTCGCGCAGGAACGCCACCGTACCGTCGGCAAACCCAGCGGCAAAGATCGAACCATCGGGCGAGACGGCGAGTGCCCGGGCCTGCTGTGCCTGCGTCGGTGTCCAGGACGCAAGGTAGCCTGTCGTGAGTCGCCACGATCCATCGACATTCGTCAACGTAAGCGAGCCGTTCTCCGCGAAGCCATCGCCCACGCTCACGGCATGCGTGGCGCCCACGGCGAGCGCCCGCGGTGAGGCCCCCGGCGTCGGAGAGGTACTCGCAACCCCGTCGATGCCGACCGCCGCGGTCTTTGCCGGTACGATCGAGCCAGGTTCCACCACCGAGAGTCCGCCACCGCCCAAGCTGCCGATGAACACGCGGCCCTCCACGTCAACGGCGAGCGCGGAAACAGAAACGCCCTCGATACGCCGCTCCTCCTCTCCGCTGGCGAGATCGAGCACCGCGGTCTGCGCCCCATCGCTCAGCGCCATGATGCCCGCCTCAGGAGAGGTGGCGACGTAGAGTGGTGCAAGGTCCTTCGGCACCGCAACGGGCTGTGCCGTGTGCGCGGTAAGATCTACCAGGCAGAGCACCGGTGCTCCCTCAGCATCGACACCCACTACGTAGACCTCGTTTGCCGAGATGCCCGGTGCGATGTCTGTTGCCAGCGCCAGGGTATCCACCAGGCACTTCTCGGTACCGAGCAGCTCGCCCGTCGTTGCATCCACTACGGCAAGCGAGCCATCGCGCGCAAGGAACACCGCCTGCGCGCCGCCCACGGCGGACACCCCGTCCATGAACCAGAGCCCCGTGCGTGCGGTCACCGTCGTGCGGGGATGCGGCTCCCACACCGCCACAGAACCGTTGGGCGCGCGCATAGCGAGACGCTCGCCGTCTGCGCTCCATGCAAGCACGCAGCCTTTTGAAGTCGTTGCCCCCGTGAGTTCTGTGAAGCACGTGCCGAGCTTGGGGTCGAAGAGCTCTACACCGCGCGCGGTCACCACCGCAAGCGTGCGTCCGTCGGGTGAGGCGACAATGTCATCGCACGGTGTGTCGAGCGCGACCGTTACCGTGGGGGCTGAGGAGACGGCGCCGGCGGCATCCGTCCACCTCACGTAAAGGTTTCTCCTGTTGGGGGAGCTCGTGGCGTACCAGCCCGCGCCGCTCGCCTCGGCACGCCCCGCCTCGGGGAAGGCGAACGCCTCTGCATCCACGGTCGCCCCGCTCGCGGTGGGTGCCCCGCCGCCCGCCGCGTAAGCCACCGGCACGCACCGCTCGAGCGCCTGCTGGGCGTCGACGAGTGTCGTGTATCCGTCCGACGATGCGTCTTCGGCAAGCGCCGCCTCGGCACCGGCGTAGGGGCTAGCGGCAAGTGCAGCCTCAAACGTCGCGCGTTGCGCGAGCAGTGCGGCGTTGGCCCGATCGGCTTCGTCGACGCGCGACGTCTGATAGGCGCCGAGCGTCACGAACGCCCCGCTTGTGATGACGCCTGCCGCAAGCATGGCAAGCGCTAAGCGCACGATCTGCCGCCAACGCCGCGACTGGCGCACAAAGCCCTCCGCCAACTCCGTCACCGTATCGGCACGTGACGCCAACGGCAAAAAACGGCGCAGGTTCTGCCGGCGGGCAAGGTCGCGTACCCGCCGTCCGCCCGCCGCCCACTGGGCCGCCTGCACCTCAAGGTCGGCCACCACATCGCCCTCCGGGGGACGCGCGGCAAACCGCCCGGCTACAAAAGCGGCCGCCGCCTCGAGATTGAGCGCCTCGTCGTGCGCCGAGAGCGTCACGATCGGCCGGTGGTAATAGCGCGCCTGGTCGGCCTCGCTTCGGCACGGTCCGGAGGCAAACCAATCCTCCGACTGAAAGAACAGGACCATGGCAGCCCCGCGAATCGCCGCCGTCACGCGGGCATCCCACGCGGTGCCAAAACGCAGTTGCTCGGTGTCGCGCCAGACCTCTATGCCGCGCTCCTCGAGAAGCGCTTGCAGGTGGGCGACCACCTCGGCTTGACGGCGCGGATACGAGATAAAGAGATACGCCATGGTGACCCCCTACCGTGCCGCCGGCGCCGCGGTTGCGCACGCCATCCCCAATTGCTGTCGAATGTCTTCGGGGAACGTCTGCCACTGTGCGAGCGGCCAACGCTTGGGCTGTCGCGCGCGCAGCAGCGGGACGAGGCCCTCCATGCTCGTACAGCCGCTGTTGGACCAGGGATGCCACCAGCGACCGGCGGCCTCCACCATAAGCCGCGCGCCGTCGCTGGAGAACCCCACCTGCTCCACGCCATCCGCCGTCGGCACCTGCCAGGCGCGGCACAGGTACGCCTGTCCGTTCGACGCGAGGTCGAACACAAGCACGTGTCCCGTGTCAAAACCGAGCGCGACCGCACCTCCATACGGAGCTATGCACACACTGGTTGCCGTGCCGAGGTCGCCGTACGGAGCAAGTGGTATATCGAGCGTTGCGGGTTGGGTGGCTGACATGGGGGAATCTCCCTCGACTGCCTCCGGGGCCGCGTCAGATGCGCTGCCAGACGCACCCAAGGCACATTCTGGATGCGTGATGCGTAGCGTCTCGGCGTCCGCGAGCTCCGCCGCCGCGCTTTCTGCCTCATAGGTGGTTTGCGCCGAGATGACGCCAGAGACCGTGGCGATGTCGGGTGCAATCGGCAGGAGCGACCAGATGCTCGTAACAAAGCCGTTTCCGCAGGCCACGACGCCGGTATCCGAGATGGAAAGATAGCAGACGCCCGCCAGGTCGCGCGCGATGGACTCGAGTACCGTGCCCGTGGCGAGGTCGACCACCTGCACACCGTCTTGCTCGGTTGCCACCACCAGCACGTTGCCGTCCGACGCGAGGGCAGACGGCGCGTCGCGCGTGGTGAATCCCACGGGCTCGAGTGCGCTGGCGGCAGAGAGGCGCGAGACGGTGCCGTTCGAACAGACGAGTGCCTCGCCTGCGGGCAGGATGATTCCCGTGAGCATCTCGGCAGCGGGAAGCGGAGCCTGCGCGACGACTTCGCCCATGGTGAGGTCGATGAGCCGCACCGTTTCCCCGACGGCGGCTTCTTCGACCGTTGTCGCGGTGCCTGCCGCTTCCGCTGAGGTCGCACAGAGCGCCCGAAGGCCCGCCGCGGTGCGGGTGAGCGCCAAGACGTCCGTCCCGGCGAGGTCGACCTCGCGCGCACGCGCGCCATTTTCGTATACCGCAATCGCGCTTGCGGTTTGTACGGCGATCTGGCTGCCGTCCTCGCTGCACGCTATGGCGACGCTATCGGTGCACGCCGTGTCAAGCGCTGTGCGCTCCCCGGTTTCCAGGTCGATCATGGCCACGCCATCGGCATCGGCCACCACGGCGCCTGCGCCGTCGGCCGTCACGTCGAAGACGAACGTGTCTGAGGACGACACACGGA
Organism: Candidatus Coprousia avicola; assembly: GCA_018715125.1. Taxonomy (GTDB): domain Bacteria; phylum Actinomycetota; class Coriobacteriia; order Coriobacteriales; family Coriobacteriaceae; genus Coprousia; species Coprousia avicola. The sequence continues at coordinate 27,746 of DVMF01000076.1, read as the reverse complement.
TAGCGCTGACGGGTTCGAACGCGAGGATGTTCCACTGTTGGAGCGCCCCGCCGTCCGCGTGCACCCAATACTGCGCCCCCGTCTGCGCAAAGACGCCCTCGCCCTGCCAGCCGCCAGCGTTGAAGTTCTCCGTTCCCAAGATGCCCATCGCCCACGGGCGCTCAAGCCCTGCGGTGAGGGCGTGAACCTGCTCTGGCTCGACCCCGCCCGCATCCCTCATGGCGCAATACGTTTGGAAGGAAAAGAACGCTGGGTCAGTCTCGAGACGCATGCTGTAGACCGACTGCGCGGATTGAACCGCATGCTCGACGTGCGCTGCTACGACGCCGCGCACGATGACGACCGTCGCGACCGCCGCTGCAATCGCCGCGACGAGCACGAGGCTGTGCCGGCGGGTGCGCCTCCGCTGCCGCTGCGCAAACGTGTGGGAGGCATGCGCGTACTGGACCATGGCATCGGACGGGCGCTGAAAGGAGTCGTCGCGCATCTCGTCGATGAGGGCACATGCTTGCTTTGCCTGGTTGACGCTTTGCATGAGAAAGCTGTCGTCGCGCCCGCAGGTTTCCCAGCGCGCCGTACGGGCGGCGAGGTCGTCGTAGGCGGGATAGAGCCAGACGTGCGAATGGAAGATTTCCTGCCAGATACTCGGATGGTTTCGGGCATCCGCCCAATGCCGCTCGCGGATGGGGGAGCCAGGTGCACCGCAGCGCTCCGGGGTAAGGCCGTCGAGCCGGACGGGAATGGTCGCCGGCATGTGCTCGGCGAGGGCGTTGGCACGTTCGAGAAAACCGGGCGCGGCGGCAGCCTCCTCGGAGAGGAGCACCACGCAGAACGTGATGTCACACGGGGTGTCGCAAGGCTGGTTAGAAGCCGGGGCGAGGTTCTCGCGTCGCACCTCGTACCCCGCACGACGCGCTGCGACGGCAGCCGTCGCGGCGGCTTCCCCGTCCGCATCGCACGCACAGAGCAACACGCCATGCTCCCGCAGACGGGCATCCATAGGCTCCCCCAACCCTCGTGGCCGTTGCGACCATCATAGCGCACCGCCGTACGGAGAGCTCGGGTTCGTCGCCATGGGGAAGGCGCGTCCGCTGAGAGCGCCTCGCTCACTTTGGTGGGGCGGGGCACCGGCTTGACAACCTGCGCTTCTCAAGATAGTCTGAATACGGACTAAAATACCGTTCTCGTATCCCCTCAGGAGGATTGATACCATGCCGGCGGAGCGCGCACATCGCCCGCAGGTGACGCCGCATGCCGTGCGTCACGCCCTTTCTCGCCTGTGCACCCGCGCCCTCACGCGACGCAGCCTGCGCCGCGTGGCCATGATCGCGTTGGGAGCGGCCATCCTCACCTTTGGCATCCACAACGTCCATCAGGTCACAGGCATCACCGAGGGCGGCATCATCGGCGGCATGCTCCTCATCAATCACTGGTTTGGCATCCCGTCATCGGCGGCGACGTTTGCGCTCGATGCCCTCTGCTACGTGCTTGCCCTGCGCTACCTGGGCTGGCGCTTTCTCGTATGGTCGGCCGTCGCCACGTCGTGCACGTCGCTGTGCTACGCCCTTTGGGATCAGCTGCCGCACCTGTTGCCCGACCTTACGGCGCATCCGTTGGCGGCTGCGCTGGTGGGCGGCTGCTTTGTCGGCATCGGCTGCGGCCTCATCGTCCGGCAGGGCGGCTCGTCGGGCGGCGATGACGCCCTCGCCCTCGTCATCTCGCAGGCAACGGGAATGCGCCTTTCCCGCTGCTATCTGGCGACGGACCTGTCGGTGCTCGCTCTGTCGCTCACATATATCCCCGTTGACAAGATCGCCTGCTCGCTCGTGACGGTTACGCTCTCGTCTCTGCTGATCGATCGTGTGGTGACGGCAGGTCGCGCCGACGGTGACGCAGCGTAGGAGCGCGGCCTGTCACGCGTGTGGCGCGCGAGCGGTCGTATGGACGGCGGTGTGCCGCGGCGTGTGCTGCGGACGCGCCGCCGCTATGCCAGCACGATGTTGTGCAGGGTGTAGCGCTCGCCTACGTTGTGCGAGATGGAGTACTCAAAGGGTTCGCCGTTATCGAGATACCCTACCTGCTCAAATTCCAAGAGGGGCGCCCCTGCTGCCACGTCGAGGCGCTCGGCCTCCTCGGGTGTGGCGGCCACGGCGCGCACGGCGCGGTTGAAGTTGGCGATCTTGAGCCCCAGGTCTTCGCGGATGTAGCGGTAGATGGAGCCCTCCACATGCGAGCGCTTGAGGCCGGGGATGACATCGATGGGCATGTAGGTGTACTCGATGCAGATGGGCACATCGTCAAGGCGGCGCACGCGGCAGTCGTAATACGCAAAGGCGTCGGGGGCGATGTCGAGGCGCTGCGCGATCTCTGCCGTGGGGTTGACCACGCAGAAGTCGTAGACATCCGAGGTGACCGGGGCGCCCTCGTGCTCCTCGGTAAAGCCGCTCGCACGGTCTGAGCGGGCAAATTGCAGGGCGTCGCGTTTGATGGCGCTCGCGTTTTTCACATAGGTGCCCGATCCGCGCCGGCTGCTCACCAGGCCCAACTCAGTTAAGAGGTCGATGGCGCGGCGCACGGTGATCTTGCTCACGCCGTAAAGATTGCACAGCTCGACCACGGTGGGGAGCTTGTCGTTGGGGGCCAGCGTGCCATCCTCGATGCTTTGCTGCAGGTCACGCGCAATGGATTCGAATTTGAGCATGGCACCACCTTTCCTGGGGTCGACAAGGGACATGATGAGCCTATACCCATGTTGCTAGTTTTTGCAAAGTACGAGACAAAAAAATAAGAAACACGCTTCACAATAAAAAGTATAGCGCTATACTTTGAAACCAGCGCGAGACCAAACGCGATCCTAGATGAAAGGGGGACGCATGGCACACTACGAGCTCCCGCAGGAGTTCTTCTTTGGCGCGGCGATGTCCGGCCCGCAGACCGAGGGCGGCTGGAACACGGGCGGCAAGCTTGAGAACCTGTGGGATACCTGGTCCAACGAGGACATCTCCTCGTTCTACAACCGCGTGGGCAGCTACGTGGGCAACGACTTCATGCATCACTACAAGGAGGACCTGGCCCTGCTGAAGGAGCTCGGCCTCGACAGCTATCGCACCTCGATCCAGTGGAGCCGCCTGATTGACCAGGACGGCAACATCAACCCCGAGGGCGCCGCTTGGTACCACGAGCTCTTCCGCGCCTCCCGCGAGGCCGGTCTTGAGGTCTTCGTCAATCTGTATCACTTCGATATGCCCACCTACCTCTTCCGTCGCGGCGGCTGGCAGAACCGTGAGGTCTGCGAGGCGTACGCCAACTACGCCGCGAAGGCGTTTGAGGAGTTCGGGCAGGAGATCCGGTACTGGTTCACGTTTAACGAGCCCATCGTCGAGCCCGAGCAGCGCTACTGGCACGGCGTGTGGTATCCCAGGCACCACAACTTCCAGGAGGCCTGCGAGGTCCAGTACAACATCTCCATCGCGCACGCACTCGCCGTCGCGCGCTACCGCGAGCTTTACCGTGCCGGCAAGATTCGCGAGGGCGCCCGCATCGGCATGATCTGCAACTTCAGCCCGAGCTACACCAAAGACGAGCCCTCCGAGGCGGACCTCGAGGCGCTTCGCATGAACGACGGCCTCACCAACCGCTGGTGGCTCGACCTCGTGACGCGCGGCGAGCTTCCCGCGGACGTCATCAAGACGCTCGTCGACGACCTCGGCATCGTGCTGCCGCAGCGCCCCTATGACGAGGAGGTGCTCGCTGACGGCGTGGTGGACTGGATCGGCTGCAACTACTACCAGCCGAGTCGCGTGCAGGCGCCCTCGAAGACGCATGACGAGTGGGGCAACCCGCTTTTTGCCGAGCCCTATATCTGGCCCGAGCGCGTTATGAACGAGAGCCGCGGCTGGGAGATCTATCCCAAGGGCATCTACGACTTTGGCATGAAGTGCAAAAACGAGTACCCCGAGCTCGAATGGTTCGTGTCGGAGAACGGTATCGGCATCGAGCGCGAGTACCTCAACAAGGACCCCGAGACCCAGCAGGTGCTGGACGACTACCGCATCGACTTCGTGCGCGACCACCTCACCTGGGTCGCCCGCGCCATCGCCGACGGCGCCCGCTGCGTGGGCTACCACTACTGGGGCCTCATCGACAACTGGAGCTGGGCCAATGCCTTCAAGAACCGCTACGGCTTTGTGGAGGTCGACCTCATGGAGAACTATGAGCGCCGGCCCAAGAAGTCCGCGGCGTGGCTCAAGCAGGTCGCGCAGACGCACGTGGTCGCGTAAGCCCGCGCCGGCAAGACCGAGCCCATAGGGGCACATCGGCCGCGGGGGAGGGGGAACCTCTGCGGCTGTGCAGATAGGGAAGCCAGATTCAACAGTTAGGAGCAATCATGGCTAATCAGAAGGGGCAGGCGTTCCTCGACAAATTTGCCGAGATCTCTGCCAGGGTGGGCAACCAGGTCCACCTGAGGACGCTGCGCGACTCGTTCGCGACCATCATGCCGCTGTACATCCTCGCCGGCATCGCCGTCCTCATCAACAACGTCGTCTTCGCCTACATCTGGGGCGAGACGGGCTTCATGCCCAACGCCGAGATCCTCGCCAACGCACAGACCTGGGGTTCCGCGCTGACGCTCGGCACGCTCAACGTGTCCGCACTCATCCTCGCGGGTCTGATCGGCTACTGCCTCGCCCGCAACGAGAACTTCGGCAACCGCCTCGCCTGCGTGGTCGTGGGCATCTCCTCGCTCGTCATCATGATGCCGCAGAGCATCGCCACAAACCTGGCGGCCGCCTCGCCGCTTCTGACCGACGAGGTCACCACGGCTGAGGTCACGGGCGTGCTCTCCACCACCAACACGGGCACCAACGGCCTGTTTGGCGCCATCATCGTGGGCCTTATCGCCGTTACCATCTTCATCAAGATCTCCGGTGTCGAGAAGCTCAAGATCAACCTGGGCGACGAGGTGCCGCAGGCGGTCTCCGACTCGTTCAACGTCATGATCCCGATGCTCCTCACCCTCTCGATCTTCGGCATCGTGTCCGCCGTGCTCGCCGTGGCGTTCTCCACCGACCTCATGACCATCATCTCCACGTTCATCTCCGAGCCCCTCAAGGGCATCATGAACGCCGGTCCGTGGGCGGTCGTGCTCATCTACACCCTGGCGAACCTGCTCTTCTGCCTCGGTATCCACCAGTCCACCATCTCCGGTGTTCTGGCCGAGCCCATCCTCACCATCCTCATCGTGGACAACATGGCCACCTTCGCTTCGGGCCAGCCCATCCCGGCCGACCACTACATGAACATGCAGATCATCAACTCGTTCGCCCTCATCGGCGGCTCGGGCTGCACGCTCATGCTCCTGCTCGATACCCTGGTGTTCTCTAAGAGCAAGACGAGCCGCACCGTGGCCAAGATGGCCATCGTCCCCGGCCTCTTCAACATCAACGAGCCGGTTATCTACGGTTACCCCATCGTGTACAACCTGCCGCTGATCATCCCGTTCGTCATCGTGCCCGACCTCTTCATCGCCGCCACCTACGGTCTCACCTGCGCCGGCATCATCGATCCGTGCATCGCCCAGGTGCCTTGGACCACGCCGCCGGTGATCTCCGCGCTCCTCGCGACCGGCATGGATTGGCGCGCCGCCGTCTGGCAGATTATCGAGATCGCCCTCGGTATGGTCATCTACCTGCCCTTCATGCGCATCTCCGAGCGCGCGCAGGCCAAGCAGGCCGCCCTCGACGAGGCTACCGCCGCGTAGGCTGCCGCATCCCTGCGCCCGCGCAACCGCGCCGCTGGGTGACAGGTTATATCGGTTCCCCTTTTCGAAAGGCGGATGCCCGGTCGCTCAGGCATCGGGCATCCGCCTTTGCGCGTGCGGGCGCGGTGGCCCCGCGGTCTTAGTCGGCGCCTCTTGGGGGCGTGCCGCCGCGCCCGCCGCGGGCCGTACCGCCCCGTTGCAGAAAGGAACGTCATGCGCGAAGACATGATCTACAACCCGCACCTCTACCAGATCCGCCCGTTCCAGCTCGAGCGCATGCTCGCCATCGCGCACGCGCGCAAGGACGCGCGCGCAGGCGGGGTGGTGTTTTACGGCGACTCGCTCACGGAGTTCTACCCCGTGGCGCGGTGCTTTGCCGCCCTGGCGGCGAACGGCGGCCCGGGGGTGTACAACGCGGGGATCGGCGGGGCCACCACCGAGGAGCTTCTCTGGTACGTGGACGAGGCGGTCATCAAATACCGTCCGCGGGCGGTGGTCCTCATGGCCGGCACCAACGACCTCGGCCGTACGATGCAGGGGACGGCCGAGGCCGCGGCCGAGAACCTGTGTCGCCTAGTCGACGTCATTGTGGGCAACCTGCCCGCCTGTCGTGTGCTCGTCTGGTCGCCCCTGCCGTGCCGGGAGGAGATCGACGGCGCGGCCGCCAAGCCGGGCGTGGTGCGCACCAACGCCCTGCTGCGCGAGATATTCGCCCGCGCGCAGGAGGAGATAGTCGATGGGCGCGTGGCCTTTGCCGACGCGTATCCGGCGCTACTGGATACCGCGGGCTCCCCGCTGGCGTCACTCTATCGCCCGGGCGACGGCCTGCACATCAACGATGCCGGCTACGACCGCGTAACCGCCGTGCTCGAACCGAAGCTGCGCGCATTGCTCGCGGCCGCCGATTAGTTGTAGGCCCCCGGGGGCATAGGGCAGCAACCGGGGTATGCTGACTACCGTAGGGGCGGCGCCCGCCGGTGCCGCCTGAGACCGAGAAAGGGTTGCCATGGATTCCATCATCACGCTCGAGCCCGTCTTCAAGAACATGCTGTGGGGCGGGCGCAAGCTCGGGACCGAGTTCGGTTACGACATCCCCGAGGGGCAGGTGGGCGAGTGCTGGGCCATCTCGGCGCACCCCAACGGCGACTGCACCATCGCGAGCGGGGCATACGCCGGCCACACCCTCTCGTGGCTCTGGGCCGAGCACCGCGAGCTCTTCGGCAACGCCGAGGGCGATCGGTTCCCGCTGCTCATCAAGATCATCGACGCGGCGGACGACCTCTCCATCCAGGTGCATCCCGATGATGCCTACGCTGCGGAGCACGAGGACGGGTCGCTCGGTAAGAAGGAGTGCTGGTACGTGCTCTCCGCCGAGCCGGGCGGCACGATCATCGTGGGGCAGCGCGCCCGCTCGCGCGAGGAGTTTGCCCAGATGGTCGAGGCGGGCCGCTGGGATGAGCTCGTGTACGAGATTCCCGTGCACGCGGGCGATTTCTTCCAGATCGATGCGGGCACCGTCCACGCCATCAAGGGCGGCACCGTCATCCTGGAGACGCAGCAGTCGAGCGACATCACCTATCGCGTGTACGACTTCGATCGCAAGCAGGCCGACGGCAGCCTCCGCGAGCTCCATCTCGATAAGGCGCTCGATGTCATCAACTACGGGGCCGAGCTGCCGGCATCCGGTGAGGTCGCCGCTTCGGAGGGCCCGCTCACCACGCTCGAGCAAAACGAGTGCTACACCGTGGTGCGCGCCACTGTTGCCGGAGAGCTCGCCGTGCCGGTCTCCTATCCCTTCACCTGCGTGAGCGTCATCGAGGGCGAGGGCACGCTCTGCGGCGAGCCGGTGCGCAAGGGCTCTAACCTGCTGGCGCTCGCCGCCTGCAGGGAGCTGGTGTTTGCGGGTGACATGCAGGTGATCATCTCGCACCCGTAAGGGTTGCGCTGCGACCCGCACAACAAGGTGGCAGACACACGGCGCGGCGACGTTGAGCCTCCGCGCCGTCTTTTGTGCGCAGAAGGGAAGCACAAGCGCTGTCTCCCCACAATTAAATGACCCCCCATGGCCATAAAAGCGCTTCAAATAGCGATTGGGCGCGGCAATGGGTCGCTCTGACGGGTTCGAACGGTCGGGCTGCGCCATGGTAGAAGCGCGTTTCCTGCGGAAACGCCAGTTCGGGCGGCGTCGCACGCTGTTCAGGTGTCCTGATCGGCCGTCAATCGAGGGGCGAATCGTTATTTCGATACACTTTTTGTCCACGGGGGTATCCATCTCCCCGTCAGCTCGGTCATGATTCCTTTTTGTTACCTTTGGTTAATTTGTGCTTCACATGACAGCTTTGCCGTGGTAGTTTACTGGGGTGAACAAACGCGCAAGTGCCCCTGCATGGGCGGCGCCTGCGTGTCTGGGCAGACGGTCGGGATGACGAACGCAAAGAAGGTGATGGTAATGGCAGCAGGTCCCACGATGCCGGCAATGCCGCTCTCGTTGGTGCGTGCTGGCGAGACGGTCACCGTTGCGCGCGTGCGGGGCAACGAGGATATCAAGCACCACCTCGGCAACCTCGGGTTTGTCGAGGGGTCAGAGGTCCACGTGGTCTCCGCCAGCGGTGGCAATATCATCGTGACCGTCAAGGGTGCGCGCTTTGGCCTCGACGCCAAAGTGGCGCAGCACGTCATGACCGTGTAGCCTCTTGCGCCGGTGCTTGCGCTTCGGCGGGGGAGGCGGGTAGATGAGGTTGAAAGGGGGAAACCAATGAGGACGATGGGAGACGTGGCGATCGGCGACTCCGCGACGATCGTCAAGCTTCATGGCGACGGTGCGCTGCGCCGCCACCTCATGGACCTGGGTCTTATCAAGGGGACGCAGTTCAAGGTGGTCAAGGTGGCGCCGCTTGGCGATCCGATCCAGATTACCGTGCGCGGATACGAGCTCTCCATCCGCAAGGAGGAGGCCGCTATCGTCGAGGTGCAGTAGAGCCTCTTTTTTTACCGGTAGAGTTAGGCGAGTCTAACAAATGATACTGCAGAGGCATCATTTGTTAGACAAGGCAAATTTCCTGCGCGCTCACGCGGTGCGCCGCCCAGCTCAGAACATTCGTTTCAAAGCCAAGGAAGAAGGACACATGGCAGCTTCAGAGCTTCATGTCGCGTTGGCGGGTAACCCCAACTGCGGAAAAACAACCCTCTTCAACCTGATCACCGGCCAAAACGGCTACGTGGGCAACTGGCCCGGCGTGACGGTTGAGAAGAAGGAGGCGCGCCTCTCGAGCGACAAGAGCGTCATCGTGACGGACCTCCCCGGCATCTACTCGCTTTCCCCGTACAGCCCCGAGGAGCGCGTGAGCCGCGACTATCTGATGAGCGGCGAGCCCGACGTCGTCATCCAGCTGATTGACGCCACCAATCTCGAGCGCAACCTCTATCTCGCGCTCCAGGTTATCGAGACGGGCCTGCCCGTTGTCGTGGCGCTCAACATGGCCGACCTTGTGGAGAAAAATGGCGACAAGATCGACACCCGGGCCCTCTCCCGTCGGCTCGGCTGCCCGGTGCTCATGGTCTCCGCCCTTAAGAACAAGGGCATCGACGAGCTTTTCAGCGAGGTCAAACGCGCTGCGGGCAAGAAGGGCAAGGCTGCCGAGCACAAGTTTGACTCCGCCATCGAGGAGGTGCTCGACAAGATCGAGGCACTCCTGCCCGGCTCTGTTCCTGCGGAGAAGAGCCGCTACTGGGCCGTCAAGCTCTTCGAGCGCGACGCGGACGCCCAGAGGCTCGTCAACCTCACCAAAGATGCGTCCGCGGCGGTCGAGCGCCTCATCGCGCAGTGCGAGCAGGATTGCGACGACGACGCCGAGTCCATCATTACCGGTGAGCGCTACGCTGTCATCGCGCACATCATGGACGAGTGCGTAAAAAAGGCGCCTGCGCGCATGTCGACCTCCGAGAAGATCGACCGGATCGTGACGAACCGCATCCTGGGCCTCCCCATCTTCATCCTCATCATGTGGGCGGTGTACAGCATCGCCACCGGTGCGGACGCCTTCGGTACCGCCGGCACCGACTGGGTGAACGACAACCTCTTTGGCGAGGGTTTCGAGCTCTTCGGCATGGCGTTCCCCTCCATTCCGGGCGCCATCGAGGGCTGGCTCGTCTCGATCGGGGCGAGCGACCTCGTCCAGAGCCTCATCTTAGACGGCGTCGTTGCCGGCGTGGGCGCGGTGCTCGGCTTCATTCCGCAGATGTTCGTGCTCTTCGTGCTGCTCTCCTTCCTCGAGGACTGCGGCTATATGGCGCGCGTCGCCTTTGTGATGGACCGCGTGTTCCGCCGCTTCGGCCTCTCCGGCAAGTCGTTCATCCCCATGCTCGTAGCCACCGGCTGCGGCGTGCCCGGCGTGCTCGCCACCAAGACCATCGAGAACGAGAAGGACCGTCGTATGACGGTCATGACCACGACGTTCATCCCCTGTGGCGCCAAGCTCCCCATCATCGCGCTGCTCATGGGCGCGCTGGTGGGTGACGCCGAGGCGAACTGGATCAGCCCGCTCTTCTACTTCCTCGGCGTGCTGGCGGTCATCGTCTCGGGCGTCATGCTCAAGAAGACCAGGCTCTTTGCGGGGCGCCCGACCCCGTTTGTCATGGAGCTGCCGAGTTACCACTTCCCCTCGGTCCGTTCGTGGGCGCTGCACGTGTGGGAGCGCGTCTCCGCCTACATCAAGAAGGCCTTCACGATCATCTTCGCGTCGACCGTGGTGGTGTGGTTCCTCACCAACTTCGGCGTGTTCGAGGGCGCTTTCGGCTTCCTTCCCGCCATGGAGGGCATTCCGGAGGAGTTCACCGACTACTCTGTGCTCGCCATGTTCGGCGGAGCTATCGCCTTCATCTTCAACCCGCTCGGCTTTGACACCTGGCAGGCGACGGCTATGTCCATCACGGGCCTCGTTGCCAAGGAGAACGTCGTCGCGACGGCGAGCTCGCTGCTCCACATCGCCGACGGCACCGAGACCGACCCGAATCTCTGGACCGCGTTTGCCGGCATGTTCCCCACGGTGGGCGCCATCGCGGCCTTCGGCGCGTTCAACCTGCTCTGCGCCCCGTGCTTCGCGGCCATGGGCACGATCCGCGCCCAGATGAACTCCGCTAAGTGGACCGCTATCGCCATCGGGTACGAGTGCGGTTTCGCATGGGTCGTCGGCCTCATCATCAACCAGTTCTACCTGGCCGCCACCGGCGTGTTCAGCTTCTGGACCATCGTTGCCGTGCTGTTTGCGGCAGCCATCCTCTTCCAGCTCTTCCGCCCTATGCCCAAGTACGCTTGGACTGATGAGCATGACGATGCGATGGCGCCAGCTGCCGCGTAGCGCGAGCGCGCGGTGACGCGCTCCGGCTCACCAATGGATTGCCGAGACGGCGGGTGCCCCTGGGGTGCCCGCCGCTTTTCTGTTGCGGGTGGGGCGGGGCGTCGGTGCGCCAGACGGCGGGGGAGCCCTTGACGGGTCGCCGGTGTTTTTGCCGACGTTCGGCAATGTCGCTGACGGACGTCCCGTAAACGGGTAAAGTTAGCAATAGCAAACTAAGGAGGAGCTATGTCTCTTGCAGATATCGTCATACTGGCTCTGGTTGCCGCGGCCTTTGCGGCGGTGTGCGTGCGCATCTGGCGCAAGGGCACGTGCGCAGACTGCGCAGATGCCGGCGCGTGTACCGGGCACTGCTCTTCGGCGCAGAAGAAGAGTTGTCCTGCCTGTAAGGGTGTGGATGCCATCGCCGACGAGCTGGGCCGCGGTGTGAGGTAACGGCCCTCCGCTGGCATGGAGTTATACTCACGAGTATAATACTCGTGAGTATAACTACGCGTCATGCGAGGAGAGGGTCGTTATGTTCGTCGGTCGCGAACACGAGCTTGCAGAGCTCAATCGGCTGTATCGCAAGGGCGGCTTCCAGATGGTTGTTTTGTATGGGCGCCGCCGGGTGGGCAAGACAACGCTTGCGCTGCAGTTTGCCAAGGACAAGCCTCTTCTGGCTTTTACGGCGAAGGTGCAGAGCGATGCGATGAATCTCGCCCGCTTCTCCGAGGAGATCTATCGTTTCTCAGGCTTAACGGCAAGGCCCGGGCCGTTTGCCACATGGGATGACGCCTTTGTATACCTCGCGCAAAGCGTGGGCGATCGACAAATCGTGTTCTTGTTCGATGAATTTCCGTATGCGGCACAAAAGAACGCGGCCCTTATCTCCACGCTGCAAATCGCAATCGACCATCATTTTTCCCACACTGGCATCTATATCATTCTGACCGGATCGAACCAAGGCTTCATGGAAGAAAAGGTGCTCGGAACGCAGCCTGCTGAGGGCGGCGAGCTGGCGCTGGGCGAGAAGAACCCATTGTTTGGCAGGAGAACAGCCCAGATTCATCTGGCTCCCTTGGGTTATCTCGAAGCTTCTCGCATGCTGCCCGACATTGATCCAATAGATTTGGTTGCGTATTACGCCTGTTTTGGGGGAACGCCTTACTATCTGGCGCAGCTTGATGCCAACGAGTCTCTCGACGAGAACATCACGCGCCTGTTTTTCCATAAAGAGGGGCTGCTCTTTGAAGAGCCTCTGATGTTGCTTCGCCAAGAGGTGCGAGAGCCCGCAATTTATTCCTCTCTGATGTCTGCCATTGCGGGGGGCGCAACAAGATCGACGCGCATTGCAGACCGTGTGGGGATAGACCGCACGGCTATGGGGAAGTATATGGGGACGTTGCGGGCGTTGGGTTTGGTGGAGAAGGTCGCGCCGTACGGAGAGAGCGCAAAAACCTCCAAAAACGCGCTATACCGCCTCAAGGACCCCTGTTTTGCATACTGGTACCGCTTCGTAGAGCCGGTCTCAGATGTTATCGAGCAAGATGCTGGAGAGCTCGTTGCGCACGAGGCTCTCGCGTCAGACCAGCTTGCAACCTTCATTGGCCATTGGTTCGAGGAGATTGCGCGTTCTTGGCTCGTCTTGCAGGCAAAAGCGGGCGCGCTACCCTTTGTGCCCGTACGCTTCGGCAGCTGGTGGGGCACAGACCCTAAACGGCGTGAGCAAGACGAGGTTGATGTAGTTGCTGGCAATCCGCGTACGCACGAAGCGATTGTGGGGGAGTGCAAGTGGCGCGAAAGCGTGTCCGTTGCCAAGGTGTTGGAGAAGCTGCGCCTGAGGACGCATCTGTTTCCGCAGTATCAGACGTTCTATCCGATGATGTTCCTCAAACGTCCACTGGACGAGAAGGGGCGAGCGGCATGTGATGAGGCGGGATGTCGCGTTGTCGATGCGGGCGAGCTCTATCGCGAGCGGTAGCCTGCGGATGGGGTGCGCGCCCCATCCGCGCCGTACTCCGTGTACATGGGCATCCTAGGTGAGAAACGCCGCCGTAACAAACATATGAGAGAGTTAACCAGTTCTGTGACATGCCGGAAGGTGCCGGCTGCGGGGCGAAAGGATTCCCATGGACCAGCAGCAGTACATCGATTTCGTTCTGCGTACCGTTGAGGAGCGTGACATCCGTTTCATCCGCCTATGGTTCTGCGACGTGCTCGGACGCCTCAAGAGCTTCGCCATCGCGCCCGAGGACCTCGAGGCTGCCTTTGAGGAGGGTATCGGGTTCGACGGCTCCGCCATCGAGGGCTTCACGCCCAAAGAAGAGGCCGACATGCTCGCCTTCCCCGATCCGTCGACCTTCCAGGTGCTGCCCTGGCGCCCCAAGCACGATGGCGCGGCGCGCATGTTCTGCGACATCTGCACCCCCGACCGCCAGTTCTTTGCCGGCGACCCGCGCGAGGTGCTGCGCCGCATGTTCTATCGCGCCGAGGCGCGCGGCTATCTGCTTAACGTGGGCGCCGAGCTCGAGTATTACTACTTCCCCAACGACCATACGCCCGAGCCGCTCGACGAGGTGGGGTATTTCGACCTCACGCCGGACGACTCGGCGCGCGACCTGCGTCGCGAGACCGTGCTCATGCTCGAGAAGATGAGCATTCCCGTCGAGTACACGTTCCACTCCTCCGGTCGCTCGCAGCACGGCATCTCGCTGCGCCACGCCGAGGCGCTGACGGCCTCAGATGCCATCACCACGGCCAAGCACGTCATCCGTCTGGTGGCCTATCAGGCGGGCATCCATGCGTCGTTTATGCCCAAGCCCATCAAGGGCGAGGCGGCGAGCGCCATGATGCTCCACCAGTCGCTCTTCGACCACGACGGCAACAACGTCTTCTGGGGTCCGGATGATCCGGTCTACCATCTATCGCCCATCGCTAAGAGCTACATGGCGGGCATCTTGGCCCATGCGCGCGAGATGGCGGCCGTCACCAACCCCACCGTCAACTCCTACAAGCGCATCTTGGGCGACGAGGGCCCGACGCCCAAGGCGGCGACGTGGGGCCTGCGCAACCGCGCGGCGATGATCCGCGTGCCCATCTACAAGCCCGACAAGGAGCTCTCCACGCGCATCGAGCTGCGCTCGCCCGATCCGATGGCCAACCCCTATCTCGTCAACGCCGTTACCTTGGCGGCGGGCCTCGACGGCATCGAGCGCGGGCTCACGCTTCCGGCGGAGACCACGTCGGACGTGCTCAGCATGTCGTCCGACGAGCTCGAGGCGGCGGGCATCGCGCCGTTGCCGCGCAATCTCGACGAGGCGCTCGACATCTTTGAGGAGTCCGCGTTCATGCGCGACGCGCTGGGCGAGCACATCCATACGTTCTTCTTGGCCAAGAAGCGCGACGAGTGGAATAAGTTCGCCTCGACGGTCACGGAGTGGGAGATTAAGCACTACCTGGCCAATTCGTAGCCTATCCTGTGGAGATTTGACTGGCGAGACGCGTTTTACAACATAAAAACAAGCGCGAAGCGCCGGTCGGAGACCCTGCCTGCGCTAGTATGAAATTCAAGTTTGAGGAGGTTGAGCATGGCGGAGAACAGCATCTTGTTTATGGCGCGCACGACGCGCTTCAACGACTTCGCCCGCACGCTCGCCGAGACCGGCGCCTACGAGGTGGTTCTCGCCACACCCGATTCGCCGCATGCCGTGCACGATTTCTGTCTGCTGCTGCTTGATGCCGATGGCGTGCGCAACGATCGCATCGAGCAGATCGCCAAGTGGCTCGAGGACCGCGGCGGCATTCCCATGCTCGTGATCGCCGACGACGAGGCGCTCTCCTCGCTCAGGCTGCCGGCTCATTCGCATTCCGACTTCATCTGCCCTACGGCCACGCCTACCGAGCTCGCCGTGCGCGTGCAGCGCCTTGTGGGGCATGAAGAGACCTACGCGGCAGACGATGTGCTCCGCATCGACAACATGGTGGTTAACCTCGCGACCTACCAGGTGACGATCGATGACGAGCCCGTCGACCTCACGCTGATGGAATACTCGCTCCTCTCGTTTTTGGCAACGCATCCCAACCGCGCCTACAGCCGCGAGGTGCTGCTGCATCGCGTGTGGGGCTTCGAGTATTGTGGCGGCACGCGCACCGTGGACGTGCACATCCGTCGCATCCGCTCCAAGGTGGGCCCGCAGATCGCGGCGCACATCACCACGGTGCGCGGCGTGGGGTACCTGTTTAAGGACTAACGGGAGAAGGTTTTCCCGTCGAACGTGTTGCAGGGGCCGAAGGGGTGCACTCCGGCCCCTCATGTTATTTTCGCCTGTATAGCCCAACAATGATGGCGGCAACAATCCCGGCGATGCAGAGGAATATCAGCAGAATGGGAATTTCGGGTGGCATAGAGACCCCTCCATTTCTTCTGTGCGGATATGCAGCTCCATATTCTAAATCCTGAGGCGATGATGAGCGCAGATCCCGTGGTCATCAAAATGTCTGGTTTCCAAAACGAGCCAACCATTCTTAAGAACCTATAAATACCCGATTAGTCGGTGCCTATGGCAAGCAGGTAGGGTACAACGTAGCCGTACTTCACGTGTTGGAAAGGAAGCACAGCTATGGATTCCGAACACACCCCCGAGCGTCCCGAGGCGACCCCCACCGGTAACGGCCCCACGCCTCCGCGCATGTCTGTTGAACCCACCCCCGAGCCCGATCACACCGAGGGGACGGATAGCGCCGGCAAGACCGACTACATCCCCTTTGTCCCGTCGACGGCGACTGAGCGGCATACCGTCGTTAAGACCAAAACGAAGAAGCTCCCCGTCTTCTTGGCTTCGCTCGGCGGTCTCGTCGTGGGCGCGGTGCTCGTGATCGCGCTTGTCATGACGGGCGCCTTCCGCATCTCGGATACCGACGTGACGGCCGACGTGCCGACCACGCAGACCATCGACATCAATGCCGAGGACACCACGCTGGCCGAGGCCGTCGCCGCCAAGTGTCTGCCCTCGGTTGTCTCCATCTCAACCGAGACGCAGGAGGGCGGCGGAGTCGGTTCCGGCGCCATCATCGACGCGGACGGGAACATCCTCACCAACTACCATGTCATCGAGGGTGCGACCGCCATCTCGGTCACCGTTAACGACGAGACGAGCTACGAGGCCGAGGTCGTGGGCACCGACGAGTCGAGCGACCTTGCCGTCATCCGCCTGGTGAACGCCGATGATGCGCAGCTCACGCCCATCGAGATCGGAGATTCCGACAACCTCACCGTCGGCGAGTGGGTCATGGCCATCGGCAGCCCGTTTGGCAACGAGCAGTCCGTCTCGACGGGCATCGTGAGCGCGCTCTATCGCTCGACCGCCATGCAGTCCTCCACGGGAACGTCGATTTACGCGAACATGATCCAGACGGACGCCGCCATCAACCCGGGTAACTCCGGCGGCGCGCTCGTCAACGCCGAGGGCCAGCTCATCGGCATCAACTCCATCATCGAGAGCTACTCGGGCTCCAGCTCAGGCGTGGGCTTCGCCATCCCCATCAACTACGCCATGCAGATCGCCAACCAGATCATCGCCGGCGAGACGCCCGCGCACCCGTACCTCGGTGTGAGCGTGACCTCCGTCAACGCCTTCACCGCACGGCGCGAGAACCTCTCCGTCTCCGAGGGCGCGCTCGTGTCCCAGGTGAACGAGGGGACGCCGGCGGCGGATGCGGGCCTTCAGGTGAACGACATCATCACCGCGGTCGACGGAGATGCGGTGACGTCTGCCGACGGCCTCATCATCGCCCTGCGCGAGCATGCGGTGGGGGACACGGTGACGCTCACGGTCGTGCGCGGCAGCGACACGATGGAGGTCGATGTGACGCTCGGCTCCGATGCGGACCTTCAGACCGAGCAGCAGGATACGTCCTCGGGTAACGGTTCCACCATGACCGAAGAGGAGTTCCTGCAGTATCTGGAGGAACTCATGGGCGGTCGCCACGGCATGGGCGACCAGGGCGGCCAGATCGGCTAGCGCGACAAGGTCGGCCGGACCGGTTTGAATCGCACCGGCAACCGGAGCCCTCCCGGGCAGTATCGAGGCGAGTCCCGTCGCTTGGCGGCGGAGCGCCTTCGAGATGCCGGGGAGGGCTTTTTGCGTAAGCCCGTGCGGCGTCGTGCTTGGCGGCCGGTTGCCAGAAGATGGCAGAAAACCACTCGCGGGCAGGTCTCTCGGATGTCCGTGAGTGGTTATCTGCCGTTTCAGGGCTTTCGAGCCTCTCCAAACGGCAGAAAAGCACTCGACGCCGCGCCCTGCATCGCCCGGGGCTGGTTTGAGGGCGCTGCCGCAGGGTAGAATGGGCCTACTGCGACGAGGAGGAGGGTCTATGCCGGGCAAACGTCAAGACGTCATCAGCTGGGACGAGTTCTTCATGCGCGCCGCCATTGCGGCGAGCCTGCGCTCGAAGGACCCTAACACGCAGGTGGGGGCCTGCATCGCCGACACCAACCACCGCATCCTCTCGGTGGGGTACAACGGGACGCCCTCCGCGCTCAACGACGACGACTTTCCCTGGGGCACGGCCGACGATCCGCTGCATGATAAGCACAATTACGTCATCCATGCCGAGGCCAACGCCATCCTGAACTACCGCGGCTCGCTCAAGGACATGGCGGGGGCGACGGTGTACGTGACGCTCTTCCCATGCCACGAGTGCGCGAAGACCCTCGTGCAGGCCGGCATCGGCGAAGTGGTGTATCTCGATGACAAGTACGCCGGCACGGAGGACAACCTCATCTCCAAAAACATCTTCGATCGGTGCGGCATCACCTACCGGCAGATCGAGCTCGAGAGCTGAGCGGCCGGAGAACTGAGTGGCAGGAGAGCCGCTTAATGAGTTGGCAGCCGGGCTTTCGGATGCGCCTCGAAGGCGCCGCGGCACCGGGGCGGCGCGGTCGATATTATCCTCAAAATAGAATAATGAAGAGCGCATAAGGGTCACTAACCCCTCTAATCGTGTGTTCAAAATGTGCAGCTATCTCGTTACAATAGAGAGCATGCATGTGTAAACACCGTCTATCCGGCTGCTTCGTCTACGCGCCGGATAACGAGGGGGAAGGGGAGTTGATGTTCTCTCTGCACAAGACGTTAGGCGGTGTGCATCCGCCGCAGTGCAAGGACACGCGCGACTGCCCCGTCACGTCGATTGAGCCGCCCCGGCAGGTACGCATTCCGCTGAACATGCACATCGGTGCACCTGCCAAGCCGGTGGTAAACGTGGGCGACCACGTCTACATCGGTACGCTCATCGGCGATGGCGAGGGGCTGTGCGCACCCGTGCACGCCACCGTCTCGGGCACCGTTACCTCGGTGGCCGAGGAGACGCTGCCCACCGGGCAGCACGCTCCGGTCGTCCAGATCGAGTCTGACGGCAAGATGGAGAACGATCCGGCGCTCGAGAAGCCGACGTACGCCAACAAGGACGAGTTCATCGAGTGCGTCCGCAAGTCGGGCGTCGTGGGCCTCGGCGGCGCATCGTTCCCGTCGTGGTTCAAGATGAAGTGCCCGCCGGGCAAGAAGTTCGAGTTCCTCGTCGTCAACGCCATGGAGTGCGAGCCGTTCATCACGAGCGACTACCGCCAGATGATGGAGCATGCCGAGCGCATTATCGACGGCGTGACGCGCATCGCCCGCGCCCTCGAAATCCCGGCTGCCGTCATCGGTGTAGAGGACAACAAGCCCGAGGCCGTCGACAAGCTCAACGCCACCATTCAGGAGAAGGGTGTCGGCGACATCGTCGAGGTTCTCATGGTTCCCACCCGCTACCCCATGGGCGGCGAGAAGGTCCTCATCCAGACCACCACGGGCCGCGCGGTGCCTGCCGGCGGGCTTCCCGTCGACGCGGGCTGCCTGGTGCTCAATGTCACGACCGTCTCGCGCATCGAGGAGTACTTCCGCTACGGTGTGCCGCTCGTGCGCAAGACCGTCACCATCGCCGGTGACTGCGTCAAGAACCCGGGCAACTACCGTATTCCCATCGGTATGAGCGTGCACGACGTGGTCGAGGCCACGGGCGGCCTCATCAAGGAGCCGCGCAAGATCATCATGGGCGGTCCCATGATGGGCCGTACGATCACCGACATCGACTGCCCGATTCTGAAGGCCAACAACGCCATCCTCTGCCTGGAGGACAAGGCGATCCTGCCCGACGAGACGCCCTGCATCCGTTGCGGCCGCTGCGTGAGCGTGTGCCCTCTGGGCCTCATGCCCTTCCAGCTCGACGCCGCCTCGCGCAGCCATGACGTGGTCAAGCTCGACGAGTTTGCGGTCATGAACTGCATGGAGTGCGGCAGCTGCGCCTACACCTGCCCGGCGCACCGCCGCATCACCGCTTCGATTCGCGAGGGCAAGGGCTACTACCGCAACGAGTCCCGCCGGCTCACCGAACCTGCGAAGGAGGCGTAACCGCGCATGAATCTGATTAACGAGGCCTCCCCGCATTTCCACGGGGAGTCGCGCACGTGGAAGATCATGGGTGCCGTTTGCCTGGCGCTCGTGCCCACCCTCATCGCGGCGACCGCGCTCTACGGTCTTGCCGCGCCGCTCGTGGTGCTGGTCTGCATCGCCACGGCGCTCGTCTGCGAGCACCTGTGCTGCATCATCATGCACCGCGAGTCCACCGCCGGAGATTTCTCCTGCGTGGTGACGGCGATGCTGTTCGCCTACACCCTGCCGGCGACCTGCCCGGTCCATGTGGCGGTCGCGGGCACCGCGTTTGCGATCGTCGTCGCCAAGATGCTCTTCGGCGGCATCGGTGCGAACGTGTTCAACCCCGCCGTCGCCGGCCGCGTCTTCATCATGGTGGCCTTCCCGTCGGCGCTTTCGAGCTATCCGGCCGTTCAGGGCACGCCGCTCGACGCCATCACGGGCGCCACGCCGCTTGCCGAGGCCGCCTCGGGCGCGCCGGTTGCGAGCTATACGGACCTGCTCTTTGGTCTGCATGCGGGCGCGCTGGGCGAGACCTGCATCATCACGCTTCTCATCGGCTATGTGTTCCTGCTCGCCGTCAAGGTGGTTGACGCCTGGGCCACGGTTCCCTTCATCGCCACGGTCGCCCTCATTACGGGCATCGGCGGCGAGGACGTCGTCTACCAGGTGCTCGCGGGCGGTCTTGCGCTCGGCGCCTTCTTCATGGCGACGGATTACACCACCACGCCCATGACGTGGAAGGGCAAGATCATCTTCGGCGTCGGCTGCGGTGTCATCACCGCGCTCGTGCGTCTGTTTGCCTCCGCTCCCGAGGGCGTGGCGTTCTCCATCCTCTTCATGAACATGTTCGTTCCGCTGATCGACCGCTACACGCGGACGCAGCCGGTGGGAGGTGTCAAGCATGCCCTCGTCTAACACGACCCCCGCGTCCGGCGCCAAGCTCTCTTGGATCGCCCGCCATCGCAACGGCTCGCTCTACGCGTTTGTGACCGTGCTCGTTGCCGCCGTGGTGTGCGGCGGCGTCCTCGGCTTCGCCTATTACCAGGGCCAGTGGGCGACCACGGCGTTTGCCGACGCCGACGCCCGTCTCGACGAGGCCCAGGGCGGCGCCCAGCGCGCGCTGCTCTTCCCGGAGGCCGCGAGCTTCGAGAAGCTCGACGCCCCGGCCATCGAGGGCCTCAACTCCGCGTACGTGACCGATGCCGGCGACTATGTCTTCGACGTACAGTCGGCCGGTTATGCGGGCGACGTCCAGCTTATGATCGGCATCGCGTCCGACGGTACCGTTGCGGGCATTCAGATCGTCTCCGAGAACGAGACGGACGGCATCGGCACCAACGCGCTTACCGAGGACTTCTTCGGTACCTTCACGGGTCTCGCGGCCGAGAGCTCGCTCTCGCTCGACGGCTCTGAGGGCACGCAGGTCGACGGCGTTTCCGGCGCGACCTTCACCTCCACGGCCGTGGTGGAAGACCTCAACATCGCCTTCGAGGCGTACGCACAGTTGGGAGGTAACTAACATGGCTCTCAATGAGAACGTGGTGCGCGAGCAGAACGAGCGCATCGCCGAGCTCGTGCGCACGCCGGCCTTCTTGGTGGCGGCGAGTTCGCTCACGGGCCTTGCGGTGGCGACCTCGGTCGAGAACGGCATCGCCATCGGCGCCGTGAGCGCGGTTGCCATCGTGGCTATGGCGCTCGTCGCCCGTCCGCTCCGTGCCCTTACCGGCATCTGGGCGCGCATCCCGGTGCTTCTGATGGTGAGCGCGACCATCGTGACCTTGGTGTCGTTTTCCGTGCGCATCATCGACCCGCTCATCTACCAGAACCTTGGCATCTACCTGCCGCTCGCTGCGGTGAACGGCATCGTCGCCGCCTTCATCTACGATGACGGCTTTGCGGGCGGTCCCACTAAGGGGTCGACCCTGGGGACGGCGCTCTTCTGTGCGGTGTGCGCGTTCTGCACGCTTACCTTTGTGGGCTTCATCAACGGCATGTTCGCTACCGGCGCGGTCTTTGGCCTCACCATGAACGAGCTCGCTGCTTCGCCCATCGCGATCTTCGGTACGCCCGCGGGGTCGCTTCTCGTGCTCGCGCTCGTGTGCGCGTTTGTGAACTCCATCGTCGATGCTGCGCGCAAGAGCGCAGAGGGAGGTGAGCGCTAATGGCGTTTCTGAATGCGCTCTTCTCGGCGGCGCTCGACCAGAACATCGTCTTTGGCCAGCTTGTGGGCATGGTCATCGTGTTTCTGGCGGCTGAGCGCCCGCAGGACGCCTTCCGTCTGGGAGGCGCCCTCTGGGTCGCCACCTTCGCGGCGGGGCTCATCGGCTGGCCGCTCTACACCTACGTGCTCGCCCCCTGGGGCATCGATTACATGGCGTCGGTGGTGTATGTGCTCGTGAGCGCTGCCGTGATCTTTGCTCTGGGTGCTGCCGTTGCGGCTCCGCGCGCTAAGGCGGAGCGTTCGCGCATCTATCAGCTTTGCGCGCTTCTCGCCGTCAACGCTGCCGTGCTCGCCGTGCCACTCTCTATGGCGGCGTCTGCCGATGTCACCACGTTCGATACCGCCCTCGGCACCGCCATCGGCGCCGGCATGGGCCTCTTTATCGCCGTGGTCGCTTTTGCCTTCATTCATGACCGCATCGACGAGCGCCTCGTGCCCGGCGTGCTCCGCGGTGTGCCCATCTCGCTCGTCACGGCCGCCCTCATGGCGCTCGCGTTCACGGGCGTCGCGGGTATCGCCGGCGGGCTCTTTGTGTAAGGGGGTATGTGCTATGGGAGTCTACGTTATCGCACCGCCGATCATCCTTGCCGTGCTCGCCTTCATCCCGGCCGCAGTCATCGGCTTCGCGTCGCGCGCGGCGCGTCGCGCCGATTGGCTCGAGGAGCAGGCCGCTGCCAAGGCTGCCGAGGCTTCTCAGGTAGAGGACGCCGCGTAGGCAACTGCAGAGTAGCGTCCGGCTATATAGCGCGTGTAGGGGCGCGGCACCTGTTGCGGGTGCCGCGCCCTTGGTTTGTCTACCAAACCGAGCGATCGTAGGGCAAGGCGAGAAACTCAAGCCGGTCACGCTCGTCGTCGTAGCGGTACACGATGGTAAAGGGCGGCACGGGGAAGGTGCGGAGTGTCGGTCCAAAGCGCTCGGTAAGCGAGGGGCGCACGTTGGGGTTGCCGATGAAGGGGCGCGATTCGATGGCGGCAAGGCGCCGGTCGAGGAGAGAGAGCACCCGGTCGGAGTATGGTTCCGCCACGTCGTCAGCAAAGCTGTCGGCATAAACGACGCTACACATGGCGAGCCCTCCGCTCGCGTGCGCGCTGGAACATCTCCTCGCGCGAAGTGGAATAGCGACCCTCCTCAATGTCGGTTGCGCCCCGCTGCACGGCGTCAAGCAGATATGCCTCGTAGGCGGCATCGGATCGCTCGCGCTCAATCAATTCGTTGAGGGCCTGTTCGCTTATAAACACATATGCGCCGCGGCCGTTCTCGGTAATGCGCACGGGACCCTTGTCGGCGGCATCTTTTACCTCTTTTGGCTGTTTGGAGAGCGCCGTGATGGGAAAGATAGGCGCGGTAATGCTGGTATTCACAGGCTGCTCCATCCGATGATTATCAGACAATAAGCAGGTTACAACAGGACTAAAATGGCTGCACCTCTAAGGAAGCGTTGGCTTTCCGACGGTTGCGGGGTTGGTCGATTGATAGGTGATGGGTGCCTTGAGTGGGTCGGTCCGCGCGGGATGGTACCCTATAGGCCAAAGCGAATTGGACGGCCGCGCAGTGCGGTCGTGTGCCATAAGGAGGGTACCGTGGAGCAGGAGAACCTGTTTGGCGAGAACGTGGCGGCAGAGCAGGCGGGGGCGTCGGATGCAGCGGGTGCGCAGCGCGATGGTGCCGATGCCCGCGCCGAGGCGGCGGCCCGCGCGGCGGAGCTCCGCCACGAGCTCGATTACCATGCCTACCGCTACTACATCCTCGATGCACCGGAGATAACCGATGCCGCCTTCGACAAGCTTCTCGTCGAGCTTCAGCAGATCGAGGGGCGCTATCCGGATCTGGTGACGCCCGACTCCTACACGCAGCGCGTGGGTGGCGGCTACGTTGATACCGAACAGTTCGCGCCCGTCACCCACATGGCGCGCATGTATTCGATGGATGACGCCATGAACCTCGAGGAGCTGGACGAATGGCTCGAGCGCACGGAGGATGCGCTTGGCGCGGGGCGGGTCATCTACACGTGCGAGCTCAAGATCGACGGTCTCGGCGTGGCGCTCACCTATCGCGGCGGCTCGTTTGTGCGTGCGGCCACCCGCGGTGACGGTACGACGGGCGAGGACGTCTCGCTCAACGTCCGCACCATCAAGGATGTGCCGATGCATCTCTCGGCGGCCGCGCTCGACCACATGGGTGCCGACCGCGACGCCGTGATCGAGGTGCGCGGTGAGGTCTACATGCCCAAGGGGAGCTTTGTGCGTCTGAACGAGGAGGCCGACGCCGAGGGTCGCGACCCCTTCGCCAACCCGCGCAACGCCGCCGCCGGCAGTCTTCGCCAGAAGGACCCCAAGGTCACCGCGCGCCGCGACCTGGCGACCTTCCTCTATGCCGTTGCCGACACGGCGCCTTTGCACGTCGACAGCCAGCACGCGTTTCTCGACTGGCTTCGCCAGGCCGGCTTTTCCGTCAATCCCAACGTGGCGCGCTGCGCCGCGCCGTCAGAGGTGCACGAGTTTTGCGCCAACGCCCTGGCGCACCGGAGCGAGCTCAACTACGACATCGACGGTGTGGTGGTGAAGGTCGACAGCTTTGCCCAGCAAGACGAGCTGGGCTTTACGGCGCGCGCCCCGCGTTGGGCCATCGCGTTCAAGTTTCCGCCGGAGGAGAAGCGCACCGTCCTGCGCGAGATCCGCATTCAGGTCGGCCGCACGGGCGTGCTCACGCCGGTGGCGGAGTTCGATCCGGTGACGGTCTCGGGCTCTACGATCGCCCGTGCGACGCTTCATAACATCGACGAGATTCGCCGTAAGGACGTGCGCGTAGGCGACACCATCGTGGTGCACAAGGCGGGCGATGTCATTCCCGAGGTCGTGGGCCCCGTGCTCGACGACCGTCCGGCGGATGCGGTGGAGTACCAGATGCCCGATGCCTGCCCGGCGTGCGGTGCACCGGTGGTGCACGAGGAGGGCGAGGTCGCCTACCGCTGCGTCTCCATCGACTGCCCGGCGCAGCTGCGCGAGCGTCTGGCGCACTGGGTAAGCCGCCCCTGCATGGATATCGACGGCGTGGGCACCGAGCTCATCGACAAGCTGGTGGAGGCAGGGCTCGTGCACGACGTGGCCGACTTCTATACGCTTACGGTGGATGCGGTGGCCGCGCTCGACACGGGACGTACCTACCAGACCGACAACAAGCGCCGCGGCATCAAGGCGGGCGATCCCATCCCCGTGGGTACCACCATCGCCCAGAAGGTCGTGGACGAGCTTACGCGCTCCAAGGAGCAGCCGCTCTCCCGCGTGCTCTTTGCCCTCGGCATCCGCCATGTGGGCAAGAGCGTGGCGGAGCTCATCGCGGCGCGCTTCCTCAACCTGCCTGCGCTTATCGACGCGAGCGAGGAGGACATCGCCGCCATCGAGGGCATTGGCCCCAAGATCGCGGCGAGCGTGAAGGAGTTCTTCGAGGTGCCGGAGAACCTCGCTGTGCTCGAGCGCCTGCGTCTGGCGGGCGTCACGCTGGAGGAGAACCTCGGCGGTGCGGGTACGGATGCGGCGTTTGCCGAAGAGGCGGGTGTAGCTGCCGAGCTCACGCAGGCGCAGCCGCTATCTGGCCTCACCTTTGTGCTGACGGGCGCCCTCACGCGCTTCACGCGCGACGAGGCGGCAAGCGTGCTCAAGGCCCTCGGTGCCAAGGTGACGGGCTCGGTTTCCAAGAAGACGAGCTATGTGGTTGCGGGCGAGAAGGCGGGCTCCAAGCTCGCCAAGGCGGAGAGTCTGGGCGTACCGGTGCTTACCGAGGACGATCTTGCTCGCATTATGGCCACGGGCGAGGTGCCGACGGCAGAGTAGCCGGTGGAGGCGTAATTGCTACCGTTCCGCCCGGCTGGACGTTAGTCCTGTTGCTGCCGGATGTCCGGCATCTCTTTTCCAACAGAGTGGAGCTCATGGGGATTACCTTGGCGGACGAGCACCTTGTCTTGGTGGACCGTAACGCGTGCGTTGTGTAGGCGCGTCAGGATCTTCCGGAATGCGCCCGGTCATCTGCGCGGTTCCGTCTACGGGCAATGCCAGTTCCCCGTCATGCGTGCCAGCGACGACATGGGATGGCCGGATTTTGAAGATGGGTGCATACGTGCCACCGCCGAGCGTGCGCAGGTGGATTTTCTCATTACACGCGATCAGTCGGCGTATGCGCGCTCATGGGTGAAGACGTACTCCGCGCGAGATTTCTTGTCGCTGTTCCCAAGCGCGTAGAAAGTTCATCTAAAGACGTGTGTATTACATCGCGAGGCAGCATGGCTCAGACCAAGAGGCGCGTGGCAGGATACGTGTGCTTCTTCGCGCTTTTGAAGTCAAGGACCCTAACGTTGAGATTTGCTCGATCGACATCGGATCCGATGAATCTGATTACGAGGACGGTCATATCCGTGCGATTGCAGGGTACGCAGGTAGACTTCATCATTACCCGGGATGAAACTGCATTCGCATGCTCGTGGGTAAAGAGCTACACGGCGAAGCGGTTCCTTGAGCGGTTCCCGGCGCGTGACGAGGATACGCAGTAACAGCCCCTCATCTTTCCGTTACTTTCGCGAGTTGCTGTTTGGAAAGCATGCCGTGGGTGCGCTCGACAAGGAGTGTCAGCTCGTGCAAGTCGACGGCTCCATCGTTCACGAGAATATTGAAGTAGTTACCACGCAGCATGATTGGTTTGTTGATGAGAGCTGTGCATCGACGTTCTGCGGGACGTCAGGGTTCCTCGGGGCCGATGCCGGTGGTGTCTACAACCATCCTGCTATCACGGAGTTAGACGGAATGTCGTAAATGCTCTTGCGCCTAATCGAGTGGCATTCCAGCGTTGTCGGTATCAAGGACGCCTGCGAGGGCGTAGCACACATGCGGGAGATAATCCGTTCGTTCAAATCGCAGCTTTCGGTGTTTTGGTTTACGCGGTGACGCGCCTCATTTGCCAGAATATTAAGCTTGAGGAATTGCGTTTAGCAGATTCTGCAGTGCCGACCTCCAGTCCGGACCGATTGGCCCAACCTTTTGTCCGTGGTCCCTCTTTTAGGTGAAATTGACGAGTGATTCCGGTGGCATAAATCAGGAATCGGCTTAGGCTCCAATTAAGAAAAAGTAACACTTGAAACGAGACAGTTATTGTTTTACAGTAACAGTATACATATACGATTTGTAATTAAGGAGGTGTTCATATGGAGTGGTATATGTTGCCGCAGGGTGGTGGCGGCGGTACTTGCACTGCGTATTGCAGGTCGTTTGACCCTTGTATTGCAAAAAACATTTGCTATATCAGGGTTAGTATCTAGCCGCGCCAGCTTGTTCCGCAATGCGCTAGAGCCAGGATTTGCCTTGAGTGGGCGTGTTGCAACCCAAGGGAGGCTTTGGCCTCCCTTGGGATTCTATGAAGAATATTGGTGGAGGCGCAAAATTGGGTGGAAAAAATGAGGGGCTCTCGTTGGGCGCAAGAATAAAGCCGCTGCTCCTCTCTTTGAGTGTTTTCTGCCTTTCGTATTCTTTGGGACATCTTCTTTCCGATGGCATGCCGTTTATTTTTGCGGAACTGTTAGCTTTGAATGAAAGGGTCATTCCATGGTCGTATAGCCTTGTTGTGGTTTGTGTTTATGGAGGTCCTTGGTTACTGCTAAGAAAGGCGCTTTCTTATCAATGGCAAACCATGCCGCCAATACAGGATGACGTTTTTTCGCATAACGGCAATTCCTGTGACCGTGGGAAACCAAGCGCGAAGAGTGTTTACAAGGTGATGAAATACCTTTTTATTTCACTTTCTCTCGGAGTTGGTGTAGGGCTCTTAGCGTTGGTGCCGGGACTGCTATTGGCATATGTTGATGGCAAAACACCGATCCCCGTACAGTTCTGGTCCGGAATTTCGAGCGCAATTGATGCGGGGGACATCGGCAATTGGGTTGTTGCGTGCCTGGTTGCGCCGATTTTTG
>DVMF01000075.1 GCA_018715125.1 Candidatus Coprousia avicola | reverse complement strand
CGCGAACGCAAGCGAGGAAGGCACGAGCTGCGGAACCATGCCGATGTCGTAGCTCTCGCGCGGGGCTCCGAGCGCCGTCGTCACGGCATCGCCGACAAACGAGGCGAGCAAACAGTACACGCCGGCGCGATATTGCAGCTTGCCCACGAAGCACATCTCCATACCGAAGAAAGCACCCGCAAGCGGCGTGCCGAACACACCGCCAAACGCGGCCGAGATGCCCGCCATGAGGAGATCTTGGTGATCGTATTCACCGAGCTTGAAGAGACGCGAAACGGCATCGGCTATGGACCCGCCGATCTGGACCGCCGTGCCCTCTCGGCCCGCCGAACCGCCGGCAAGATGCGTGGCAACCGAGCACACAAAGGTGAACGGCGCCATAACGGGTGGAATGCGCCTGCCAGAGACCGCGCAATCGATCACCAGGTTATTGCCGCGCACAGCGTCCTTGCCGTACCTGCGATAGAGCCACGCCGTGAAGACGCCAACCGCCGGCAGCAGCACGAAGCAGATGAGATGGGCTTCGCGAAAACCCGTAACCGCGTCTAGGCACGTGAGAAACGCCCAAGCAGCAACGCCCATGAGCGCTGCGACAAGCGCGACAAGCGAGAAGAGACGCAGGCTCTTCCATGCGTTGCGAGCCCCTCGAATCGTATCCTCGGCGAACACATGCTCGCGAGCTCGCAGGTAGTCACCGATGGCGGCAGATGTCCGAGCAGGTGCCCGCGTTCCGTCGAGCTCAGAGACGGATCGCTCTTCCATACCGGCTGCAGTGTCGCTCTCCTTCATTGAAGCACCCCTAGAAAACGAGGTGCTTGGCTGCGTTGTACACGCAGATGAGCACGATGACGACCATGAGCCCGCTGAAGAGCTTGTCCACGTGGCGTTCATCGATGTGCTTGTTGATGGCGCGCCCGCAGATGCCGCCCAGGATGCCGCAGCAGATCATGCCCGCGATGAGCAAAGGGTCGATGACAGAGAAATCGACGGTAGGAATGCTCGTGACGGTGCTCGTCGCCTGCGAGCACAGGATGATGAAGAGCGAATTCTGCGCCGCCTGTTTGGTGCCCATGCTGAAGAAGAAATAGAGCACGACGAGGTTGATGGGGCCTCCGCCGATGCCAAGGAACGACGACATGACACCGAGTGCGAAACCGATGACCACACACGCCGCAGCGCCCGAGATGCTGAGCGTGGAGATACGGCTCTTGTTGAGGTTATAGACGAGCGTCCCGATCGTGATGATGCCGAGGGCGCCCGCCTGGACGGCGCCTGCAAGCTCGGGCGTGGGAAACAGTCCCTCCACGATATCGAAGAGCTGCTTGCCCGCGAGGCCGCCCACCGCCGCACCGATGGCAAGCGGTACCGCCGTCTTGCCCTCGATGGAAGTTGCGCCCGAGAGGCGGTTACGCAGCACCGAATAGCAGGTCATGGCCAAGACCGTGCAGCCCGAGAGGAAGTTGATGGCACCGGGCAAGAGCACACCCGAGGCATCGAGCACGGGCTTGATGATCACGCCACCGCCGATGCCGCAGATAGCCCCGATGATCGAGGCGCCGAAGCTGATGATGAAGAACAGGGCGTACATGAAACCTCCCGTTACCCGAGCCGTACGGTTTCCCAGCATAGCGCGGATAACGAGAGGTCCAGAAACTTCGTCCTATGCAAAATGAGGACAGAGGGATTTTTACCCGGGCAGACCAGCTACCTATGCGGCGCGGTAAACGCGGCGTGGCTGCTCCTCGCCGCGGACGGCGGCGGCGGTCACCACGACCTTGGCCACGCCCTGCTCGCTCGGCAGGTCGAACATCGTGCGCTGCAGGACATCCTCGCAGATGGAACGCAAGCCGCGGGCACCGGTCTTCCGCTCGAGCGCGAGCTTGGCCACGGCGCGCAGCGCCTCGGGCTCAAACTCGAGCTCGCAGTCCTCGAGCTGAAACATCCGGCGGTACTGCTTCACGATGGCGTTCTTGGGCTCGGTGAGAATCGAGACCAAATCGTCTTCGTCAAGCGCCTCGGTATGCGTGATCACCGGCGTGCGTCCGATGAACTCCGGAATCATGCCGAAGCTGTTGAGGTCCTGCGGAAGAACCTGGCTCAAGAGGTCGTTCTCGTCGGTGGAGGTGGGACCGGCGAGTTCGGAGTTGAAACCGATGCCCTTGTTGCCCACGCGGTCGGCGATGATCTTGTCGAGGCCCACGAAGGCGCCGCCGCAGATGAAGAGGATGTTGGTCGTATCGATCTGCAGCAGCTCCTGCTGGGGGTGCTTGCGCCCGCCCTGGGGCGGCACGCTCGCCACGGTGCCCTCGAGGATCTTCAGGAGCGCCTGCTGCACGCCCTCGCCGGAGACGTCGCGCGTGATGGAGAGGTTCTCCGCCTTGCGCGCGACCTTGTCGATCTCGTCGATGTAGATGATGCCCACCTGGGCGCGCTCGATGTCGCCGTCGGCGGCGGTGATGAGCTTCAAGAGGATGTTCTCGACGTCCTCGCCCACGTACCCCGCCTCGGTGAGCGCCGTGGCGTCCGCGATGGCGAAGGGCACCTCGAGGATGCGCGCGAGCGTCTGCGCCAAGAGGGTCTTGCCCGTGCCGGTGGGGCCGAGCAAAAGGATATTCGACTTGGCGAGCTCGACGTCGGCGAGGTCGTCGGCGGCGGCGTGCTTGCCGATGGGCGCGGAATCGGGACGGCCCGCGCTCTCGTCGAGCGCCGCCTCGGCCGCACCGCCCTCGATGACGCGACGGTAGTGGTTGTAGACGGCGACCGACATCGCGCGCTTGGCGTCCTCCTGGCCCATCACGTAGAGCGAGAGCTCGTCGTAGATCTCGTGCGGGGTGGGCACGCGGCGGATGACCTGCTTGGCGGGCTCCGGCTCGGCCTCGTCCTCCGGCTCCGGCTCGGCCTCCGGCTGCATGAAGCCGAGGTCGCCGAGGCCGGTGTAGCCGCCCTGCGCCATGAGGTCGCGGGCGATGGACTCCTCGAGGATGGCGGAGCACTCCGAGACGCACTCGTCGCAGATAAAGATGTTATGCGGACCGCGCACAAGCTTGCGCACCTGGTCCTGCGTCTTGCCGCAGAACGAGCAGCGGATGGTATCGTCGGTCATGCTGTCGTAATCGGGGGTGTCATGCGTATCGCGCGGCATTATGCGTCGCCTTTCGCAGCGTCGGAACGGGACGAGATGATGCGGTCGACCAGACCGTATGCGAGGGCGGCGTCGGCGCGGAGGTAGTGATCGCGCTCGGTGTCCTCGGCGACCTTCTCGATGGGCTGGCCCGTCGCGTCGGCCAAGATGCGGTTCAGGTTGTTGCGCGTCTCCTTGATCTCCTGCGCGACGATCTCGATCTCGGTCTGCTGGCCCTGGGCGCCGCCGCTCGGCTGATGGATCATGACCATCGAGTTGGGCAGGCAGAAGCGCTTGCCCTTCGCACCGTTGGCGAGGAGCACCGCCGCCATGGAGGCCGCCATGCCCACGCAGATGGTGGAGACATCGGGCTTGATGAAGTTCATCGTGTCGAGGATGGCGAGGCCGGAGTAGACCTCACCGCCCGGCGAGTTGATGTAGAGCGAGATGTCCTTCTCGGCATCCTGGCTCTCCAGGTGGAGCAGCTGGGCGATGACGAGGTTGGCGGTGACAGAGTTGATCTCCTCGCCCAGAAACACGATGCGGTCGTTCAGGAGGCGCGAGTAGATGTCGTAGCTGCGCTCGCCGCGCGGCGTCTGCTCGATGACATACGGTACGAGCGCATTGTTGAGATGCGTGAGCATGTGCTGGTCCTTCTCTCTTAAAAACGCGTGAGATACGAACACGGTGCCGGGACCCATGAGGGTCCGGGCACCGTGTAGCGTGCCGGTCAAGAGCTATGATACCCCACCGCACGTGCCGCATGCGCGGCGGCGCGCAGCGTGCCTACTCGGCGTCCTTGGCGGTCTCGTCGACCTCGGTGACCTGCGCGTTCTCAACGAGCCAGTCGACGGCCTTCGAACGGCGGATGGAGTCGCGGACGGCGGGCATGCGGCCCTCGGCGATGAAGCGCTCGCGGGTCGCCTCGGCGTCCTCGACACCGGCGGTCTCGAACTCATGGTTGATGTCCTCGTCAGTGACCTCGACCTTGAGCTCGCGGGCGAGAGCGTCGAGCGCGAGGGACTCGCGGGCGACGTCGTCGGCCTGGTGATGGAGGTCGGCGATGAACTGATCGCCGGTCATGCCGTTGGCCTGCAGCCAGGCGTCGAGCGACATGCCGCGGGCCGAGAGGCTCGAGAGGAAGTTCTGACCGAGCTCGGAGAAGACGGACTGCTCGTAGTCGGCGTCCATCTCATCGAGCTCGAGGCGCTCGGCGAGCTTGGCGACGCAGCGGTTCTCCTTGAGCTGCGGGAGACGGGACTCCTTGTCGGCAGCGAGCTCCTCCTTGACGGCGTCGCGCATGGCGGCGATGCTGTCGAAGCCGAAGCCGGTCTTGGCGAACTCGTCGGTGAGCTCGGGGAGCTTACGGGCCTTGATGCCGTTGACGGTGACGCTGACGGCGGCCTCCTCGGCGCCCTCGGTCTCGGGCGTCCAGCTGATCTCCTTGGTTTCGCCGACCTTCATGCCCATGAGGCCCTCATCGAAGGCGGTGGGCAGGCTGCCGGAGCCCATGGCGATCATGCGGGAATCGCCGGCGAGCGCCTCGGCGTTCTTGATGTTCTCGACCTTGGCGGTGACGAAGTCGGAGTTCTCGACGCCACGGTCCTCGACGTCCTCGAACGTGGCGTGGTAGCCGAGGAGCATCTCGACCTGCGCGTCGATCTCGGACTCGGTGACCTCCGCCGGCGGCATCTCGATGGCGACCGGCTCGTAGGAGCTGAGCGCGGGCGCGGGGCGCAGGGGGAACTTGACCTCGTAGCTGTAGTCCTCGTGATCCTTCACGAGCTCGATGCCCTCGTAGTCGGCATCCTTGACCGGCACGATGTCGAGCTCGTTGATGACGGCGGGCTCGGTCTCACCGAGGATGCGGTTGGTGGCGTCGGCGAGCGTGGCCTCGCGGCCGAGCATGTTGTCGATGACGGCGCGCGGCGCACGGCCGGGACGGAAGCCCGGGAAGCGGTACTTGTGGGCAGCGTCCTTGTACGCCTTCTTGATGGCCGCGTCGACGTCGGCGGCAGGAATGGTCACCGTGGCGATGAGCTTGCCGTCCTGCACCTCGGATTGCGTGATGTTCAACGTTCCTCCTCTTGCATGGCCCAGCCTATCCTTGGGCGCTGGGTACCCCCTGGTATACCGTTGCCGGCGCCGGGCCTTGGGTGCCGGCGCGGCTCGTGCGCTGGTGCGGGCGAAAGGACTCGAACCTTCACGGGAATCCCACTGGAACCTAAATCCAGCGCGTCTACCAATTCCGCCACGCCCGCATACGATACGCACAGATAATGCATGATAGCAGATTGCGCCAGCGTGTATACCACGGGGCGCTCCGTCCTCAAATGCGGTCCACACTCAGGGCGCCCCGCGCGGTGCGCGGGCCTACCGGACGGGGTCGGGAAGGTCGATGATGCGGTATCCGCAGCAATTCAAGACACGGGTCCCCGCCGGATGCACGCGCTCGCGCTCGATGCGCCCGTACTCGGGGTGCACGTGACCGTACAGCATGAGAGCGGGCCGGAGCATGGCGAGGCACGTGTCGAGGGCAGCAAAGCCCCGGTGCGCCATATCGTCGAGGTCGCCCATGCCCCGCACCGGCGCATGGGTAACGAGCACGTCGATGCCGCCCGTCGCCTTGGCGCGGAGCGCGAGCTTGAGCATGCGCCAGTACATGTCCCGCTCGGTAAAGCCGAAGACCCGGTTGTTGTATCTCACCGATCCGCCGAGCCCCATGAAGCGCAGCGAGCCTACCTCGACGATGCGCCCCTCAAGGCTCTGGCAGCCCTCCGGCGCGTGCGCGCGGTAGGCCGTGTCATGGTTGCCCCACACATAGAGCAAAGGCACGTTGAAGAGCGTCTCGATGTGCTCCAGGTAGGCCGCCGGCAAGTCCCCGCACGATACGACGGCATCGACCTCGCCCACCTGGGAGCGCGCCTCGACGCCCGTGAGCCAGCCGAGCTCGGTGTCGGCAACCGCGAGGATCCTCATGAGGCCGTCCCGTGATGCGGGAGCGTCGAGGGGTCGAGCGGGATCACCCCCGAAACCTCGACTTTCTCCAACCCTTCGCGCGAGAGTTCGCGCTGCTCGGGAAGCCGGCCGACCACGTTTGCGTTGAGCCAGCTCATACGTACGATCTCCTCGCTGGAAAGCCGCTCGGACCCTTCATGGACCACCGCTCCCCCCTGCTTTTGGAGCTCCCCCGAGAACGGGTTGATGCGCCGGGTGAGAAGCGACTGGCGAATGCCCTCCACCAGCACCTGCTGCCCATAGGGTATGCACGGCGCCAGCCGGACGTCCACGACGCCGGCGGACATGCCCCACCAGTAGTTGAGCGCCTCGCCGCGCCGCCCGACGGCCTCCTCCTCCCACGTCTCGTTGCGGATGGAACGGACCATGAGGGCATAGTAGCGCCCCCATTTCCAGATGGGCTCGGCCAGATGCTCCGCAGCCCCGTCATCCCCGATGCGGTAGAGCCCCCACGGCTCGGCGGGGTCCGAGGGGTCGAGGTAGTCGCAGGCGGAGACGATGCGCACGTCGTCCTCGGCGAGCTCGCGCTTCCAATCGTAGTCCTTCGCCGAGAACCATTTGAGGTAGACGGTGACATAGGGGTCGATCATCTGCGCGCCGATGGCGAACGCGTTGATCTCTGCCACGGTGCCGAAGACCGGCGTCTCGGCCACATAGCCCACCTTGTGGTTGTGCGCCATGGAGGCAGCCAGCGCACCGAGGAGGAACTTGGCCTCGTACGTCCGGGCCTGAAACGTGCGGACGGCGCTGTGCGACAGGCTGACCGAGCAGTTGATGAACCGGCGCTCGGGATGCGCCACCGCGCCGCGCAGGCAGGACCGCATCTGCGTGGGCGATATGGTGACGATGAGGTCGGAGCCCTGCGCCACCGCCTCCTCGACCGCCCGGTCGAACGCCGCGTCGTCCGCGCAGTCGGGATAGACAAGGGTGGACACGGTCTCACCCAGATGCCGGGGGATCTTGAGGCGCCCCTTCTCGTGCGCGAGCGTCCAGCCGTCCACCAGCGGATTACGCTCGTAGATGAACGCGACCCTGAAGGGACCTCCGCCCACGGCCTCCTTGGCGCGCTGCTTGATCTCGGGGATGATGCGGCGCCGCGTGCCCTTGGGATCCTCGAGGTAGGCGACCTTGCCGCCGTCTTCCGACACGACGAACTCGTCCCACACCCGCGCCACGCGCTCGTCGATCTCGGCACGCGTGGCGCGCGAGACCGCCTCGAACCCGTACACCTTGAGGAAGATGAGGAAGGCGGCGCCGACCCCGAGGTTGAGGTTCTCGCCGTGGCGCGCGAGGAAGCTGCGCTGGAAGTAGGAGAACGTCGAGGCGAGGGCGCGCACGCGCGCCTCGGCCCAAGGATGGTCGAGGTCCTCGCCCAAAAGGGCGGCGAGCTGCGCGTAGGAGCCCTCCTCCTCAAAGACGATGCCGTACAGGGGACAGACCCCGAAGAAGCGCATGAACTCCCGGTAGATGCGGTAGGCCTTGGAATCGCTCGGCATCGGGACGACGCGCGTGATGCGCGCGAGCACCGCGGGCTGGCCGAGGTAGCGGAGCACCGAGACGCGCTTGTTGCCCTCCTGCACGTAGAAGCGCTGGAGAAACTCATAGACCACGATGGGTTCGCGAATGCCCTCGGCGCGCTGGGAGTCGATGAGGTCGCTCCACTTCGCCGCGAACTCGGAGGCAGGTTCCTGGAGCGGCATGAAACCCGAGGAGAAGCTGTTCTGACGCCCGCGGGTGCGCGTGCCGGCGATGAGCGCGAGGTCTATCTCGGCGACGCCCAGGGGGATCTCGCCCTGATAGCCCTCCCCCTTCAATATGTCATCGAGCGCAGGGGGATAGGGATAGCGGCCCGCAGCCACATCGCGCTGGAGCTCCTTCTGGGCTCGCTTGTGCGCGCGGCGATAGTCCTCGAGCATACGT
Source organism: Candidatus Coprousia avicola (assembly GCA_018715125.1). Classification (GTDB taxonomy): domain Bacteria; phylum Actinomycetota; class Coriobacteriia; order Coriobacteriales; family Coriobacteriaceae; genus Coprousia; species Coprousia avicola. Next base: position 13,004 of record DVMF01000075.1, on the reverse strand, counting down.
CTCTCCTTCCTCGCGAACGGCGTGGGGCGCTCGCACCGATACCTGCAGGGGGAGCAGCCGTTGCGAAGCGCCGCAGCCGATACGCCCCCCCTGCCGCTACAGCCGCTCGAACCGGTAGATCCTGCCCATGTAGGGCTCGGCGTTCACCGGCAGCGGGAACCCATCGTCCATGAGGGCGTCCGCGGCATAGACCGCGCCCGTTCCGAGCTCGCGGTAGCGCGCACCCGGGGTGAGGCCGCGCGGCGTCACGTACCGGGCGACGCCGTACCCCTCGATGAGGATGAGCACCGTGCTCACCACCGCGATGCTGCCGTCCTCAGCGACGAACTCCCATGCGCACGTCTCGTCCGCGGGACCCGAGAGCCGGTAATAGCGGCCCTCGCGCACGACGCCCTCGATCTCGCGGTAGAGCGCCACCTGGGCACGGATGTGCTCGCAGGCGCGCTCGGGCAGCTCGCTCAGGTCGAGCTCGTAGCCGAAGCCGCCGCCCGCCATGGCGACGGTGCCGCGGGCGGAGATGGGCGTCGTCCGCCAGTTGATCTCGTTGGGGCAGGCGGACACATGCGCGCCCATCGCGCTCGCCGGGTACCCGAAGGAGGTGCCGTACTGGATGGCCAGGCGGTTGACGGCGTCGGTGTTGTCGCTCGTCCAGATCTGGGGCGTGTAGTAGAGCATGCCCGCGTCGAAGCGGCAGCCACCGGCGGAGCAGCCCTCGAAGAGGATCTCCGGGTACCGGTTGTGGAGGCGCTCCAGGATCTCGTAGAGACCGCGCGTGTAGTCGTAGAGCACGCGGCCCTGGTCGGTCGCCGTGGCGGAATACAGGTCGACGATGTTGCGGTTGCAGTCCCATTTGACGTAGGCGATGTTTGCCTGGTCAAAGACGGCGCAGAGCTGCGCGTAGATGTTGTCGCGCACCTCGGCGCGCGAGAAGTCGAGCACGAGCTGGTCGCGCCCGAGCACGGGGTCCTTGCCGGGGATGGCGAGCGCCCAGTCAGGATGCGCCCGGTAGAGGTCGCTGTCCTCCGAGACCATCTCGGGCTCGACCCAGATGCCGAACGCCAGGCCCAGGTCGTTCACGCGCTGGACCAGGTCGTTGAGGGTGCCGCCGAGCTTCTCCTCGTTCACGTACCAATCACCGAGGGCGCGGCAGTCGTCGCTGCGGGAGCCGAACCAGCCGTCGTCCATCACGAGCATCTCGATGCCGAGGTCCGCCGCCTTGCGGGCGAGCTCGACCAAGGTGTCGCCCGTAAAGTCGAAATAACACGCCTCCCAGCTGTTGAGAAGGATGGGGCGGCGCCGGTCGCGCCAGCGGCCGCGCACCACGCGCGTGCGGATGCAACGGTGCAGGTTCTGCGAAAGCCTCCCCAGGCCGGAGGAGGAATAGGTGAGGATGACCTCGGGGGCGACGAGCTCCTCGCCCGGCGCGACGGGATAGGAGAAGCGGTCGTCCGCAAGGCCCATCTGCATACGGGTCTGCGCGTACTGGCAACGCTCGACCTCGGCGTCGAAGCCGCCGCTCCATACGAAGCTCATGGACCAGGCGCGCCCCGCCGTCTCGGTCGCGTCGCGGTCGCACAGGATCATGAGGGGGTTGTACTGGCCCGAGGAGATGCCGCGCCGGCTTCCCACCTTGAAGCTGCCGTGCCCGGCGAAGTGCCGGTCGAGGCGGCGCTCCATCGCGTGGCGGCCACTGAACGTGATGACGTCGAAGCTACCGTGTGTGAAATCGAGGCACGCCGTCTGAAGGCGGTCGACGGTGAAGGGCGCCGCGCCGACGTTGCGCACGATGGCGGCACGGCAGATCACATCGAGGGCCGGCATGACGCCATAGAGGAGCTCCACCTCGAGCCCCAGACGCGGGTCGCCGAGCGTGACGGAGAGCGTCTCCGCGCCGTCGGCCTCCCCCTCGTCGTACACGGCGGGAAGCCCCGGAAGCGCATACTTGCCCTGCCGTACCTCGTGACGCACATAGCGCAGGTCGCATCCGTACGTGCCCGCCGCATCGCGCACGCGCAGCAGCGGAGAGCGCATGTCGCCCGCCCCGTCGAAGGGGAACTCCTGCGGCAGGACATCGAGCGAGTACGTGCGGTCGTGCACGTCGTGCGGCGTGGCGCACATGCCGCTGCGGTCCGCATAGGTGATGAGATAGTCCATCGTTCCCGATGAGCGGGTTCCGTAGTAGAGATGCAGCAGGTATCCGAACTCATCGACCCGCATCTGGTACGTCGTGGCCGCGGTGTGCAGCGTGAAGGTGCGGCTCGGTTCGTCAACGATGATGGGCATAGGTCCCCCTTTGGGCAGTAGTCGACGGGACGCGCCCGCACCCGGCGACCCGCGCCGGCATCTGCCGGACGCGGGTCACCTCTGATGGCCCGGCCATAAGCCGGCGGGCGCTACCCTATAGCTGGTAGATATGTTACTTCACGGCGCCGTTGGTCACGCCACCGATGATCTGCTTCTGTGCGAAGATGTAGAAGATGATCATGGGGAGCATGGCGAGCAGGTAGGACGCGAAGGCGAGCGGGTAGTCCGTACCGAAGGCCGTCTGGAAGCTCATCTGCGCGAGCGGGAGGGTGTACACGCCCGAGCCGCCCATGATGACGAGCGGGGTCATGACATCGTTCCACACGGCGAGGCCCGTGAGCACCGCCACGGTGGCGTGCATCGGCTTCATGATCGGGAAGATGACCTTCCAGAACGTCGTCCAGGTGCTCGCGCCGTCCACGCGCGCCGCCTCCTCGAGCGCGATGGGGATGTTGCGCAGGTACCCGGTGTAGAGCATCACGTTCATCGGCATGTAGAAGACGATGTAGAGAATCATGACGCCCACCATGTTGTCCAGGTGCATGATGGCCGTCTGCTTGACGAGCGGCATCATGAGGATCGCAAAGGGGACGTACATGCCGGCGATGATGAAGAGGTAGCTCCACTTGAAGGCGCGGCGCTCCATGTTGCGCCCGATCGCGTAGGCCGCGAGCGAGTGGATGAGGATGGAGACGACCACCGCCACCACCGTGATGATGAGCGAGTTCATGAAGGAGGTGAAGAACTGCGTCGCCTCCATCGCCTCGAGGAAGTTGGCGAAGTCCCACGTCTCGGGCAGCGTGAAGATCTCCAGGCCCGTCGGCATCTTGTCGGCGACCGCGATGCGCACCGCCATGTAGAGCGGGAAGATGATGACGATGAGCGCGAGCAGGATGAGCCCTGCGGTGATGGGCCAGTTCACCCGTTCTTTGACTTTGGCCCCGAATGCATCCTTAGCCATTAGAGTTGCTCCTCCTTACTGCTCAGGAAGTTCGTCTGCACGATCGAGATGACCGCGATCAAGATGAAGAACATCACGGCGTTAGCGCACTGGAAGCCGAACTGCCCGCCTGAGAGGCCGTTGTTGTAGATGAGGTACGAGATGGACTCCGTCGACTGAGACGGGCCGCCGGAGGTCATGGCGACGATCTGGTCGAACACCATGAGCATGTTCTTCATGACGAGCACCATGTTGGTGGTCACGCTCGGCATGATGAGCGGAAGCGTGATGTAGCGGAACTTGTTCCAGCCCGTCGCGCCGTCGAGCGCGCCCGCCTCGTACACGTCCTCCGGCACGCTCGAGAGGCCGGTGATGTAGATGATGGTCGTCTGCGCGCAGGACTGCCACACGAGCACGACCACGATGGCGATCCAAGCGAGATCGGGCGACGCCAGAATCGACTCGGTGCCGGTGAGCGCCGGAATGATCCACGTGAAGAGGTAGCTGAAGACGTAGCCGACGACGAGGGCGCCCAGGATCTGGGGCACGAAGAACAGGCCGCGCAACGCGCTCTTGAACTTGATCTTGCTCGACAGGGCGATGGCCAGAAGCAGGCTGATCACGTTGGTGAGGATCGTTGCCACCACGGCCACCTTGAACGTGAACAGGTAGGAGTTACCCACGCGTGCATCGCTAAAGAGGTCGAGGTAGTTCTGGAGACCCACGATGTCAAAGGCACCGTAGCCCTTGGAGTTGGTGAAGCTGTAGAACACACCCGTAAGAAGCGGGAAGGTGTTGAACGCCACAAACAGCACGAGCACGGGGATGAGGATCGCGTAGAACGTCTTCATGCGGCCCGAGCCGATTTTGCTCTTGCTAAGACTTGCCATTGCTTATCCCCCTTACTGCTGGCTCTCGTACTCTTGGACCTTGCGGATGACCTCGCGGTTGTAGCGCAGCCAGTCGGTATCGAACTTCTCGAGGAAGGCGGCGATGGCGGTGTCGTCATCACGCTCGTCAAGAAGCATCGTCTGCAGCTGGGCGTCGACCGCCATGGCGGACTGGTAGGAGTGGTCGAGGTAATCGAGCACGCGTCCCTCGTCCAGAAACTCCTGGATGCCGTCGAAGAGCGGATCGAGCTCAAAGTCGCCCTCCGTGCAGGGAATGGCGCGCTGGTCGGAGATATAGGTCTGCAGGTTCTCCGGCTCGGCGAGGTAAGAGAGCACCTCAAAGACCTCGTCCTTATGCGGGCAGGTCTCGGCCACGCACCACTGCAGGTCCACGCCGGACACTACGATGCGGTCCGCCGGGTCATCGGCCGAGGGCATGGCGAACATGCCGACGTTGATGGCGTCGTTGCCCGTCAGAATCTGCGGCACGGCAAAGCTGCCGCAGGGGTACATCGCGCTCTTGCCGTTGGCAAAGCTCGTGCAGGCATCGTTGTAGCTCGCCGCAAACGGTCCCGGCTCGCCGGGCAGGCACGTCTGGCTGTACTGGAGCATCTGGCGCATGCGGCGCGCAGGCTCGCCGTAGTAGTCGGCGAACTTTGCCTCGCCGGCGTTCACCTGGCGCGCCAAGTCGGAGGGGACCATGTTGACGGTGATGGAATTCCACGGGGAGAGGATTGTCCAAGTGTCGAGGTAGCCTAGGTAGAACGGAGCGACCTCGCCCTCGGCCTTGATTGTCTCGCAGAGCTCGATGAGCTCGTCCCAGGTCTCCGGGATCTGCCAGCCCTTCTCCTCAAACATGTCGACGTTGTAGAGCATGCCGGCGGCGTTAGCCACGTAGGGAACGCCGTAGACACCCTCCATGGGAACGTAGGTCACGCTCTCCAAGATGTCGCGGTAGGCCTGCTTGACGCCGGCCATGCCCTCGTAGTCGGAGACGTCGGCCAAGATGTTGGAATCGACGAAGTTAGCGTAATCCGCGTCGCCGCCGATGCCGATGACATCCGGGTAGTTCTCGCGCACGAAACGCGTCTTCATGATGGTCACGGCGTCCGCCGGGCTGTCAATCTTGAGCACGATGTCGTCGTGCGCGGCGTTGAAGTCGGCCTGAACCTGATCGAAGAGGGCCTTGGCCTCCTGCTTGTAGGAGACGATCTCGACCTGGACCTTGCCGTCCGCGGTCTCGCTCGAGCATCCCGCGAAGAGAAGCGACGAGAGCGCGGCCGCCGAGAGCCCGAGAGCGCGACGCCGGGTGATAGGTTTCGCTGTCATATGCGTATCAGCTCTCCTCTCGGACTAGTGGACGATGGCGAGCTCGGTGTCCTTGTCGAACACGTGCAGCTTGTCCACATCGAAGGCGACCTCGATGCGGCTGCCGGTGCGAACCGGGTTGGCGGCCGAGAGGTGCGCGGAGATCTGCCCGCCGTCCACATCGCCGTAGATCATGGCCTCCGAGCCCAGAAGCTCGTAGACCGTGACGGTGGCGTCGATCTTCTCGGAGAGGTTCCGGCCCTCCGCGTACTCGTGCGCCTCCACGACGTCCTCCGGGCGGATACCGGCGATGACCGCCTTGCCGACGTAGGGCTTGAGCGCCGACGCCTTGGCCTCGGGCACCGTGATGGTGTTCGCGCCGAAGGTGAGCGTGACCTTGCCCGCGCTCTCCCCCACCGTCGCATCGATGAAGTTCATCTGGGGCGAGCCGATGAAGCCCGCGACAAAGAGGTTGCACGGCTCGGCGTAGAGCTTGGAGGGCGTGTCGACCTGCTGCATGACGCCGTCTTTCATGACGACGATGCGGGTGCCGAGCGTCATGGCCTCGGTCTGGTCGTGCGTGACGTAGATGATGGTCGCGCCCAGGCGGTCGTGCAGCTTGGAGATCTCGGCGCGCATCTGCACGCGCAGCTTGGCGTCCAGGTTGGAGAGCGGCTCGTCCATGAGGAAGACCTTGGGCTGACGGGCGATGGCGCGGCCCATGGCGACGCGCTGACGCTGGCCGCCGGAGAGCGCCGAGGGCTTGCGGTCGAGCAGCTTCTCGAGGTCGAGGATGCGCGCGGCATCCTGGACGATCTTATCGATCTGACCCTGCGGGACCTTGCGCAGGCGCAGGGGGAACGCCATGTTCTCGTACACCGTCATGTGCGGGTAGAGGGCGTAGTTCTGGAACACCATCGCGATGTCGCGGTCCTTGGGCTCCACGTCGTTGACAACCCTGCCGTCGATCTTGAGCGTGCCCGAGGTGATATCCTCGAGGCCCGCGATCATGCGCAGCGTCGTCGACTTGCCGCAGCCCGACGGCCCCACGAAGATGATGAACTCCTTGTCGGCGATCTCGAGGTTGAAATCCTTCACCCCCTCGTAGCCGTTCGGGTACCGTTTGCCCACGTGTTCGAGCGTCAGTCCGGCCATGTACCTACCCCTTCCCGTACGGGTCCTCGTGCTTTGCGGTTGCGACAGGCAAAGCGTATCTTTGGCGATAGTAGCACCTACCATTTTGCGCTTTCTAGCGTGCATTATGGTATCTAATATGATTGATAGCACTAATCTGCAGGTATATGCTGGTGTCATATCCGGTCACGATACCGCAGGTTTTCGATGAACGGCTCATTTTCGACCGGCAACGGTAGGTTCTACTAGCTGTGCACAGAAGTGTTGTATTCGCCGTTTTCGCAGGTTATCCTCTTAGTATATAGGCTACGCGCCAACGATGGCGCGCTCATATACCATAATGCCTTGTGTATCTCGTATCGCTATATTATAAGGAATGTATACTCGCATTGTGGTATATTTTGATGCGAGCAGGACTCCGAGCGGTAAAGGAGCGCGCGATCATGCGTCCGCACGAAATCGACTTCTCCACCTTCGAGGGCGGCATCTTCACCGACCTCATGCCCTACCAGTACGGGCGCGAGGTCTGCGCGCCCGCGCACGCCTTCGGTCCGGCGCGGCGCAGCCACTACCTGTTCCACTACATCCTCTCGGGCTCCGGGGTGTTCACCACCACCAGCGACGAGGGCGAGCGCATCGACTACCCCCTGCACGCTCACGAGGGGTTCCTCATCTTCCCCACCCAGATCACGACCTACATAGCAGATATGGCCGACCCGTGGGAGTACATCTGGATCGAGTTCGACGGCGTTCAAGTCAAATCGGTGCTCGACAACCTCGGCGTGAGCACCGCGCACCCGGTGTATCGCGCGCACGATGAGGCCGCGCGCGAGGACATGGCCGCGTCGATGCGGGCGCTGCTCGACGAGCGGGACGCCTCGCCCTTCGTCCTCGTCGCCGACACCTACCGCTTCTTAGACGGTTTCGCGCGCTCCTGCACCCCCTATCGCGCCGCCCAGACCGACAAGCTCCATGGCTTCTACGTGGACGAGGCCCTCGCCTATATCGACGAGAACTACATCGCGGACATCGGCGTGGAGGACATCGCCCGCCACATCGGTCTCAACCGCAGCTACTTCGGCAAGGTGTTCAAAGAGGCCATGGGCGTCTCGCCGCAGCAGTTCCTCATCGGCTACCGCATGGAGAAGGCGGCGGAGCTCCTCAAGCTCTCGGCGCTCTCCGTGGCGGAGGTGGGGCGCGCCGTCGGCTACCCCAACCAGCTGCACTTCTCGCGCGCCTTCAAGAACGTGCACGGCGTCTCCCCGCGTGCCTGGCGCCATGCGCACGCGGGGAGCGTCTCCTCGGGGGCTGAGATCACGCCCGTTTCATCCACATAAAGTCCCAGCCGCACATATCGACCGTCTCGACCGGTTCGGTGGCGCCCGACACGAGGTCGGTGTAGGCGGGGGCCGCCGGCAAGGTCACGGTCTTGCCCTCGTCGCTGAAGTTGAACACGGCGATGAGCCGCTCCGAGCCGAGCTCGCGCTCGATCCAGAGAAGGGCCGGGTCGGCCACGTCGCGCACCGACACCGTCGCCTCTGCACCGAAGACCGGCTCCTCGCGCCGGATGTCCTCGAGGTCGGAGAGCGCCTCGAAGAGCCGGTGCGACACGCTGTCCGCATCGTCGATTTCGTCCACGAGCTCCCAGGGGAACTTCCCGCGGTGGATGTAGCGGGCGTCGTCGGCGCGCTCGGGATCGTCGCGATAGGAGTAATCGTTCACCTGACCCACCTCGTCACCGCTGTAGATGATGGGCAGGCCCGACTGCGTGAGCAGGTAGGCGTGGAGCATGATGTCCTTTTGGATGGCCCACGCGAGCTTCTCGCCGTCACCCTCGAATCCGGCCGCCTCGACCCCGCACATCGACGCCGTCGTGCCGCAGAAGCGCGCGTCCCCCGTTGCGGGGTCGTCGTTGTAGAGGGCGCCCCGGCTGTCGCTCCCGGGCACCGCACCCAGGAAGTAGTCGTTCAGGTACTTCTTGTGCGGCACCTCCTCCATTCCCCAGGCGGAGAGCACCGGGTAATCGAGCCCCCATCCGATATCATCGTGGCAGCGCAGGTAGTTCAAGAACGTGTAGGCGCGCGGCAGGGCGCAGACCGCCTCCATCTGGCGCCGCAGCAGCCGCGTGTCGCGCGTCGCCACGGTGTGCCAGGTCGTCGCCATAGTGGTGACGTTGTAGAGCATGTGGCACTCGGGCTTCTCCGGCGTGCCGAAGTAGGGCGCCACCTCCTTGGGCTCCATCACGACCTCGCCCAGAAGCACGATGCCCGGGCAGACGATCTCGCCGATCATGCGCATCATGCGCACGATGTTGTGCACCTGGGGAAGGTTTCGGCAGTTGGTGCCGAGCTCCTTCCAGATGTAGGGGACGGCGTCGATGCGGATGATGTCCATACCCTGGTTGGCGAGGTAGAGAAAGTTGTACATCATCTCGTTGAACACGCGGGGGTTCCGGTAGTTGAGGTCCCACTGGTAGGGGTAGAACTGCGTCATGACCGACTGGCCGAGCTCGGGCAGATAGGTGAAGTGGCCCGGTGCCGTCGTGGGGAAGACCTGCGGCACATCGCGGGTGTAGCGGTCGATGACGTCCTGGTTGCGCTCGAAGAAGTACCGGCTCATGTACTCGCCTTCGCCGGCACGGGCACGGCGCGCCCACTCATGGTCCTCCGAGGTGTGATTCATCACGAAGTCCATGCAGAGGCTGATCCCCCGCGCATGGCAGGTGCGCGCCAGATGCGAGAGGTCCTCCATCGTCCCCAGGTCGGGGCGCACGCGGCGGAAATCGGCCACCGCATAGCCGCCGTCGGAGCGGCTCTTATCGGCCGGGGTGTCCAAAAAGGGCATGAGGTGCACGTAGTTGACGTGGCAGCGCTCGAGGTAGTCGAGGCGCTCCTCCACCCCCTTGATGGTGCCGGCAAAGTTGTCGATGTACATCTGCATGCCGAGCATGTCCCGCCCGCGCCACCACGCGCCCTCGGCCTCGCGCTCGTCATCGAGACGCTTAAGCTCACGGGGGCGCGCGTCAAAAAAGGCCCTCATCTGATCGCAGAGCTCGGCGAACATGGCGCCGTTGTCGTAGAGCTCCATATAGAGCCAGCGGAGCTCGTCGTGATGGCGAGCAAGGCGCGCCTCAAAGCGCCCGGTGTCCTTCTGCTGGGATGTGGAACGGGTAGTCTTGACGGACGGCTCGGCCGTCCTCGCGGCGTCGGCTTTCATGCGCGCTCCCCTAACATGTCGCGGGCCCCTGGCCTCGCCGGCGAGGGCGCCCCGTTTTTTTTGCGTACCATACCTACGCGCAAAGCCTGTCGCACGAATCACTATACGCTCACCGGGGTGCAAGTCCAGAGCCGCGGACGGGGGCGGCGCAAGTTTTCGGCAAACGGCGCGGCGAAAACGCGCCGCCCGCTCGATGCGCCCCAAAAAGCGCCCGGTGCCCCCTACCGCATGAAGAGGAGGGCCACGTTGCTCACGATGGCGAGGACCGGCGCGAGAAGGCACAGGAAGACGCCCACGCCGGAGCACACCATGCCGACGGTGCTCGTCAGGTCGCGCCGGTAATCCGCCCGCCGCGCCCGGCGACCGAACACGAACCCGCAGCCGCCGGCGACGGCGCCGAGAAGCTGCAGCGGGATGACGGGCACAAACGACAGCAGCATCGAGACGACGCCGAGGCCGATAGAGACATAATCCTTGGGCATGAGAACCTCCGAGAACAGGTGACGCCTCCATTATAGGGCGCGCCGCCCGCACGAGCCTTGCGGCAGATGCGGGCGGCGCGCCTGCGCGGTGCCATGAAGCGGCCCTGTCTGCGGGCTGCGGCTATCCCTCCCGCTCCCCGAGGAGCACCTTCTCGGGCGTGATGGGAAGATCGCGCACGTAGACGCCCGTGGCATGGGCGATGGCGCTCGCAATGGCGGGCGGCGGGGTGTTGATGACGACCTCGCCGATGGATTTGGCGCCGTACGGCCCGGTAGGCTCGTAGCTCTCGCAGAAGTCGACCCGAACCCGCGGGATGTCGAGGCGCGAGGGAATCTTGTACTGCATGAACGTCCGGGTGCGCATACGGCCCTGTGGCCCGCGCTGGACGTCCTCGGTAAGCGCCATGCCGATGCCCTGGCCGATCCCGCCCTCCGCCTGAACGCGGGCGAGGTTCTCGTTCACCACGGTGCCGCAGTCGACGACGCCCACGTAATCGACGACTGTGACCTCCCCGGTCGCCTTGTCGACGTCCACCTCGGCGATGCCCGCCATGAAGGGCGGCGGGCTCGTGGGGGAGCTCGCCGCGGCATGCGCCGTGAGGCAGTCGCCGTCGCCGCCGCGGACGCACGCCGCGGCGAACTGTGCGCGCGTGAACTCTTGGACGGCGGGCGCCACCGGATCGCCCTCCTCCGGCGCGGAGACCCCGGGTGCGCCCACGACCGCATAGGCGCGGCGCATGTGGTCGATGGCACCGGTGACCTCGCTGAACTCGGGCTCTGTCGGCGCCGCGAGGGCGCCCGCGGCCAGCTCCGCCCCGTCTGCCGCGCCCTCGGATGTCGTGTAGAGGCGCGCCCCGTCGAAGTAGACGCTGCGCGCCGGCACGCCCATGAGTCCCGCCGCAAACGTGCGCATCTGGCGGATGAGGTCCTCGGCCGCCTTCACGACGGCCATGCCCGTGAGGTAGGTCGTGGCGCTCGCGTAGGAGCCGGTGTCGTAGGGCGATACATCGGTGTCCACGCCGCGCACCACAATATCGTCCACCGTGCATCCCAGCGCCTCGGCCGCAAACTGGGCGAGGATGGTGTCGCAGCCCGTGCCCATGTCCGTCGCGCCGATGGAGAGGGTGTAGAAGCCCTCCTCCTCGAGACGTAGGTCCACGCTCGCGATATCGATGCCGGCGATGGAGGACCCCTGCATGGCGAGCGCGCAGCCGAGTCCGCGCACGCGGTCGCCGAGGTCGCGGCAAAGCGGCTTGTCGCCCCAGCCGATCATCTCCTGGGCGCGGCGCAGGCACGCCTCGGCGCCCGTGGAGAAGAGCGTGTTGCCGTCGTACTGCGCCATGACCTCGCCCTCGCGCGTAAGGTTTTGGAGGCGCACCTCGCACGGGTCCATGCCGAGCGCGTCGGCGAGCTCGTTTACCGCGGACTCCACGGCAAAGAGGCCCTGGGTGGCGCCGTAACCGCGGAAGGCGCCCGCGGGCTTGGTGTTGGTGTAGACGACCTCGTAGCTGAAGCGGCTCGCGAGCACGCGGTTGTAGAGCGGCAGCGTCTTGTGCCCCGCGAGGCCGATGGTGGTGGGCCCGTGCTCGCCGTAGGCGCCCTGGTTGGAGAGGACGTGGAGGTCGATAGCGACGATGGTGCCGTCCCGCCGCGCGCCGAGGCGCACCTGGAGCCGCATCTCGTGGCGCGCGTTCGAGGCGGTGTTCGTCTCCTCGCGCGTATAGACGATTTTGGCGGGGCGGCCCGTCCGATACGTCACGAAGGCGCAGAAGATCTCGTTGCACCCGCTCTGCTTGGCACCGAAGCCGCCGCCGATGCGCGGCTTCACCACGCGCACGCGCGCCTGCGGGATATCGAGGGCGGCCGCCACCATGCGGCGGACATGGAAGGGCACCTGCGTCGAGGCCGTCACCGTGATGCGCCCGTAGGCGTCCATCTCGGCGAAGGCGCGGAACGTCTCCATCATGGCCTGCTCGTTGGCGCGCGTGTGGTACGTGCGGTCGATGACGACGTCCGCCTCGGCGAAGGCGGCGTCGAGGTCGCCGACGGCGCTCACGCCCTGGCTCACGATGTTGCGCAGGCGCTCGTTTTGAATCCACGCGCCGTTGACGTGGTAGTTCTCCTCAGGATGGATGACGGTGGGGTTGTCGATGGCGCGCGTGAAGTCGAGCACGGGGTCGAGCACCTCGTAGTCGACGCGGATGAGCCGCAGCGCCTGGTCTGCGGCGCGCTCGGTCTCCGCGGCCACGATGGCCACCTCGTCCCCCTCGTAGCGCACGTACTCGTCGAGCAGCAGCCGGTCGTAGGGCGAGGCCTCCGGAAAGCTCTGCCCCGCGAGCGTGAAGCGCCGCTGGGGGACGTCGCGATAGGTGTACACGGCGACCACGCCGGGCACCTTGAGGGCCCGCGCCGTGTCGATGGCGCGGATGCGCGCGAAGGCGTGCGGGCTGTGGAGGATCTTGACGGTGAGGGCGCCCTCGGGGGCGAGGTCGTCGGTATAGACGGGCTGCCCGGCGAGAAGCGCGTAGGCGTCCTTCTTGACGGTGGGCGTATGGACCTGGCTGAGCGCGCGGCGCTCCTCCTCGCGCGAGACGATCATGCTCATCGCTTAGCACCCCCCATCGGGGAGACGGTATGGGCGGGGGCCTCCGCAGCGCCCGCTGCGGGGACGTCGCCCGGCTCCGCGGCGGCGCGCTCGGCGAGGTAGCGCATGACGCCGCGGCGCTGCGC
>DVMF01000074.1 GCA_018715125.1 Candidatus Coprousia avicola | reverse complement strand
AGTGGTACCGCGACGAGAGGCTGAAGCTGTTCGAGGAGGACGGCGCGAAGGTGTACGACACGATCTCGGGCCGCAGGAGGCGGCTCGGCTACGCCGTGTAGGCGGTCCAGGCTGGCTGCCGCAGCCCCCGCGGCGGGTTTTGTCCATGGGGAGGGGTTAATTAAAGGGCGCCAACGCAGCTCCGGGACCGCGAGGCGCGCGTTCGTGCACAGATTATGTTCGTTTCTGCTGATATCGTTGCGACATCCCACCGCGGGAAGCCCGTTCGGTCAGCCGGTCGGCCCTGCCGCTATACTTGTGCAGATTGACTTTTTGACCCGTGTCTCTGAGGCGCGGGCCCGGGCGGCTGCAGGGCCGTCCCGGCGGCGCCGAGCGTCGCCCCAGACGGTGGGAGGCATGTGCATGCAGACAGATTACGAGAAAACCGAGGCGGAGCTCACGCGCAACGTGTACGAGCGCATGGGTGATGACGAGCTCGCCCGAGCCATCGAGTCCCTCAAAGCCGAGGTGGAGGAGGTCAAGGCCCAGGGCCTCAAGCTCGATATGGCGCGCGGCAAGCCGAGCCCGGCCCAGGTTGACATCTCGCGTCCTATGCTCGACCTCTTGACGAGCGACGCCGACCTCACCGACGAGGGCATCGATTGCTCCAACTACGGTTGCTTCGAGGGGATCCCCTCGGCCCGCCGTCTTGCTGGCGCCTTCCTCGGCGTTCCGGCCGATCAGACGATCGTGCTCGGGTCCTCGAGCCTGAACATCATGCAGTCCGTCCTCATCCATTACTGGGAGAAGGGCGTGCCCGGTCATACCCCCTGGTATAAGCTGCCGCGCGTCAAGTGGCTCTGCCCGAGCCCCGGTTACGACCGTCATTTTGGCCTTACGCAGGATCTCGGCATCGAGAACATCCCGGTGCGCATGACCGACGAGGGGCCGGATATGGACCAGGTCGAGTACCTGTGCGCCTCGGACGACTCCATCAAGGGCATGTTCTGCGTGCCCAAGTACTCCAACCCCACGGGCATCACGTACTCCGACGAGACGGTCCGTCGCCTTGCCGTCATGAAGGCGGCCCCCGATTTCCGTATCGTGTGGGACAACGCCTATGCGGTGCACGACCTCTTTGACGAGGGGGACGAGCTGCTCAATATCCACGACGTGGCGCGTGAGGTGGGCAACGAGGACCGCATCCTCGAGGTGGCCTCTACCTCCAAGATTACGTTCCCGGGCGCCGGTATCGCCTTCTTTGGCTCGAGCGCCGCAAACGTCGAGGAGGTCGCCCGCACGCTGCAGGTGGGCCTCATCTCGGCCAACAAGCTGAACCAGCTCATGCACGTGCGCTTCCTGCCGGATCTGGATGCGGTCAAGGCGCACATGGCCAAGCATGCGGAATTCCTGCGTCCGCGCTTCGCCGCGGTGGAGGAGAAGCTCACCGAGGGCCTCGGCGGCCTCGGCTGCGCGCGCTGGACGCATCCGCGCGGTGGCTACTTCGTCTCGTTCGATGGCCCGCGCGGCTCGGCCAAGCGCATCTGGCAGCTTTGCGCCGACATGGGCGTCACGCTCACGCCGGCGGGCGCCACGTGGCCGGGCGGCAACGACCCGGACGACACCAACCTGCGCATCGCGCCGACCTATCCCTCGGTTGACGAGCTCAAGGCAGCGCTCGATGTGCTGGTGCTCGCGACAAAGCTGGTGAGCGCCGAGCTCGCCCAAGAGGAGCGTGCCGCATGACGGAGCGTGGGTTTGACGACTTTTTTGATGACGAGCTCGCGCTCGAGGAGGAGGCCGAGGGCAAGGTAGCGGCAGAGGACGTCTCCGTCGCCTCGCCTGGTGCGAAGACGGCTGCCGCGACCGGAGGCGCCGCCGGCGACGAGGGTGCCGCCTCCGCCTCGCCCGCCGCCGGTGCAGCCGCCGCGACCGAGGCCGCCGCATCCGCCTCCGATGCGCCCGCGCGCCAGGCGCCGCCGTTCTGGATGGTGCTCGTCATCACGGCGATCGCACTTTTGCTCGGCGTCATCATCGGCTACCTGCTCGGCTCCTCGGCGGCCATGGGCTCGCTTGCGAGCGCGCAGGCGGACGCCGCGGCCCAGCAGACGGCCGACGCGGCGAGCGACGACGCGTCCTACGCGCTGCCCGAGGGCCATCCGCAGGTCGAGGTCGATACCGACGGCACGGCCCACGTTGCCGAGTAGGGAGGAACCGTGGCATTTAACGCGCAGCAAACCTCTCGCGTCCGTGCGATCGTCCTCATGGTGGCGCTCGTGGTCGTTGCAGCGGTCGCCCTGTTTGTGGTGACGGGCGGGTTTGCGCCGGCAGGTACGGCGGGCTCGCAGGGCGGCGCCGCGACGGGCGAGGTGACCGGTACCGAGGCCGCGGGCGACGATGCCAGCGCAGCTGACGCCATGGAGACGGTCGACGCCCAGTACGGCACGGCGGCGCAGTCGCTGCTCGCCCAGCTCGAGCAGGACCCGAGCAACCCCACGGCCCTTCTCAACGTGGCCAACGGCTACTTCGACTGGGGCGTGGCGGCGCTCAACCACGCGACCGACGACGGTGACCGTGCGCACGCGACGGAGCTCCTCGAGCAGGCCATCGGCTACTACGATGAGTATCTGGCCGATAACGCCGGCGCCAAGTCCGCTCTCGTCGACCGCGCGATCTGCGTCTTCTACACGGGCGACCACGCGAGCGCCATCGCCGCGCTGGAGGACCTCACCCAAAACGTCGACCCCGGGTTTGCCCCCGCGTGGGCCAACCTCGGCATGTTCTACGAGAACGACGGGCGCACCGATGAGGCGCGCCAAGCCTACGAGATCGCCATCGAGGCGGCGGGCGATGCAGACGCGTACGGCGTGCGCAACTACGCCCAGGACCGGCTCGACGCGCTCAACGGTACGTCATAACTTTCACGGCCCGCACCGCGTAAACGCAGCACGGCGCGGGCCTTACCGCAATGTCTTGAACCAGGGCATCCGCCCCACAGATTGGAGCGATATGGAACTCACCATCACCACCAACCCCACCCCCGAGCAGTACACCATCTGCGTGACCGGCGAGGTGGACATCTCCAACGCCGACAAGCTGCGCGCTGCGATCGACTTCGCGCTCGAGCAGCCCACCGAGGAGGTGCGCCTCGACCTTGCCGACGTCGCCTACATCGACTCGACCGGTATCGGCGTGCTCGTGGGCGCCGCGCACCATGCGGCCGATCACGGCAAGCGCTTCAGCGCCGTCAACGCTCAGCCGGGCGTGATGCGCGTGGCGCAGCTGCTCGGCGTCGACCAGGAGATTTCCATCACGGCTCTGTAAGCGCTCCGAGCCGCCTGTTTCGCCGTGCGCGGGCAGGCGGTATACTTAATCGGTTATGCCTCGACCGGTGCGAACCGGCCAAGGCGCGATGGCAACACCCAGGAGGTAACCTGTGAGTATCGGTGGTACCGAGCTGCTCATCATCGTAATCTTCGGCTTTCTGCTCTTCGGGCCGGACAAGCTGCCCCAGATGGGCCGCACGCTCGGCCGCGCCCTCCGGCAGTTCCGCGAGACCCAGCAGCGCATGACGTCGGTCGTGCAGTCCGAGGTGATCGACCCCATGGCGGCGACCATCAACGCGAACGCGCAGGCCTCGCCGCAGGCTGCCGCTGCCCACGCAGACGACGCGGATGCAGACGCCGAGGGTGCTACCGACGCCGTGCCGGCGCCTCGCAAGGAGACGTTCGCCGAGCGTCGCGCACGCCTCGCCGCCGAGAAGGCCGCTGCCGAGAACGCTGCTCGCGGTGACGCCGAGGATGCGGCCGGGGACGAGCCCGAGGCCGCGTCTGTCGAGCCGGCTCCCGCCGAGGACGCCCCTGCTGCGACCGCTGAGAGCGAGACCGTAGAGGCTGCCGTGTCCGAGCCTGCCGAGGAGGCCGTCGACGCCGCCGCCGAGGCCGCGCGCGCCACGGCCGACCTGTACGCCCGCCGCCCGCGCAAGCACACCTCCGCTGCGGCAGACGCCCCCGCTGCGGGCGCCGATTCCGCCTCCGATACCCCGGCCGCTCCCGCTCCTGCTGAGGCATCCGCCACGGATGCCGCCGCCTCGGAAGGAGGTGAGCGGTAATGCCCATCGGACCCGCACGCATGCCGCTTATGGACCACCTGGGCGAGTTGCGCCGCCGCCTCACCATCGTGGTGGTGACGCTCGTGGTCACCACGCTCGTCATGTACTTTGCGTCCTCTACGGTCATCGACCTGCTCACCGATCCCATCAAACCGTTTGTGGGCGACCAGTTCTACATCGGCTCGGCGCTCGGCGGCTTCACCACGCGCTTCACCATCGGCTTCCGCACGGCACTCGTGATGTGCTCGCCTATGATCGTGTGGCAGGTGCTCGCCTTCTTCCTGCCGGCGCTCAAGCCCAATGAGCGCAAGTGGGTCGTGCCGACGGTGCTCGCCGCAACGGCGCTCTTCTTTGTGGGTATGATCTTCTGCTACTTCTTTATCGTGCCCCCTGCGTTTGAGTGGCTGACGGGCGAGGTCGCGGCCATCGCCAACCCGCTCGCGATGCTCGACGACTACATCGGCACCGAGATGCTCCTCATGATCGGCTTCGGCGTGGCCTTCGAGCTGCCGCTCATCGTGTTCTACCTCGCTGTATTCCACATCGTGCCGTATGCGTCGTTCCGTGCGACGTGGCGCGTGATCTACGTGGTGCTCGCGGTTGTTGCGGCCTGCATCACGCCGGATGCGAGCCCCGTCACGATGCTCCTCATGTTTGCCGTGCTCATCTCGCTCTACGAAATCGCGCTGGCCGTCACGCGTTTTGTGATTGTGGCGCGCGAGGGCAAGGCGGGCCTCAAGGCGCGTCGCGTGAGCCTGTTTGCAGACGACGACGAATAGCGCTCGCTTCTCGTCAACGGGGACATAACGCGACTTTGCAAGCGCCCTTCGGGGCGCTTTTGCGTTACGGGTGTCTATGTGCGTACATTGCAGGGCTTTTCCCCGGACCCCCCTCCGTACATAATCCTGCGCCATGAACCCGGAAATGCGCTGTAGAGGCATAATCCTGCCGCCGGGTGCATAGCGCGGGAAAATGTACAGGCAACTACCTGCGCTTTCCCCGGTCGCGCATTTGCGGGTTCATCGCCGGGTTCATTTCCGCGAGAAATGTACACCCAGGGGAGACATAATACGCCGCCATGAACCCGGAAATGCGCGATGGAGCGCGGCGGCGCGCGGGCACGGGGAGGCCCTGCGCGCACGACGCGCCTGCGGCGAACGGGTAAGATATGGGGGGCGAATCGCATTGCCCCGCAAAAGCGGCGGGTAAGATTGCCTGCCCCCGCTGCAGGGGAGAAAGGACGGCTTCCGTGCACGAGATGAGTATCGTGAGCGGCATTTTGGAGAGTGTGACCGAGGTCGCGCGCCATGCCGGCGCCTCGCGCCTTTGCCAGGTAAACCTTCGCATCGGCGTCATGCGCGAGGTGGTGCCCGAGGCCATGGACCTCGCATGGGAGGTGCTCTGCGAGGAGGACCCGCTTACAGACGGCTGCAAGCTCACGGTGGAGGACGTGTACCCCGAGAGCGTGTGCAACGCGTGCGGTGAGCGATTCACCCACGACCGCTTCCACCTGCGCTGCCCTGTGTGCGGGAGCGCCGATACGCGCCTCATCCACGGTCGCGAGCTCGATATCATCTCCATCGAGGTCGAGCACCCCGACGAGCCTAACCAACCGTAGCGGCGCCGCATCGCCCCCCCCTCCAACAGGCGGGCATCACCCGTCCAGCCAGCTGAACCGTAAAGGAGTATGACCGATGTCCTCCGAGACCCTCACCATCGAAAGCCCCATCTTGAACCGTAACGAGCGCCTCGCGGCCGGTCTGCGCGAGCGTTTTCGTGCTGCGGGCACCTACGTCGTAAACGTGCTGTCGAGCCCGGGCTCAGGTAAGACCTCCACGATCCTCGCGACCAACGAGCGCCTGCGCGACCGCTATCGCGCGGCGGTTATCGAGGGTGACATCGCCTCGGACGTGGACGCCCAGACCATGAAGGAGGCGGGCATCCCCGCGGTGCAGATCAACACGGGCGGTCTCTGCCACCTCGAGGGCAACATGATCGGGCAGGCGGTCGACGCGCTCGACCAAGGCGTGGGGCTCGCCAACATCGACGTCATCTTTATCGAGAACGTGGGGAACCTCGTGTGCCCCGTGGACTTCGATCTGGGCGAGAACATCGCCGTGATGATTCTCTCGGTGCCCGAGGGCGACGACAAGCCCGTCAAGTATCCGGGCATCTTCCAGCATGCGGGCGCGCAGCTGCTCAATAAGGTGGACGTGGCACCGGCGTTCGATTTCGACATGGCGGCCTACCATGCGGTGCTCGACGACCTCAATCCCACCGCACCGCGCTTCGCCGTGAGCGCGCGCACCGGCGAGGGGATGGACGCGTGGTGCGCATGGCTGGCCAACGAGATCGAGGCGGCCCGCGCCTAGCGCGCCCGTGTGAGGGCGCGCCCCTTCCATTTTGGCGGCAAGCGCCTGTTCGACACCGCAAAAGGCCTCATCAGGGCCCCCGCAACCGATGGTTGCGGAAATTCTTACCAGAGTAGGTGGCCTCTCTTGCGCTGTTTCCGTAGATTGAGGCTAACGGATCCGCGTGTGCACCAGTCGTAGAACAGCAGAAGGGATGCAGCATGAACGTGCAGATAGCTCAGCGCTTGGCCGAGCTCCGGCGCGCCAAGGGATACAGCCAAGAGTCGCTTGCGCGGGAGCTGGGGCTTTCGCGGCAGGCGGTGAGCAAATGGGAGCGGGCAGAGAGCTCGCCCGATACCGAGAACCTCATCGCGCTTGCGCGCCTCTACGGGGTGAGCCTGGACGAGCTGTTGAGCGTCGACGCCGACATAGCGGACGACATCGCGTTTGAGAACGCCGAGCGTGCCGACAAGACCGCCGCGGACGATGCGGCTCGCGCGGCAGACCGCGAGACTGCGGCGCAGGCAGCGGCTGCGGCGGCCCAGGCGAGTCGGGCTGCCGCGCAGGCGGCGGAGGCTGCGGCACGCGCGAGCAGTCAGGCGACACGGGTGAGCGAGTCGGCGGCAGAGGCGCACCGACGCGGCGCGTGGCGGTCGTTCCCGTATGCGACGTTCACCGTCATCCTCTTCTTTGTGTTCGGATTCTTCTTCCACGCGTGGGCGACGGCGTGGCTCATCTTCCTCACCGTGCCGATCTACCGCTGGGTGGCGAGCATCTTGGACGGTGCCGCGGCGCGCGCCCGCGGCGAGCGCGTGGCCGATGGTGGGGCGGCGACGCCAACCCCGCTGCGCGTCGACGATATCGATGGCGCCGACGAAGAGGGGAGGTAGGGGCAATGGCGGTCAAGAGCAACCGGCGTCCCGGGGCGCCGCAGGTACCGGCGGCCACCGGCGGGCGCCGCTTCGGCCTCACCCGCAGCGAGGCCATCAAGGTCGGAATCGGCGTCGCCCTCATGGCGGTGCTCGTGCTCGGTGCGGTGCTGCCCTCGTGCACCTCTGCGGTGTTCGGTAGCGTGCTCCGCGTAATTCCCGGCAT
Organism: Candidatus Coprousia avicola; assembly: GCA_018715125.1. Classification (GTDB taxonomy): domain Bacteria; phylum Actinomycetota; class Coriobacteriia; order Coriobacteriales; family Coriobacteriaceae; genus Coprousia; species Coprousia avicola. The sequence continues at coordinate 2,172 of DVMF01000074.1, read as the reverse complement.
ATCGTTCAACCTCGGTTCGTGGAGCCTCAATCCGGGTAACCCCACGACCCTCTCAGAGCCCATCGATACCACGAACGCGTATAGCACCGACGAGGTGACCGACCTGCGCGTAACATGGCGCGGCGGCACGGTGCGCATCGTGCCCACCGAGGGTGCGGAGGTCGTGGTGCGCGAGGAGGTCGCCGCGGGCGATTATCGGATGGACCCTACGCAGGCGACGTTTGAGCTCAACGGCGGTACGCTCGTCATCGCGGACGGTCTGCCTGAGTCGGATAACGGCTACGACTATCCGGACATGCGCCTTACCATCGAGGTGCCGGTGCGCGAGAGCTGGAAGCTCCGCAACGTGAGCATTCGGAGCACCTCTTCGGCGCTCGACCTCGATGGTCTTGCCTGCACGGCGCTCGATGTCGACACCGTGAGCTCCGAGCTGGTGGTTGCGGACCTTGCGGCAGAGCGGGCCGAGCTTGCGACGGTGAGCGGCAACATCAAACTGGCGGGCAGTGTGTCGGCAGACCTTGCCGTCGATACCGTGTCGGGCGTGCAGGACCTCGCGCTTACGGGCGCTCTGCCGCCGCAGGTGTCCTGCGACACCGTGAGCGGCGACGTCTCGCTTCAGATGCCGGCGGACGCCGGCGCCACGGTGGGGGTTTCGAGCATCTCGGGTGGGTTCACGAGTGACCGGCCAGCGAGCGCGCAGTCGGGCGATACCTACGTTTACGGCGACGGCGCGTCTCGTATCACCATCAACACCGTGAGCGGCAACATGCGCGTGCTCGCGTAAGCCATCCGTGGGGACATCCGTGGGGACGGGTACAACTTATGCATCTGATAGCATGCACCTAAAGGGGTGATGGGTGTGGACGAGCGGATTACCATCGATGTAGATCGCCTGCGCGATGCCTTGGTTAACGAGACGGGGCCGGCGGCGTTTGCGGGCTCGCCCTGGGCTATCGTCGACGTGGCGGCGCTGGAGGATGCCAGCCCCTTGGATCTCATCCGCGAGGCCGAGCGACGCGGATGGGACCTTCGACGGTTCGCGGTCGGCTGATTCGAGAAAAGAAAGTCACCCTGTGCCCCTGAAGATTGCGGTTAGCCGCTGAAGGAGAGGCCGTGCTAGGTGTGCCGCTTATCTTATCAATGATGTCCGTAATACATTCGCAAGCTTTTTCTCCGGCCTCTTATTCGTTTTCTCACCCATTAGCGCTAATGTCTCATTGCATGCTTCGGTGTCCATATTGCATACAATTCTAAGCTCGTGTTTTGCTCTTGAGGCGGCAGTGTAGAACAACGTTCCTGGATCAGGCTGGTAATCCATCGAGGGTTGCTCCCAAAGCGATTGGTCGACATCAATTAGGATTACCGCTCCAGCTTCCATGCCCTTGAATTTTCTAACCGTATGGACTGGAATTCTTGTATTTTTCCAAGTAACCAAGTTTCGATTATTATCGAAATAGGCCGAGAGCCAGGACGTGCTTATCGTTTTGCATGTGATGATAACGATATCGTTTATGCCAGCATTATGTAGCGATGAGATTTGCGTATCGACGAATGACGCTTGCATTTCAGGCTTAGGATTCACAAATAGAAGCGGAGGGCCACCGAGATTCGGGAGTGTTCTGAGCGTTGAACAGTCCGTTTCACCGAGAGCGCTTAGGGATGTTTTGGCAATCAATCCGGTGTTTCTACAGTTAACATAAAGAGTCAGTTTGCAGTCCGCCTCCATGAGAAAGCTCGGCATGGTTGAGCCTTGGACAAACTGTCGTTTATCGTAGAAAAGGTACATCGTACTTTCGGTTCTTGATTCAACTATGCTGCGCAGGGTTTCGAGAACCATCGCCCCTTCGATGTCTTCGAGGCCAAAGTCTTGTCCCTCGTCAATAACGATATGATCGTAAGAAAGAACTTCTGGATGCTCCATCAGTGTTTCGGTGAGTGAATAGTAATCTGGCTTAGGAGAGTTACATATTTTGCATGCATAGCCAGGAATCGTATAAACGTCAATCTCTGGCGTGTCTTCGCATCTTCTAGCTACGTCTTCTTTCAAAAGGGAGTTAAAGCATAGGAAAAGAACCCGTCCCGCGCGGGCAACTTGCCTCGCTCTTTCAATGGCTATGAGAGTTTTTCCTGTTCCTGCGGCGCCATTAATCACGGCGGTTTTCTGGTCGCGTA
>DVMF01000073.1 GCA_018715125.1 Candidatus Coprousia avicola | reverse complement strand
GCGACGGCCTGCAGGTGGGCCCGGGCGTCGTGGCGGAGCTGCGCGGTGCGCACCGTCGCCCGCGAGACCCTGCCGTAGCGGGCGAGGCACGCCTCCAGCCGCTCGCCCGCCACGCGTGCGCGCGCGTCGGCCGCCGCCGCCCGGCGCGCCCGCTCGAGGCTCCAGAGGAGGACGCCGTCGAGCGGCACAGCAAGGACGGAGAGTAGCATCCCCACCATGCAAAGCGGATCGGAGGCGGGCAGCGCGAGCAGAATCAGTATGTAGTAGAACCCGATAGCGAGGCACACATGCAGAAGAACACTCAGCGCAAAACGGGGCAGCACGAAGTTAATCCGCTCGCCGCGCGTCCACCGTGCGACAAACGCCCGGATGCCAAGTCCGCCCGCCACCATCATCATCAGAAACACCATCCGGAAGGCGAGCATAACCACCACATGCTCATGGGCAAACGAGGTATACGGGATCCCGCCGGCGAAGATCAGCACCATCGCCGCCGTGAGGAACTCACCCATAAAGAGCAGCCCCAGATTCAACGCGATCGCCACGAGCCGCTGGCCGCGCGAACCGCGCAACAGCATGAGCGGCAGCACTAAAGCACAGACGACAAAGTGGAGCTGGCTCAGCAGCGGCAGTACGCTTCTCACCGCGGTTCCCGCGCCCGCACCAAGATAGGCCGCAACGAGGTAAGCCCGCCGCCCGCGCATGGGCAACGTGTACGCGAGGTTGGTTTCGAACGTGACTGTGATGACCACGCTCACCAGCGTGCTTATGGCCTCCAGAACCTGCTCTACCTCGCCGTTCATCTGCCCCGGCCCTAGAGCGAGCGCCCGATGAAGGAGACAAGGCGGTCGGCGAGAGACTTGCGGCAGCGCTGGCTCACCGGCAGGCGCTCGCCGCTCGCGAGGATGAGCTCGCGGCCGTGCAGCTCGGAGACAAACGCGAGGTTGACGAGGAAGCTCTTATGGCAACGGGCGAACTGCTTGGGCAAACGCGCCTCGAGGTCGGAGATACGCGCGTACGTCTCGATCACACGGTCGCGCTCGTGAATGCGAACCTTGCGCCGATCGCTCTCCACGTAGCGCACCTGATGCGGGGCGATGCGCACGAGCGCCGACCCCTGGTGGACAAGCAGCGGCTCGGATCGCTCGGCGTCGAGCGCCGCCACGGCGCGGGTGAGCGCCGCATCGAGCTCTGCGGGGTCGACGGGCTTGGAGAGAAACCACGTGTGACGCGTATGGTACGCGGCGGGAGCATACTCGAGGTAGGCCGAAACGTAGATAACCTGCACGGGTGCTGCAGCCGGGATGAGGCGGTGAATGAGCTCGATGCCGTTGGCACCGTGGTCGAGCTTGACATCCACGAAGAGGATATCGGGGAGATCGGTTACCCGAAGCGGCGCGGCATCGGAGGCGCTGCCCTCGCCGGGGACAGGACCGGACTCAACACGCACAAAAGCCTCGGGGCCGGACGCATCCGCCGCGGCAGACGAAGCGCCGGGTGCGGTGGTCGCAACGTGGCGCATGCCCGCAAACGTCAACCGCGATGCCAGGGAAGACGCTTCGATCATACGGACAAGCTCGGCGGCGGCGCGCTCATCGTTCTCGATAACCGCAACAGAGTACATCGATGACCCCCCTCCCCCGCGCTAGCGGCATGCATTGCCTACCGTGGCGTTTTCATCGTACCATCGGGCAATCCCGTGGAAACACGCTTGAAACGCTTGTGGTAACAAGCGATGGCTCTGATGTCGCAAACGATGCAATCTCACGTATGAACGCTGCACACCCGTCGTCTTGGGGACAGCATCGCGCCTGTCTCCGCGCGGCGGCTTGCGCGCAGGCCCCATGCCGCAACGCGGTACGATCATACGTATAACGCGATACCGGCCCGAAGGCCGGTATCGCGAGTCGCTGAAAAGGAGTTGCGCTCAAAGGCGCCTGATGTGCCGGCCGCGCCCTACAGCACCGCCGCGTGCGCCAAAGGCTGCACGTTGAGCGCGTCGAGCAGCTCATGGCTCGAGTGCAGGAAGTTCGCTACCTGATCGCGCGAACGGTCCTGGGCGGACGGGGTGGCGAGGAGACCTGGTCTCTGTGTTGGGGGGAAGGAGAGGTAGTCGGCGCTGGTCTCGCTGCGGTGCAGCTGCCGCGCCTGTGCTGCATGTTGGGAGCAATGCATCGCGGCCTCCTCGCTCGTCCGCCATAGCTGCGCGCATCGGCTGCTGCGTTTCCGATGCGTCGATGTCAGTATGACCGAGGAACCTCAGGCAAAACTTATGGTCAAATGAAGACTTACTTACATCGCTTTGAAGCCTTTATGGATGCCTTTTTACCTGTGGTTTTGCTCATTGGTCCCCCGTTTTCCATACCAGCGCGAGCGCGTAGGGGACCCTCATATGGCGAGGATATGAACCTCCGTCGACAATCAGGCATTATCCCGGCAAGGGGCCCGCACCGGAGACGGCGTCTTCGCCCAACGAGGGGTGACATTTTCGCGCAACGACGACAATACAGCGGCTGCTCACCCGCTTCTGTGGGGGTTAATCATTCTAGTGTCTACTTTATGGCGTGCCCTGCGAGTAGCCGCGGCAACGGCCAGCTCGCTGACCTGCCCTTTTTCTTTCACGCCCCACCTTAGCTACTTCAAGGGTGCCTGCGGAACTAGGCACTAGAATGATTAACCCCCTACGAAGCCCCGTCAATCGGGAGGAATTCGTCACCGCAACCTGAAACGGCCCCTCCTACAACCGAGATTTCCCCGCGGCACGATTGCGCAGGCAGGGCCGCCGCCGCATCGCCTCACCCCACGCGACTGCCGCGTTGCCCCCAGATAGGGCAAAGGCCCCGGGAACCTGATCCCGGGGCCCAAAGCTCCACGCTATACCGCAAGCCGCCTACATCAGCTCGCAAACGTTCTTTGCGAAGGCGACCGGATCCTCCGGCAGGATGCCCTCGACCAGCAGCGCCTGGTCGTAGAGAAGCCCCGTGTAGAGCTTCACCTTATCGGCGTCGCCCGCCTCCTGCGCGGCAACGAGCTTCCCAAAGACCGGGCTCTTGCCGTTGAGCTCGAGCACGCGCTGCGCCGTCGGCATACCCTCCACGTCGCCCTCGGGACCGCGCTTCAGCACCTTCTCCATCTCAAGCGACAGCGGGCCCTCCGTAGTGATGACGGCAGGCGTGTCGTTCTCGCCCAGGCGCGCCGACACGGCGACTTTCTGCACGTGATCGCCGAGCGCCTCCTTCATCGCGTCGAAGAGGTCGCTGTGCTCGCGCGTCGCCTCCTCGGCTTCCTTCTTCTCGTCTTCGCTCGCGAGGTCGAGGTCCCCGGTCGCAACGTTCTTAAGCTCCAGATGACGGTCCTCGAGCTCGGGCTCGGCACCATCGGCCACGGCCTTCGCCGCCGCCTCGCGCGCCGCCTCGTCCTCGTAGACCTTGGGGCAGTCCTTCGCCACGTACTCACGCATGGACTGGAACGTGAACTCATCGACGTCCTGCGTGAGCAGCAGCACGTCGTAGCCGCGCGCCAGCACGCCCGTCACCACGGGCATCTTGGCGAGGCGCTCGCGATCGTCGCCCGCGGCGTAATAGATCGCCTTCTGGTCCTCCGGCATCGCCTTGACGTACTCGGCGAGCGTGACCATCTTCTGCTCCTTGGCACTCCAGAAGAGCAGCAGGTCCGCGAGCTCGCCCGCCTTGGCACCGTAGCTCGCGTAGATACCGTACTTAAGGCCGCGGCCAAAGCTCTCGAAGAACTTCTCGTACGCCTCGCGGTCGTTGTCGCGCATGTCCTCCAAGTCGGAGGTGATGCGCTTCTCGATCCGGCGGGCGATGGCGCGGAGCTGACGGTTCTGCTGGAGCGTCTCGCGGCTGATGTTGAGCGAGACATCGGCCGAATCCACCACGCCGCGGACAAAGTTGTAGTAGTCGGGCACGAGGTCAGCGCACTTCTCCATAATCATCACGTTGGAGCTGTAGAGCGCGAGACCCTTCTCGTAATCCTTGCTGTAGAGGTCAAACGGTGCACGACCGGGGATAAAGAGCAGCGCATCGTACTCGAGCGCGCCCTCGGCATGGAAGCTGATGGTGCGGGCAGGGTCCTCGAAATCGTGGAACGTCGCCTTGTAGAACTCGTGGTAGTCGGCGTCCTCCACGTCCTCGCGGCGCTTCTTCCAGATGGGCGTCATGGAGTTGACGGTCTCGAGCTCTTGGTAGTCCTCGTACTCGGGCTGGTAGTCGTCGCCCGCGTCCTCGGGCTTGGGCTTCTGGCGGGACTTGGTGACCATCATCTGAATCGGGTAGCGCACGTAGTTGCTGTAGCGCTTGACGAGGTCCTTGAGCGCCCACTCGGAGAGGTAGCGGCTGTAGTTCTCGCCCTCCTCGCCGTTCTCGCCCGCGACGTCGTCGCGCAGCGTCAGAATCACGTCGGTACCGTGGTCGGCGCGCTCGCCGGGCTCGATGGTGTAGCCCTCGAGACCGTCGGACTCCCACACGTTGGCCTCGTCCGCCCCAAACGCGCGCGACACGACGCGCACGCGCTTCGCCACCATGAAGGCGGAGTAGAAGCCCACGCCAAACTGGCCGATGATGTCGATGGCGTCGCCCTGGCTCTCGGCGTTTTCGGTCTTAAACTCCTCGCTACCGGAGTGCGCGATGGTGCCGAGGTTGCGCTCGAGCTCGTCGGCCGTCATGCCGATGCCGTTATCGGAAATGGTGATGGTGCGGGCATCGCGGTCAAACGCGAGGCGGATGGCAAGATCGCCCTGCTCCACGTGCATGCTGTCGTCGGTCAGACTCTTGAAGTTGAGCTTGTCGACGGCGTCCGACGCGTTGGAGATGAGCTCGCGGAGG
>DVMF01000005.1 GCA_018715125.1 Candidatus Coprousia avicola | reverse complement strand
GCCTTCGAGTCGCTCGACGCCTCCATGCTCGATGCGGCCCGCACGCTCGGCTGGTCGGAGACGCGCATCTTCTGCCGGCTCATGATGCCGCTCGCCTGGCCGTCCATCGCCGCCGGCACCGTGCTCGCCTTCGCCCGCGCCATGGGGGAGTTCGGCTGCACGCTCTTCTTCGCCGGCAACTACGCCGGCATCACGCAGACGATCCCCATCGCCATCTACTTCGAGTGGATGAGCGGCAACACCGACGTGGCGCTCTTCTGGGTCGTCGTGGTCATTCTCATGAGCTTCGCCGTCGTCCTCTTCATCAACCTCTATACCGCCCGCAGCCAGCGCTTCCGCGAGCGCGGCGGCGTGGTGCCCCGGCGGGCGCGGCGCGCGGGCGGGGCGGATGGGCCCGCCGACGAGGCGGCCGAGGCGGGCGGCGATGCGCTGCGGATCGACGCGCAGGCGCTGCGCGAGCTCATCGGTGCCTCCGCCGCCGACGCAGACGGGGGCGCCGCCCCCGGTACCGGGGAGGTGCGCTAGATGTCGCTCTCGCTCGCCATCAAGAAACGCTATCCGGGGTTCGCGCTCGATATCGCGCTCGAGGCGGGCGACGAGCGGGTGGCGCTGCTCGGCGCCTCGGGGTGCGGCAAGAGCTGCACCCTGCGCTGCATCGCCGGGGTTGAGACTCCCGACGAGGGGCGCATCGTGGTGAACGGCGTCACGTTCTTCGACTCCGCCGCGCTCGTGAACCTCTCGCCGCAGGAGCGCAAGTGCGCCCTGCTCTTCCAGAACTACCAGCTCTTCCCGCACCTCACCGTGGGGCAGAACGTCGAGGCCGGTATGGACCGCGCGCTCTCGGCGGCGCGCCGGGCCGACCTCGCCCGGCGCTACCTTTCGCTTTTCGGCATGGCGGGTTATGTCGACCGCTACCCCGCGCGGCTCTCGGGCGGCCAGCAGCAGCGCGTCGCCCTCGCCCGCATGATCGCGGCGCACCCGGGCATCTACATGTTCGACGAGCCCATGAGCGCGCTCGACGCCTACCTCAAGAGCGCCCTCGAGCAGAACCTGCTCGACCTCTTCGACGTGCTCGACGCCACGGTCCTCTACGTGAGCCACGATATCGACGAGGCCTGCCGGCTGTGCGACCGCATCGTCGTCATGCACGAGGGCCGTGTGGCGGAGGAGGGGGCGCCGTCCGACCTCATGCGCCGCCCGCAGACGCTCGCTGCGCTGCGGCTCACCGGCTGCAAGAACACGAGCCCCGCCCGCAAGGCGGGCGCCACCGTGGTCGAGGCGCTCGACTGGGGCATGACGTTCGACGTCGGTGCGCCGGTGCCGGACGATGTGGCCTTCGTGGGCGTGCGCGCATCCTATTTCCATCAGGACAATCGCGTCGAGCGGGGGCGCAACAGCTACGACCTCACCGTCGCGCGCGTGAGCGATTCGCGCTACGAGCGGCTGGTGCTTCTCGATCCGCCGCGCGCCGACTCTCCGAGCCGCCTGCAGTGGAAGATCGACCTCAGGAGCGCCGCGCCCGAGGACCTGCCGCGTCAAGGCGACGTGCTGCGCATGCATTTCGACGCGCGCCGCATCCACCTCATTCGCGGCTGAGCGGTACCCGCCGCGGACGCGCGGGTGCCTCTCCGGGGCCGTTGCCGCTACAATGGGGCAAACCGTGCGGACGCGGCTCCGCACCCCCCCCGGCGATGCGAGGTGTACCCATGCGCGAGCTCAACTGTTTTGGCGAGACCTGTCCCAAACCCGTCATCCGCGCGCTCAAGGCGCTCGGCGACCCGGCGGCGGCCGGGTCGGTGCGCGTGCTGGTGGATAACGAGGTCGCCGTCGAGAACCTGAGGCGCCTGGCGGCGAGCAAGGGTGCGCAGGCACACGTCGCCTGCCGGGAGGGCGGCTGGGCCGTTGAGATAACCGGCGCGTCCCTTCCGGCCGCCCCCGGCGGGGAGTCGGCCGAGGCGGGCCTGCCGGAGGGCATCGTCTGCCCGGCGCCCGCCCCGGTCTCGCCGCCGGCCGCCGAGGAGGCGCCCACGGTGCTCGTGGGCGCGAACGTCCTCGGCCGCGGCAACGACGAGCTCGGCGGCGTCCTCATGCGCGGCGTGCTCTTCGCGATGGCCGAGCGCGCCGAGGTCCCCCGACGCCTCATCTTCTACAACAGCGGCGCCCGCCTCACGTGCGAGGGGTCGCCCGCCCTGGATGACATCCGCGCGCTCGCGGAGCGCGGGTGCGAGGTGCTGACCTGCGGCACCTGCCTCGATTACCTCGGCCTCAAGGATGCGCTCGCCGTCGGCGGCGTCACGAACCTCTACGCCATCACCGAGGCCATGCTGGGGGCGGGGAAGGTCGTCACGCTGTGATCTACCTCAACTGCGCTGCCACCTCCATCGCGCGCCCGCCGTGCGTGGGCGAGGCCGTCTGCGCCGCGCTCGCGGGCGCGGGCAGCGCTGCGCGCGGTGCGGCGGGGGAGGACCTCGCCGCCGCACGGCTCGTCTTCGACGCGCGATGCGAGCTCGCCCGGCTCTTCGGATTCGACCATCCCGAGCGCCTCGTCTTCACGCACAACGCGACATTGGCGCTCAACCAGGCGATCCTGGGCACCGTCCGCCGCGGCGACCATGTGGTCGCGACGGCTTACGAGCACAACTCCGTGCTGCGCCCGCTCAGCTTCCTTGCGCGCGAGCGGGGCGTCGCGGTCGATATCATCCCCGTCGAGCCCACCGGCGCGCTCGATATGGCGGCAGCCGAGAGGCTCATCACCCCGGGCACGCGCCTCGTGGCGATAAGCCATGCCTCCAACCTTACGGGCGCCGTCCTCCCGGTGGCGCGGATCGCGCGCTTGGCGCACGACGCCGGGGCGCTGGTCTTGGTGGACGCCGCGCAGACCGCGGGCGCCCTGCCCGTGGACTGGGGGGAGCTGGGGGCGGACCTTCTCGCCTTCACGGGGCACAAGGCGCTCATGGGCCCGACGGGTACGGGCGGGCTCATCGTCGGGCCATGCGTGGAGGTCGTGCCGCTCGTGCACGGGGGCACGGGAGTGCAGAGCGCCCTCGACGACCAGCCCGACGCCTACCCGGAGCATCTGGAGGCGGGTACGCTCAACACCGCCGGCATCGCCGGCCTCGCCGCCGCCGCGCGCTTTGTCGCCTCGGCGTCGCCCGCATCGATTCACGGGCGGCTGCAGGGGCTCCGCGCCCGCCTCGTCGAGGGGCTTGCGGCGGCCCGCGCGGTCCGCGTGCTCGGCGCGCACGACGGCATGGAGCACCTCGCCACGGTCGCCCTCACCGTTGGAGACCTCGACGCGGCGCTCGTCTCGGACCGCCTCGCCTGCGACTTCGGGATCGTCACACGCTCCGGGCTCCACTGCGCGCCGCGGGCGCACGAGGCCTTGGGGACCCGGGAGCGGGGCGCGGTCCGCCTCTCTATGGGGTACTACACGACCGATGCCGAGGTCGACCGGGCGGTCAGCGCCCTCGCGGCCATCGCCCGCGAGGAGGCCTGAGCGATGGGGGAGATGCGGGGGCGGCGCAGTGTCGTGGTGACGTTTGCGAGCACGTTCGACGCGCTCGAGGCGGAGCGGCTCTGCGGGCGCGCGGGCGTGCCGGGGAGGCTCATCCCCACGCCCTCCCACCTCTCCGCCGAGTGCGGTCTGGCGTGGCGGCTGCCGCCGGACGCGGCGTCCCGGTCCGCCTTCGAGCGCGCGGTCGCGGGCGCGGTCGTTCCGGCGGCTTTCGTCGAGGTCCTCGGCTGAGGGGCTCGCCCGGCGGGGTCCCCTCGGCGCCCGCGGGCGAGAGGACAGGTCTAATGCCCCTGCGGGGCGGCGGCCGCCGGCGGGATTGCCCCCGGCGGCACCTGAGAGAGGAGATCATCATGGCGGACGCGGTCAAACTCACCAAGCTGGCGGACTGCGCCGGGTGCGGCGCGAAGGTGGGCGCCGGCATGCTGGCGCGGCTCTTCGAGGGGTTCAGCGCCCCGCGCGACCCCAACCTCATCGTGGGGTTCGACCATGCGGACGACGCGGCCGTCTACCGCCTCGCGCCGGACCTCGCCATCGTCGAGACCGTCGACTTCTTTACGCCCATGGTGGACGACCCCTATGTCTTCGGGCAGGTTGCGGCCGCCAACGCGCTCTCAGACCTCTACGCAATGGGGGCGCGGCCCATCATGGCCCTCAATATCATGGCGGTGCCGGAGGACATGCCCCAAGACGCCGTCCGCGCCATCCTGCGCGGCGGGGCGGCCATGGCGGCGGAGGCGGGCGCCTCGCTTGCCGGCGGGCACAGCATCTACGACGCCGAGCCCAAGTACGGCATGGCGGTGACGGGCGTCGTCGACCCGGCGCGCATCGTCCGCAACGACACGGCGCGGGTGGGCGACGCGCTCGTCTACACCAAGCCCCTCGGCATCGGCATCGCGGCGACGGCCGTGAAGGGCGGCGTCGCCCACCCGGACCTTGAGGAGGCGATGGTCGACGCCATGGTCACGCTCAACCGTGCGGCGGCCGAGGTCATGGCGGCGCACGCGGTGCACGCGGCCACCGACATCACGGGCTTCGGCGTGCTCGGCCACGTGCTCGAGATGGTGACGGGGGCCGATGCCGCCGCCGAGCTCGATCCGGACGCGTTCATGCTGCTGCCGGGGGTCCGCGACCTCGCGGCGATGGGCATCCTGCCCGCCGCTGTCTACCGCAACCGCCGCTATGCGGAGGGCGCGGTCGAGGCGGGATCCACCCCGCTCGACCTTGCCGACGTGCTGTACGACCCTGAGACCTCGGGCGGCCTCATGATGGCGGTGACGGCGGCGGACGCGCCCGCGCTCGTCGACGACCTCGTGCGGGCGGGCGTGCCCGCGCGCCGCGTGGGCCGCATCGTCGCGCCGGACGCCGTGCCCCCGGGCAAGCGCATCGTGCTCACCGCGCGCTGACTCGGCGCACGCCTGGTTACGCCTTTTGCAGGTATCTTGCCAGACGTGGGGTTTATCAGTACGATAGCCCCCTATGGAGGAGGGGCGGGCCCCAGTGCGCGGGGCCGTTCCGGGAGAGGGGAGCACCCATGACCAAGACCGTTATCGCATCTGCCGCGGCGCCCGCCGCGGTCGGCCCGTACTCCGCCGGCATCGATGCCGGCGCCACCGTCTACCTGTCCGGCCAGCTCGGCCTGAACCCCGAGACGGGCGTGCTCGCCGAGGGCGTCGAGGCCCAGGCGCGCCAGTCGCTCGCCAACGTGGGCGCGCTGCTCGAGGCTGCGGGCCTCACCTATGCGGACGTCGTGAAGACAACCGTCCTTCTGGCCGACATCAGCGATTTCGCCGCCGTCAACGCGGTGTACGCCGAGGTCTTCCCCGAGCCGTTCCCGGCGCGCAGCTGCTTCGCCGTGGGCGCGCTCCCCATGGGCGGCCTGGTGGAGATCGAGGTCATCGCGCAGCGCGCGCAGTAAGGGGGGGCGCATGGCATCCACGACCAAGACGTCCGCTCCCGGCACCGGTGCGGGCGAGCTCTTCAAGCTCGACGGCAAGCCCTCGTTCGGCGAGGCGTTCCCGCAGGCGATGCAGCACGTGCTCGCCATGCTCGTCGGCAACATCACCCCGCCCATGCTCATCGCCGGCACGTGCGGGCTTTCCGCCGCCGACCAGACCATGCTCATGCAGTCGGCCATGATCATCGGCGGGCTCACCACGCTCGTGCAGCTCTACCCCGTCT
>DVMF01000072.1 GCA_018715125.1 Candidatus Coprousia avicola | reverse complement strand
GTGCAAAAACTCCTTGGGGTCGTCGATCTCGTCGGACGCCGCCCAGTCGAGCGTGTGCTTGAGCATGTTGATCTGCTCGTCCAGGCGCTGCTGGTCACCGGACTTGGTGGCCGAGGAGCCGCCCGAGCGCTTGTAGAGCCAGTGCGCGGCGATGCCGTACTCGGCCTGCTCGTGCATCTCGTACGTGCGGATCTGGATCTCGAGCGGACGGGCGGTGGGGCCGATGACCGTCGTGTGGAGCGACTGGTAGTTGTTGAGCTTGGGGTTGGCGATGTAGTCCTTGAACCGGCCCGGCATGGGGTGCCAGAGCGCGTGCACCGCGCCGAGTGCCGAATAGCAGTCGCCCACCGTATGGCAGATGACGCGCATGGCCACGAGGTCGTAGATCTCGGAGAACTCCTTACCCTTGCGGCGCATCTTCTGGTAGATGGACCAGTAGTGCTTCGAGCGCCCGTTGATCTGGAAGCCCTCGAGACCGGCGTCTTTGAGCTCGTCGGTGAGCGTCTTGATAGTCTCCGCGAGATAGCGCTCGCGCACCTCGCGGCTCTCGGCCACCATGCGGGCGATGCGCTGATAGGCCTCGGGCTCGAGATAGAAGAACGAGAGGTCCTCGAGCTCCCACTTGATGGAGCTCATGCCCAGGCGGTCGGCGAGCGGCGCGTACACGTCCATCGTCTCGCGTGCCTTGAAGCGGCGGCGGTCCTCGCGCAGCGCCGCGAGCGTGCGCATGTTGTGCAGGCGGTCGGCGAGCTTGACGATGATGACGCGGATGTCCTTCGACATGGCGAGAAACATCTTGCGCAGGTTCAGCGCCTGCTTCTCGTCCATGTTGTCAACCTCGATGTTGGTGAGCTTCGTGACGCCGTCCACCAGAAGCGCGATGGTGTCGCCAAAGATGTCGCGCACGTCGGCCAGCGAGACCTCGGTATCCTCCACCGTATCGTGCAGCAGCGCCGCGCAGACCACGTCGGAGTCCATCTTGAGCTCGGCCAAGATGACGGCGACCTCGACGGGATGGTTGATGTAGGGCTCGCCCGAGCGGCGGCGCTGGGAGGCGTGCTTCTCGGCCGCGAAACAATAGGCGTGCTCCACCAGCGCGCAGTCCGCCTCGCTCATGTATTTGCGACAGAGCCCGGCCAGCTCGTCGTAATCGTCGGCGCAGATCTCGGGCGGGAGGTCGTCGGCATGCGTGTAGTGGACCATCAGGGCAGAGGACGTGAGCGACGCGTCGTGCGCCGCGCGCGTGGCAGCATCCATGGCAGACCTCCTCAGAGCGCGATCTCGCCGCCCGCCGGGGTGATGGGACGGGCTATTCGGCTAAGCATATCACGAGCGGACGCATCGAGCGCCCAGCTTCTAAACTGGGTAAACGCCCAACGCGTGCGCAGGCCCTCGAGGTAGCGGGTCGACGCGGTGAGCGCCATGTGGCCGGGGTTCTCGCACATCTCGATGCGCCGGGTATCCTCAAACCCCGTCACGCGGGCGAAGCCGAGCTCCTCGAAGATGCGGATACCGCTCGCGACGGCACGCTCGTCCACCTGCTCGCGCGCGTCGATGGCGCGGCACATACTCGCGATGTCGAGGTCGCTCGCGCTGAAGGCCCCCTCGCCCGTCCTGCCGCGATGGCTCCGCCACATGGTCTGGAGCGCGCGGTAGATGACGATGAGCTCGCCGCGCTCGGGGGCGGCCGCCTCGAGCAGGTGCTCGTTGATGCGGGCGTCGCGCGCTGAGTACATGAGGTGGACCTGCGCGGGCGCCCCGTCGCGCCCAGCCCGCCCGCTCATCTGGTTGAAGGCCGTGGCCGAGAACGGCATGTGGTAGAGCACCACGTGCCGGATGTCCGGCAGGTTGACGCCCTCGCCGAACGCGGAGGTCGAAACGATGCAGGTGAGGTCGCCCGCACGGAATGCCTCCTCCACCCGCGTGCGGTCGGCGCGGGCGAGCCCTCCGTTGTAGAAGGCGATGGCGCCGCCGAGCTCGGGCACGCGCTGGCGGAGCGTGCGGGCGAGCGCGACCGTCTGCTCGCGCGAGTTGACGTACACGACGCACTTCTCGCCCGTCGCCACGATGGAGACGAGCCGGTTCTCGCGACTGGGCAGGTTGCGGTCGTCCTCGAGGTCGAGGTTGGGTCGGTCCGCATCGTCCACGATGGCGCGGGCGGTGCCGAGGGTCTCGGTGATGCGGTGCGCGCACGCTGCATCGGCCGTGGCCGTGACGGCGAGCACCGTCGGGCGGCCGAGGGCGGTAAGCACCTCGGGCAGGTCGAGATAGGCGCTGCGCTCGCCCGCGGGCGCGGCGGCGATATGGTGCGCCTCGTCCACGGCGACAAAGCCCACGCGCCGGGCGGCGACGAAGCGCTCGCGGTGGATCGAGAGGAACTCGGGCGTCGTCAGCACGATGTCGAGCGCGCCCTCGGCGAGCGCGCCGAAGATCCGCGCGCGCGTCGGCTGGGGGGTGTCGCCCGTTAGCACGCCCACGCCGATGCCCCACGCGCCCAGAAGGCGCGCCAGATGGAAGGCCTGGTCGGCGATGAGGGCGCGCAGGGGGTACACAAAGATGCTCGCACAGCCGTTGAGGACAGCCTCGCGGGCGGCGTGCACCTGGAATACGAGCGACTTGCCGCGGCCCGTCCCCATGACGGCGAGTGTGCTCTCGCCCCGGCCGAGGGCGTCGAGCGCGTCCGTCTGGGCGGGATGCGGGGCGCTGCCCCCGATGAGGGCGTGGATGAGCGAGCGCGTGAGCTCGGTGTACGAGAGGCCCGTGAGGGTCGCCCTGCGCTGGTGCCCCGCGGCGGCGGGTATGAAGATCGCGGCGGGCCCGTCCGGCGCTGCGGCCGGGGCGGGCGATGCGGGGGCGGCACCGGCGCCGTCCGCGCCGGCCGCCACGGGCGCGCCCGCCGGCGCGACCGGCCCCTCGGCATCCGCCGCGTCGTGCCGGAGCACGTCCTTTACCATGAGCTTGGGCTTGACGCGGCCCTGCCAGCGCTCGGCCACCGCCTCGAAGACGATGTCGACCACGCTGTCGCATGCGCAGAGCGCATCGGCGTCGGGCGCGCGGAACATGATGGCTGCCACGCTCGAGATGCCGTCGGTCGCCGTGAAGCGCACATGGTCGCCCGTGCGGCCCACGCAGGAGCGGTCCGCCATGGTCACGCCGGTCGCCGCGAGCAGCGGCACGCGGTTGCCCTGGCCGAAGGGTTCAAGGCGCGCGATCTCCTCGATGGTCTCGATGGTGAGCTCGCCCAGGTCCACCGTCGCGGCGATCTCGCCCGTGTCCTCGAAGGCCTCCTCCGGGAGCTCGGACAGCACCTCGTCGAGGCGTTCGCGCAGCGCCGGCAGGTTTGCCGCGGGCAGCGTGACGCCCACCGCGCCCGCATGCCCGCCAAAGCGCGTGGTGAGATCGGCGCAACGCTCGACGGCCTCAAACAGGTTGACCGTGCCCACCGAGCGCCCCGAACCGCGCGCGACGTCGCCCTCTATGGAGAAAAGCAGCGTGGGCACGTGGTAGCGGTTGACGATGCGGCTCGCCACGATACCCTTCACACCCTCGTGCCAGCCCTCGCCGCCCACGACGATGACGCGGCCGCCCGTATACGTCTCGCCCACGCGGGCGAGCGCATCCTCGGTGAGCGCGGCCTCGATGTCGCGACGCTCCTGGTTGATGGCCTCGAGCTCCGCGGCGAGCCGCCCGGCCTCAACGGGGTCGCGCTCGAGCAGCAGGTTGAGCGCGAGGGCGGGGTCGGCCATGCGCCCGGCGGCGTTGAGGCGCGGGATGAGCGAGAACGAGAGGCCGTCCGCCGTGATGGTGGCGAGGTCCGCGCGGGCGAGCGCCGCCAGCGCGATGAAGCCCGGGCGCGCGGTGGCACGCATGTGCGCGATGCCATCAGCCACAAGCGCGCGGTTCTCCGGCGTGAGCGGCATCATATCCGACACGGTGCCGAGCGCCGCCACCTCGGTCAGACCGCGCCAGAGATCGGGGGCGCCGCGGCGCTCCCCCAGCGCCTGCACGAGCTTGAGCGCCACGCCGGCACCGGCGAGCTCGCGCGAGGGGCCCTCGGCCGCGAGTTTGGGGTCGGTCAGGGGCACGCCCCGGGGCACCATGTCGGCGGGCTCATGGTGGTCGGTCACCACGAGGTCGATGCCGCGCGCCGTGAGGTAGGCGACCTCGTCGCGGGCGGCGATGCCGTTGTCCACCGTCACGATGACGTCGGGCGCGCAGGCGGCGATGACGCGGTCGAGCGCGGCCTCGGTGAGTCCGTAGCCCTCGTCGAAGCGATGCGGGATGAACGGGGTGACGTTGCCGCCGAGCGCGCGCAGGGCCTCAGTGAGCAGGCAGGTCGAGGTGATGCCGTCCACGTCGAAATCGCCGAAGACCGCAATTGCCTCGTGCGCGTCGAGCGCGCGGTCGAGCCGCGCGACGACCTCGTACATTCCCGGGATGATAAGGGGGTCGGCCCAGTCGCGCTCGAGCGAGGGGGTGAGGAAGCGCCGTCCCTCCTCGACGGAGGCGATGCCGTGCGCCACCATGATGCGGGCGACGAGCGGAGCGATGTTGAGTGCGTGCGCGAGCTCAGTGGCGAGCGCGGGGTTTTGGGGAGCTACCGACCAGCGGTGGCTCGTTTTGAGCGATGCCATAGGAGGACGTCCTTGTTGTTAGGGCCCGCTGCGGCGGGCTGAGAAGTTGAACGCTTCCCATTATACCTTTCGCGGCGCATCACCACAGCGCGAGCGGGCAACACGGGCGTCACCCCTACCTTGCCCCGTGCGGCGTCGCCCCCGCGCCGCCCCGCGCGGCGTCGCCTCGAGCGGGCGCGAACGACGTCTCCCTCTTGGTATACGCAAATCTCAGAATCGTGTATACCTGGCCGACTTTGGTATACACAAATCCGCCGCTTGCGTATACCGAGGGTCCCTGGGTATACACGATTCACCCGTTTGCGTATACCTGACCGACGGGACCGCGGACGATTTCCTGTACATCCTACACCGCGTAGCCCAGGAGCCTGCGGTTCTCGTCCGGGGTGCGCCAGCCGAGCGATTCCGAGATGCGGCCCGACCGGAACCACTTGAGCCAGCGGTGGAGCT
>DVMF01000071.1 GCA_018715125.1 Candidatus Coprousia avicola | reverse complement strand
CGGCGGTTTTCTGGTCGCGTAAATAATCGAGAACTCGAACCTGTGAATCTAGCAGCCTGGCAAAAACAAAGTCGTTGTATCTGTAGTTGATCGAGCTCGTCGGAACAATGTCAAATTCTGGAAGTAGGACTTTTCTTAGGATTTCATTTGCCTCGGTTTCAGATAGGCAAGTGTCTCGATGATCAGAATTCATTTTCATTATGCGTACTATCTGTGCTACGGGCTTTTCCAAATCCGTTTTACAGAGGGTGATTTCGCGCGCTGCTTCTGGACAGAAAGTGATGAAGCCAAGTTCGGAGGCATCAAGAGATGGAAGCCACACTGCGTGTGAGAGTCTGCATTTGTCTCGTAGGTTCGTCAGGCCTACGTCCTCGAAGCGGTCGTATAGCTTCCACTTTATGCTGTCAGCTTGCCGATAGGGCCCTCCGTGTTTTCTCATGGGGACTCCGCTTCCATAGAGCCATTCCCCATGCTCACATCGGATTTTCCCAGCTTTTGCCTCAATAACGAGCACGCCAAGCCTTCGGTTGAAAACAACAAAATCGGCTTCTCTTTGTTCGAGTATATTCTTCTGAGTGACTTCAAGAATTCTGTATGAGTGGATGACCGTAAAATCATCGGGAAGCTTGCTCAGAGAATAGTAGATTTCACCTTCGTGGCTCCAATCATCATATTCGGCCGGTCCAAGACTAGGTATCATTCTTGCGCACATCGTTATTTCTCCTTGTGGAGAGCATCTGATACATCGTTTGCCGTGCACGCTCCGACAGAGAAGACTCTCCATCCACTAATAGTGCACCATGAAACGCCGAATTCATCTTTGAAGTCTTCAACCGCCTCTTCATCAAGAAGAATGACTTTTGAATGACGCCATACAAGCGTTGCGTAGGCGCTTGACCCGTCGGGACCGCACACTTCAACATCCTTGGCGGGGACTTCTGCATGAACATGTCGACAACAGGCGACGATGTTTCTAAGTAGGCGTTTCCATTGCTCTGAGGATGCGGAATGGATTGAGAGCGCAACCGCTTCTGAAAACGAAAGCGCGCTAAGGTCCGTACCGTTTTCGGACACTTGTAATTCGGAGGCTGTGCATTCAGCAGTTTTCTCAAGATCCAAGAATGGTTTTGCGCTCTGAGGAGCAAAGGAGGGAAAAAGAAGGGAGCGCAGTATTCTTTTTGCTGCGCCACGAGATAGCTTTGCTTGCCTATTTTGATTGTAATAGTTTGCAATGCAGCCGTAGCAGCAAGTCTCTTCTCCGCATCCGCAATGCCCGTCCACCACTTTGTATGCCTCTTCGATGAGCTCGGGCACCTTTTCGTCGAGCAAGCGAGTATGGCCGGCTCCTCCTGGGACATCGTCATAAATAAGAATGGAAATACTGTGTGTATCGTTTTCGTAGACAGTTCCGCCGAGCTCTGTCTCAGGAACCTCGAGAATCTTCGCACCTGCGGTAAACAGCGCCCACATCACAGCTTCCCAGTCTTCGTTTGCGCAGCTGAGAGTACCCTCGATGTCGAAGACGATTTCTAGCACATCGCTTGTAAAAGATGTGCCAAGAGCGTTGTAGTGCACAATCTTTGGGCTCTGTCCGCTCTTCTTGCACCAGTATTCGTGCTCTATTTCATTGCCTCCGATGGCTGCACGGTTGCAATAGGAGCAGACTTGAAAGCCCGTGTGGGGGGCATTGAGCACGCAGAGCTGGCCATTTTCGGTATATCTGGTTCTTACGGCTCCACCAGGGAATCGGAACTCTCTGGAAGCAGCTTCATGGGGCCAATGTTGGCTGAAATGCACAGAGATACTGCCCCTTGACCTTGGCTTTCTAAGACCAATCCCCTTTTCGACCTTTTTGCCTACAAAACCGAACGATGGAACAAGCATCTTTTTTTCGAGGGTAAACTCATGATGGCAGACGGGGCACTTGCCTTTGTCGCTGTAATTATCGATTGGCCATACGAACGCCCCACATTCGGGACATTTCCCAAACATACGAATAGGAAGCTCGTGACCCTTTGGTTTCTTCAAGCCAACGGATTTCCAGAGTGTTTTATCTGCAACGATTTCAGAGCCAGGGGCATATTCCCTAATAGCTTGGCGCATGCCCCTAGAGAGGGACAGTCTGTTATCCGCGGTGGATTGCTGCACTTCTGGAAGATAGAGTTCGACGAGGTCTGTCGGGAATCCATATTTGGGGAGAATTCCGTTCTCGGCGAGGACAGAAATCGTTTTTTCTCTTTTAAGCGCATCACTTGATCTTAGGAGCTTGGACGCAAGCCCGTCATCAACGCCCCTGTTTCGGTCTATGCCTTCTTGGATGCGCATATAGTCAGCGTGTTTGAGATTGTGTGCGAGTAGCAGCCTTCCGTGGCCTTGCCCACCCTCCCAGTCAATGGGGCCGATAAGTTTCGCGGTCCATCCCCAATCTGCTACGCCAATTTCATTTGCGACCGGTAAATCTTGGGGAAAGATGCGACTGAGCTGACGATATATTGCGTCTGGCCGAGAAGAGAGATAATCGGTTAACTCTGTCAGCCCCCTGGGCTGTTCGGCAGAGAGGTCCAAGAAGTCGTTGTAGTTATGAGAAAAGTCTTTGTTAAGGGTTTTGCGTGCATAGCGAAAGAACTCGGACAGAGCGACAGCGAATACGTGCCTCACCGCGATGGCATCGTTGTTCAAATAGC
The DNA here is from genome assembly GCA_018715125.1 of Candidatus Coprousia avicola. Lineage (GTDB taxonomy): Bacteria > Actinomycetota > Coriobacteriia > Coriobacteriales > Coriobacteriaceae > Coprousia > Coprousia avicola. Next base: position 30,941 of record DVMF01000071.1, on the reverse strand, counting down.
ACGAAGGAGCTTTAGTGTCTCCGGCGATCATTGCGCTCGGAGTATTGAAGTGGGCGATGTCGTGGGGACGCAAGCGGGCAAATGTGATTGAATAGCCAGGCTTTCCCGCGCGCCGGCCGACGCGGCCGGCGCGTTGTCTGTAGTTTGCGGTAGTGGGGGGAACGTTTCTCATGAAGATGGCGCGTAAATCACCGACATCAACGCCTAGCTCAAAGGTTGTTGTGCAGCTGAGAATATTGACATCGCCCTTTATGAAATCGCTCTGAATCTTCCTTGCCTTCTTTGAGGATAGTTGGGCAGTATGTTCCTCAATGTTGAGTGGGAGGGCCTCTTCTTGATAGATTGTTCTATAGTACCGATCCTTGTTTCTCGCTTCAGCGAACGTCATTTGCTCCATCTGCCCATCGCACTTCGCGGTGATACAGACGCCGTGCGTATTCAGATGTGTCTCACACCCGCACGCGCTGCAGCGGTAAACAATGTCTTCGTCAGTATGGGGGAACATCGTCCAGATATCTCTATTGAGGCTGAATTTCTCCTTATTGCCAATGAGGAATCCGTCTTTTTTGAAGAACCCGCCTAAATAATTGCCAATGAAGAGAAAGAGCTCCTGCAATATCTTATGCGAAACATCTCGAGATAGCTCAATGCCGTGGACCTTCTTCGCATACTTTCGCACAAAGGCGCTGCGCCTATTTTCCTTTGCGCTTGTGGAGGAGCCTGCGAACTGGATGGTGTCCTTTTGCTCGGATGCCCCTTCACCGCCTAGAATTACTTGGTTGCCTCGTTTTTGATAATTGTTTCGGAGCTCTGGTACACCTTCAGGGACTTCAATGGCATTTTGCCCGCGCAGGAGCTCAAGGCACACTTTAGTCAGAAGAACATAGTCATCCTTTGTCATCCACCGGATTTCACTGCAATTGAGTTGTTCGATGCGACTCTCGATAAGCTTTTGTACCTTAGGGTTTAGAAAACCCTGATTAAACTCAATGGGCTCCACTCTTATCAGTCCAAGGCCCTCTAGGCTATTGCGAGAATCTTCGGCAGCGAGCTCGTCAAGAACCCAAGCGGTTGCACGATCTCTCTTTTCCGAACCAAGTATTTTTGGATAACGCTTGTTTGCGGTGTTTACTAACCAGCGAATGACTTCGGATGGTTTACAGCCTTCATCATCAAAGGATCTACACTCTACTGCTTCTCTGATAAGTTGGCGCCGCGTGATGTTTCCGTAAGTTCTATCCATTGCAGGTGCGAAGAATGCGGCATCTTGACGCTTGTCAGAAAAGCAAATGACGCTCCCAGCTCTACGCTCATTGTTGGAATCGGCAAACCAGTCGTCATCATCGGCTTCTTCCTTCTCAAAGGGGGGAATCTCTCTAACGAGGTCGTAGCACACGACGCTTCCCGCCGCCTCGGGGGATACCCTCATCGGCTGGATGGCGACTTTTGATTTATATCCGCAATGGCGACAAACAGCAGTCTCCTCGTCAGACTGCCTGTTTTCATTTTGATTGAGCGCGACAGGTATACGGGAGACATCTTCATGGTTGAAGCGATGTGGGCCGCCATTGGCTTCGTGGTGGATTGCTCCGCATATCGGACAGAGCCACTGCACTTTTTCATCGGGGTCTCGCTCTGCTTCATTTGCAAGTATACGGTAGTAGGTCCTTGGGATGAATTCGTCATCTGAGTCCGTGCCTTCATGTCTTGGGTTGAGCCATGCGGTTTTTGCCTCTTTGTCCGCTTCCTCTACGCCAAGGATGTATGCTTGCCCGCAGTGGCGGCAGACCGATACTTCGTATACCGGTGTGATGTTGATAGCATCATAGTTTTCGGCAATGGTTTTATTGGGAGTGAGCTTACCAGTATGAAGGTTTAGGTATATCCCTTCGGGAGCTCTCAGAAACGAATGGTAGCGGCTGGTGAGAATGGGGACGTCTTTGGAGCGCTGCGCCGATGAGAGAACTTCAACCATCGCGGTTAGGGTTTCAACGCCTTTCGCATCTCCTGTCAACCCGTCGATATCCAGTTTTTCGATGCTCTGAAGATTGGTAAGATCAAATAGGCCATTGCAGCTGTTTACTATTTTTGCCGTCGATTCTTCCCCTAATAGGATCTTTCCGAGGCCCATTAAGGGGCTTTCTTCGTTCATTATGCTTAGCACATCGTACGGCACGTTTGCGGCGGCAAGTATTTCGTATACCGAGGATCTGCTTACGGATTCAGAGACATAGAGCGCTCTGCGCAGCTTTGACCAAGTTGTCAAGGGCAGGGTGCCCCACTTTTTGACGTATAAAGCATCCTGAGGCGGGTCTATCTCTCCGACTACCACATCAAGATTATCGCTATTGCTGGAAAATGGCTCTCCGAAAAGGTCCTGTGCAAATTTTGCAACCTTTGGGATTTCTTCTGATGAGCCAATCGTTGCGGAAGTGGCGTAGCAATGGAGTTTGGGAAGGAAACCAGTCTCGGATTCAATACGGGCTTTGAGTCGGCGAAGAAGATAAGCGATTTCTGTGCCAAGTGCGCCGGTGTAAACATGCGCCTCATCAATTGCGATGTGCCTCCAGTTTGCGCCGAATGCTCCGGAGAACAGTGGGGCATCTTCGGGTCGCAGGAGGAGATACTCAAGCATCGAATAGTTCGTAAGCAAGATGTTTGGAGGATTCTTGCGAATCTCTTCGCGGGAGATGATTTCATTGGGGAGTTTCGTCTGATGAGGGTTCTCCTCTTTCCATTTCTGGAGTGCTGTCGTTTCTTTTTCTGCGGTATCACCGGTATAACGACCAAAGGTTATTTCTGTGCCCTTTAGGAGCATGCGCAATCTTTTTAGCTGATCGTTCGCAAGTGCGTTCATGGGGTATAGAATCATGGCTCGGATGCCGGTGGAAGGTCCGCCGCCTTCGAATTCCTTTAGAATGTCATTTAAGATGGGCAGCAAGAAGCATTCGGTCTTGCCCGAGCCGGTGCCTGTGACCACCACGTAGTTTCGTCCAGCGTCGGCATTCATTATTGCTTTTACCTGATGCACATAGAGGGGGCGATTCGGATCGAAGCAATTTGGGTCGCCGCCACCCAAGGACATCATGCCCGCACAGAGGATTTTCTCTTCTACCAATTGTGCTACTGATTTGTCCTTACGGTAAGGTGCTGCAGCCTCAAGAAATGGGCCTTTGGCTAGATACCCAGGGATGTTGAGAATTTTCTCTAGCTGATTTTGAAGATTCGAATCGTCAAAGTGAATGGTGGTAGCAATGTACTCGCGGTAGGAATTCTCAATTCTCCGCGCCGTTTCAATGGGATTGAATTCTTTTGGTTGCGTCATAGCTACCTACCTTTTCAAGTGAAACGTGGTTTCGTGCTCTTGTTGCGGACCCCCAAACCAGTCGCTTGGGGACATCTTCACGACAATTGTTTTTTGACTATCTAATAGTCTGCTAACACGCGGGGGAAGCTCCAGCTCGGTTGCCCCTTCTGGTACTGACAGCTGAGCGATCACCTTTCCGCTGGCGGCGGTTTTAAACACGAAGCTTGCATTGCATACGGGGCTTCCTTCAAAGCGCAGTACATCTTCGCCTGTTTTTGTCGTAAGTAACCTCCAACTGGATATGCCAATTCCCTGCATGCATTTGAGTATGTCCATTTCGGTCCAAGCGGGCGTGAGGCGGTTTTGGTCCACGTCATCGCCGTAGATGAGGTACAGCTTCAAGGGACGTTCATTCGGCGCAGAGTCATCATATTGACGAAACGGGTCCGCGCTTCTAAAAAGATTAAAGATATGCTCGCTGGGGTGTGTGAGCTCTTTAAAGAATACGGGCTCTTGCCCAAGCATAACCATCACCGCTCTGCTGTGTCTCCATCCGTGAGATGCGATTTTGAAGTTCGCAGCGCTCGGGCCAAGCTCTAATGCGTCTGCAAGACAAAGAGGACGCTTCTTCGATTGCTGTACAAGCATGTCGGGAATAGTGATATCTATAGCGGCCAACGCAAGCTTCGCATGGGTCGTCTTCCCGTTTTCCGATGATCGGATGCACAGGTGGAGAAACTCGTCCTTTAGGAGGGTCCTCGCTGTGAACTTTCCCCACGCATTAACCGAGACAACATCTTTGTCCCGCGCAATGATTTCGAGGGGGAGTACAGCTTGGAAAGCGTATTGGGCAACTATTCCTCCGAAATTGGTGTCGAGTTTCAGGGAACTTGGCCTGAAGTTTTGAATGGGGACAACAGCAAACCTGTATCTGAATATCACCTTATTCTCTGCAGACTTCTGCCTAGCTTCTATCAGGCACTCCTCAATATGCCAATCGAAAAGACTGGATTCATGTAGAACGAGCGCAATTTGAACGGCATCTGTCTCTCCGGAATCATCTGCCCATAAAACATGACGCGGAATAGAGATCTTTTTGCCATCGCAGGTGCACGTAACATCGAGGTCATCGATAGCGGCACGGCCGTTATCGACCGCCTCGATTGAGATGGACGGAAGGCCTGCGTTTGTGCCGAGCTCGCAAGGGGCGAAGCCGTAGAGATCTACTCCATCTGTGGTTTCTCCAATAACGCGCCTCTTATCGATTTTTGCAAGGAACTGTTCTTGCCAGACAGCCACCTCTTCGCCGGTCAACTCATTGACAATCGAGCCGGCTGCCCCGGGGTCGATGTCGTAGACGGCAATTCGGGTAGACTCCCAGCTTCCGGAGGTCTCGTATTCTGATACGGGGGCCATGCCCTTTCCAGGCATGATCTTGTATCCTTTCTTGAGTACATACGCGATGCGGCGGCTTCTGGAAACTCTCTCGTTTTGCCTGCGCAGCCGGTAAAGCCCTTTTGAATCCTTAATGAATTCAAGGCAGGCAGGCTTGCTTCTGGCAAATGTCTGATGCAGCGAGCTAGCTTCCTCATAGTCGCCCGTTATTTCGTTTTTTTGGATGAGCTTCAGCTCTACATCATATCGATCCTGAGGAATGACGGCGATGTCTACAGGATCGAGGATGCATTTGCCTACGCTCATTTTGAATTCTGAGCGCAGCTTCTTTTCACCATCAACATAGTAGTCAATTCTGCTGTCAGCAAAGTGCAGAGGAAACTGCTGCCGAGGCCACCGCATTGACACCATGCCGTTCTTGAGATCAAGCTGTAGGCTCGCGATGGGAAGATAGACGATGCGACGTCTGCCTTGCCGCTTTTCGTGAGAGGAGCTGGCATTTCGGCTTTCTGCGCTCGCCGTCTTTTCCTGGTTCTCGCGCAGTGCCTCCATCGCCGCTTCAGGTAGGCCGAAGCTGGAGAGCATCACGTAACCGCTTCGGCCTTTTCTCTTTTTTTCGACTTGTGCAGCAACACGCATCGAAGCTTCAAAAAGCGGGGCAATAGTCGAGGCGGGGGCTTTTTCGAGAATACTAAGCACCGATTTTTTTGGAGCGAAAGGGCTGTTCGAATCTTTAATCAACTCTATGACGGAATGCCCGTCCATTTCTCCGCCAAAGCCAAGTTTGTTCTTTGCGGCCTCCCTTGCCAGGGGAAGGATGGATCTATCCCAAAGGCTTATCCATGAGTCCATTGATAGGCCCCCATGTAGAAGCGCTGTGTAAAAATAGTAATTTGTCTTCTCATCTCGTGCGTATAGCGGCATGCCCCGTCGCCTGATGTGGTCTACAAAAATCTGCTTGAACTTGCTTTGAGCGCCGGCGTCACGGAGTTCTATACCTTCAAAGAAGTTGCCCCAAAGGTTGCCATCGCTGTATACCTTTCGCGCCCTATCGGCGACATAAACCACGAATGCATTGCGTAGGTTGAGGTTGATAAGGTTTAAAGCGGAATAGGGCTCGGAGGCGTAACACTCGAAGAGTTTGGCAAAAGACTCGCTTAATTCATCAAGATCCGTGGAGAGTTCTTCGAATGCCTGATAGACCATTACGGTTTCGTATCTATCGGCAAGGTCGTCGAAAAGAGAGCCAGCGCGGATTTCGAATTCCTTTAAGGCATTGGAAAATGGCGTAGAGGGAAGGGTGACTGGGAGGTTGTTCAAAGGACCGGAGCCATGTGATGCCCCTGGTCGATTCGTTCGGGCGGCATCATATGATTTCCTCGCTCTAGACAAGGTCTCTTCAATGCCAGCCTTATCTACCTCTCTTTTTTTCAAAGTCGATGCGGTGAAGGCCTGCGGATTGCTGCGATAATCCTCCTGTAGTTTTATGATTAAGTCGGCGTCGTTGGGCTTAAAGAGGCCGTCTACCTCGCTTTCCGGAAGGAGTAATAGCTCAGGCAGGGTGCCGAAGCCGGCGCGTATTATTGCGCGCCTAAAGCTCGCGCTGCCAATGTTCAGCTCAGTTACGGGCGTAGTATCTAACTTGCTGATATCAATCTCTTCATTCATGCGTGCTTCCCGAAAGGCATGATTGTCAAGAATAATCTATGTGCTTTATTGTACGCTCGCCCCGAGGATATTCGGGGCTAGAGAGCTTTGCGGCGTGGTCAGCGTGTCTTTGGTGTCGGCGACTGGTCGCGAGGCGTCGCTTCAAACGGCGGAGGCGCGAGCTCGACAGTGCTTTTGGAGGCCGAGTATTTTAGGAAAGCGTATTCGGGCAAATTAAGAAGACGGCAATGTTTTCAAGTAGGCATGAGTGGAATGTCGCCTATCTACGAGGTGGGTAGCCTGGAGCATTGATTAGCGATCGGTATCTGATTTGCCTTGCACGGCGGGCAATACGCTGATTGGGAAATGCCTTAGATGTGGGAAGTGGTGCGCAACGGTCCAGCTCCTACCACCAATGAAAGCGGCAGCGTAAAGTGCGCTGCTTCAGAAGGGGCTGACAGGCCCTTACGAGCCCCGAGACCTTGTTGCCCGTAGGACAGGTCATGCGATAGGTGAAATCGGAGCTTTTGAGCTAAGCTGCAGCATAGTAGGGTCGTGGGGATTTCAAATTCGGACGACTCTGTTTGGGACGCCCATTGCAGATGGCCATAACCTGCATTATCTCCTGATTGACGCAAGGGCGTCCCGTTGCTTTTTCTATAACCGACCGAAGAACCTTGGTGCTGCCGCCTCGATACGATGCGTGCAACCGATGATAGTCTGAGCGTCACGGAGGGGGCCTCCGCCGGATGGGGTGGAGATCTCGTATAGGCCTATTATCGAAGATTCGCCATAACGGACATTTCGAGCCGTCCGTTGATTACTCCGATGGCCCGCGTTCGCGGGGCAAGCGTCTACTATCCATGCGTGGCTAGGCGTGCGCTCCCTGTTTGCCGCGGCGAACGATTCGCGGCTGTTCCGTGGCCGAGCCCCGCTCGTCCAAAACGTTGCGACGCGAGCGAATTATTCCGGCGCCGTCGCGGTACAATAACCCTGCATGCGGATTTCTGCTGCCAGGCCGCGCCTGACGATTTCGCCGACGTCGTGCTGCCACCTTCCCGTTTGGGTTGTTGACCTGCAGAAACCCCGCAAGCGCCGTTGATTGTCCGGTGTGCAGGATGCATGCCGGGGGACTGTATACCTACACGAGAGGAGAGGGGTATATGGCGCGTTCGTTCAAGTCCATGGACGGCAACGAGGCGGCCGCATACGTATCGTATGCGTTCACCGAGGTTGCGGGTATCTACCCGATTACGCCGTCCAGCCCTATGGCCGACCATGTCGACCAGTGGGCAGCGCAGGGCAAGAAGAACATCTTTGGCACGAAGGTGAACGTCATCGAGATGGAGTCCGAGGCAGGCGCCGCGGGCACCGTCCACGGCTCGCTCTGCGCGGGTGCGCTGACCACCACCTACACGGCGTCTCAGGGTCTTCTGCTCATGATCCCGAACATGTACAAGATCGCTGGCGAGCACCTGCCGGGCGTGTTCCACGTCTCCGCGCGTACCGTCGCTTCCCACGCGCTCAACATCTTCGGTGATCACTCCGACGTCATGGCTTGCCGCCAGACCGGCTTCGCCATGCTCGCCGAGACCAACGTCCAGGAGGTCATGGACCTCTCGGCCGTGGCGCACCTCGCCGCCATCAAGGGTCGCGTGCCGTTCCTGAACTTCTTCGACGGCTTCCGCACCTCGCATGAGATCCAGAAGGTCGCCACGTGGGACTACGCCGACCTCGCCGAGATGTGCGACATGGACGCTGTCCAGGCTTTCCGCGATCACGCGCTCAACCCCGAGCATCCCAACAACCGCGGTACCCACGAGGACGGCGACGTCTTCTTCCAGCACCGCGAGGCCTGCAACACCGCCTACAACGAGCTGCCGGCGGTCGTTGAGGACTACATGAACCAGGTGAACGCCAAGCTCGGCACCAACTATCACCTGTTCGACTACTACGGCGCTCCCGACGCCGACCGCGTGGTCGTCTGCATGGGCTCCTTCGTGGACACCCTCGAGGAGGTCATCGACTACCTCAACGCTCACGGTGAGAAGGTCGGCCTCGTCAAGGTCCGCCTGTATCGCCCCTGGTCGCTCGAGCACTTCATCGCCGCTCTCCCCGAGACGGTCAAGAAGATCGCCGTTCTCGACCGCACCAAGGAGGCCGGCTCCCTCGGCGAGCCGCTTTACGAGGACGTCGTCTCCTCGCTCTACGAGGCGGGCAAGACCGACATCATCGTGACCGGCGGCCGTTACGGCCTCGGCTCCAAGGACGAGCCGCCCGCGGCTGCGTTCTCGGTCTACGAGGAGCTCAAGTCCGATACGCCCAAGCGCGAGTTCACCATCGGCATCGTGGACGACGTCACCAACCTGTCGCTGCCCATGGATCCGGACGCCCCCAACACCGCTGCTGCGGGCACCATCGAGTGCAAGTTCTGGGGTCTTGGCGGCGACGGTACCGTCGGTGCCAACAAGAACTCGATCAAGATCATCGGCGACCACACGGACAAGTACGTCCAGGCCTACTTCCAGTACGACTCCAAGAAGACCGGCGGCGTCACCATCTCGCACCTGCGCTTTGGCGACAACCCCATCAAGAGCCCGTACTACGTCACCAAGGCCGACTTCGTGGCGTGCCACAACCCGAGCTACATCACGAAGCACTTCAAGATCGCCCAGGGTGTCAAGCCCGGCGGTACGCTCATGATCAACTGCCAGTGGAGCTTCGACGAGCTCGCCGAGCACCTCTCCGCGGCTGAGAAGCGCTACATCGCCAAGAACAACATCCAGCTCTACACCATCAACGCCATCGACCTGGCGGTCCAGGTGGGTATGGGCAAGCGCACCAACACCATCCTCCAGTCCGCGTTCTTCACCCTTGCCGGCGTGCTTCCGCAGGAGGACGCCATCAAGTACATGAAGGCCGCTGCCGAGAAGTCCTACGCCAAGAAGGGCCAGGACGTTGTCGAGGCCAACTGGAAGGCCATCGACGCCGGCGCCACCGCGTTTGAGAAGCACGAGGTCCCGGCTGAGTGGGTCGACGCTGCCGACGACGCTCCCGCCGCTGAGCTCAAGGGTCGCCCCGAGCTCATCAAGCAGGTCAAGGAGATCATGGAGCCCATCAACCGCATGGAGGGCGACGAGCTCCCCGTGTCTGCGTTCAAGGGCCACGAGGACGGTCAGTTCGAGCAGGGCGCTTCCGCCTACGAGAAGCGCGGCGTCGCCGTTATGGTGCCGCACTGGGACGAGACCAAGTGCATCCAGTGCAACCAGTGCTCCTATGTCTGCCCGCATGCGACCATCCGTCCGTTCGGCCTCACCGAGGACGAGATCGCTGCCGCGCCGGAGAACCTCCGCACGCTCGACATCAAGATCCCCAAGGACACCGGTCTCAAGTTCACCATGGCCATCAGCCCGCTCGACTGCATGGGCTGCACCAACTGCGCCAAGGTCTGCCCGAAGGGTGCCTTGACGATGGTCCCGCAGGAGCAGGAGGCTGCCGAGCAGGCCGTCTTCGACTACTGCGTCGAGAACGTCGAGCCCAAGCCGGTCCTCGAGACCTCGAACCTCAAGGGCAGCCAGTTCAAGCAGCCGCTGCTTGAGTTCTCCGGCTCCTGCGCCGGCTGCGCCGAGACCGCGTACGCGCGCCTCGTCACGCAGGTCTGCGGCGACCGCATGTTCATCTCCAACGCCACCGGCTGCTCCTCCATTTGGGGCAATCCCGCGGCCCGCTCGCCCTACACGGTCGACAAGAACGGCCACGGCCCGGCGTGGAACAACTCGCTGTTTGAGGACAACGCCGAGCACGGTCTGGGCATGGCTCTCGGTTACGAGGCCGTTCAGGACAAGCTCGTCGCCGAGACCGAGGCTCTCATCGCTGCCGAGGGTACGCCCGAGGCCGTGAAGACCGCCGGTCAGGCCTGGATCGACGCCCGCAAGGACGCCGAGGCCAGCAAGACCGCCGCTGCCGCCTACATCGAGGCCCTCGAGGCTTGCGGCTGCGACGCTGCCAAGGCGATCCTCGCCGACAAGTCCTTCCTCACCAAGAAGTCCTTCTGGATCTTCGGCGGCGACGGCTGGGCGTACGACATCGGCTTCGGCGGCCTGGACCACGTCCTCGCTTCCGGCCATGACGTCAACGTCTTCGTCTTCGACACCGAGGTGTACTCCAACACCGGCGGCCAGGCCTCCAAGGCCTCGAACCTCGGCCAGGTGGCCCAGTTTGCCGCTGCCGGCAAGGACACCAAGAAGAAGTCGCTCTCCGAGATTGCCATGAGCTACGGCTACGTTTACGTGGCGCAGGTCGCCATGGGCGCTAACCCGGCCCAGACGCTCAAGGCCATCCAGGAGGCCGAGGCCTACGACGGTCCGTCGATCATCATCGGCTACAGCCCCTGCGAGATGCACTCCATCAAGAAGGGCGGCATGCAGAACTGCCAGGCCGAGATGAAGAAGGCCGTGGACTGCGGGTACTGGAACCTCTTCCGCTACAACCCGGCTGCCGAGGTGGGCAAGAAGTTCACCCTCGACTCCAAGGAGCCGAAGGGCGGGTATCAGGAGTTCCTGATGAACGAGGCCCGCTACGCCTCGCTCAGCCGTGTGCTCCCGCAGGAGCAGGTCGACGCGCTCTTCCAGGCCAACGAGGCCGCGGCTATGGCGCGCTACCAGCACCTGCTCAAGCTCAAGGACGTCTACGCAGAGGTCTAAGGGCAAGACGCCGTTGCGTCTAGCAGGCGATAGTGCCTGATACGAGGGTCCCGGAGTTCGCTTCGGGACCCTCGTTGCATATCGGGGCGAGGGGCTTGCCTACATGGCTCCTCCGAGTGGTTTTCTGCCACATGGGACGTTCCGAGAGCCGCTGGATGGCAGAAAAGCACTCGGCCGGGACGGCTCAAGATGCGCTTGCGCCGCCCTGAGCTGATGGGCGAGACGGCTTATCGGGAAATCGAGAGCAGCCAGGCGAGGGCGGGGGCGAGGTTTGCGTCCCACGTGGTCCAGAGATGTTCCCCAGGACCCTCGACGGCGGTGAAGTCGAGGCTGGCCCCGCTCTCGCGCAGGGCGCGCACGTGCGCGGCGAAGGCGCGCGACTCCTCGAGCAGGATATCCTCTGTACCGCAGAAGCTGTAGAGCGCGGGGAGCTCGCACCCCTCAGCGATATCGCGTTCCAAGAGGTAGAACAGGTCGTCCGTGGTGCCTGCCACCGCCAACCGCTCGCCAAAGGCCAAGCGGGCATCGAATCCGTCGAGCGTAAAGGTGCTCACGAAGCGCTGGATGTCGAGGGCGCCGGAGAGTGCGGCGGCGCGCGAGAAACGTCCGGGGTGCGTGAGCGCGAGTTTGAAGGCGCCGTACCCGCCCATGGATGCGCCGCAGACAAAGGTATCCTCGCGCCGGGAGGAAAGCGGCAGGATGCTCGAAAGGTAGCGGGGCAGCTCCTCGGCCACAAAGGTGAAGTACGGCTGCCCGCTGACCATATCGGTGTAGAAGCCGTGCTCGACCTGGGGCATGATGACGGCGACATTCGTATCGCGGACGAGGTTCTCGATACGCGTGTTGCGGATCCAGCTGGTGCGGTCTCCTCCTAGACCGTGCAGCAGATACAGGACACGGTAGGCTTCGAGCTTGTCCCGATGGGGAGAGAACTGCTCGTCGCGCTCGGGGAGCAGCACGGTGACATCGGCCTGTCGGGCGAGTATGCGGCTCGCAAAGTTGAGCTGGAGAAGCGCCATGGGGCTTAGGCTTGTGCGCGCTCGAGGGCGTCGCGGACGTGGCCCTGTGCATCTGCGAGGGCGGCGCGCGCCTCGTCGGGCGACACGTTGAGCAGAATCGAGGTGAGCGCGACCTTTACGCTGCCGTCTGCGGCGTCAAGCGCTGCGGAAGCCTCGTCTCGCGAGCAGCCCGTCGCCTGCATCACGATGCGGCGCGCGCGATCGTGGAGCTTCTCGTTGGTCTGCTTCACGTCGACCATAAGGTTCTGGTAGACCTTGCCGGTAAGCGTCATGGCACCGGTCGAGATCATGTTGAGGATGGTCTTTTGGGCGGTGCCCGCCTTGAGGCGCGTGGAGCCCGTGAGCGCCTCGGGACCGGTGACGGGCTCGATGGCGGTATCGGCTACCGCGCCGATCTTGGAGTTGGCCACGCAGGCGATCGCTGCCGTCTTGCAGCCCAGCTCATGGGCATAGGTGAGGCCGCCGATAACATAGGGGGTGCGACCGCTTGCGGCAAGGCCGACCACGAAGTCGTTGGCGGTGAGGTTGGCGGCCTGAAGATCCTGCACACCCTCCTCAGGGCTATCTTCGGCACCCTCGCGCGCACATACAAAGGCGTCCTTACCGCCGGCGATGATGCCGACGACGGTGTCCTCGGACACGCCGAAGGTGGGCGGGCATTCGACGGCGTCGAGCACGCCCAGGCGCCCGCTCGTACCGGCGCCGAGGTAGATGACGCGCGCACCCGCCGCAAGCGCGGCGGCGGCTCCCTCGATTGCAGCGGCAACCTGGGGCAGCACCTTGCCCACGGCCGCGACGGCGTTGGCGTCTTCGGCGTTCAGGGCCTCGGCGATCTGCAGGGGCGTAAAGGTGTCGAGAGCCATGGTCTGAGGGTTGCGCTGCTCGGTGGAGAGCTGTGAGAGATCAAGCATGGTGCATCCAATCGCAATCTCGTTTTCGCCGGTGGGCCATCGGGGTGTCGGCGCAACGGTTGGGTGCGCGGGCGCGTCCGATGTTTCAGAAGATAAAGCAACGTGCATGGTTGAACAAGGAAGGAGCGCCTTCTCGCTCGGCGTCAGCCGCAGCATGAGGCTTGCGCGCGCAACGATCTGAGAGATATAAAAAAGAGCAGGTAAATGGCATGGTGGCGGGTGGGGCGTAGCGGATGCGGTGTCCCATGGGCCAACTGAGGTGCTTCTGTCAAGCGTCCAACGTGTCAACGCGGGCGCCTGCGAACGGTCATTTGCGACCGCTCACGGGCGCATCAGACCAAATCTTGAAATAAAGTTTCATATCCACTACAAAAGAATGACAAATATATGCCGCTCCCTACAATGGGTCTCAGGTTGGAGGACGAGCTATATGGCAAGTCTCTTGGCACGTTTACAGCAGTATAGGGAAAGCGCAAGCCCAGCAGAACGCGGGCTGGTGGCACAGCTGCTCGAGGATCCCGATGCCTTTTCGGGCCTCAGCATCCACGAGCTCTCGGAGGTGACGTTCGCGTCGCCCTCCACCATCAGCCGCCTGTGCCGCAAACTCGGCCTCAAGGGGTATCGGGAGTTCCAACGCCAGCTCATCTACGATCTGGCCCTGGTGCGCGAGTCGGAACGGTCGTTTATCGGAGACCTGCATCCCACCGATACGACGGCCCAGACGATCTCCAAGGTGATTCAAGGCAACATCGCCGCGCTCACCTTAACGGAGAAGCTCAACGACGCCGCGGTGTTCGACGCTTGCGTGGACCTGATGGCTGCCGCACGTACCATCAACCTGTTTGGCATGGGGGCATCACTGCTCTCGGCCAGGGACCTGCATTACAAGTTGCTGAGGATCGGGGTGGTCTGCAATCTGATAGACGACTGGCACGGGCAGCTGCTCTACGCATCGAACAGCATGCCCGGCGACGTTGCCATCGCCATCAGCTACTCGGGTGCGACCCACGAGGTCAACACCTGCGTGCGGAAGGCGCGGGAGCGCGGGGCCAAGGTGATCGCCATCACGGGAAGCGGATTCGATTCAGAGCTCGCCCGCAACTCGGATGAGATCTTGTTGGTCGCGTCGACCGAGCCTTTGATGCGCTCGGCGGCGACGGCGTCGCGCATCGGGCAGCTGGGGGTCATCGACATCCTGTTCAAGTCGTTTGTCAATCGAGACTACGAGCGCTACGCAGAGATTCTGGAGCGCAATCAGATCTACAAGCGGCCGTAAGGCGGTCCCGGGCGGGGGACGCCGGTGCCCACCGGAAAAGAAAGGGAGAGACATGGAAAAATTCCAGCAGTTTCTCGAGAAGGTCTTGGGACCTGTCATGCGCGTGCTGGGAGCGAACCGCTACCTCCTCGCCGTGCGTGACGGCGTGGTTGGCGCGTTGCCGCTGATCATCGTCGGCTCGTTCTTTATGATTCTGGCGAACCCGCCGCTGCCCTCTGATTGGGGCATCTACCAGTGGCTGGTTGCCAACGCGGCCGTCATCCTGCTGCCCTATCGCATGACCATGTACATCATGGCGCTCTATGCGGTCTTTGGCATGGGTCACAGCCTGGCCAAGTCGTTTGACCTCGACGCCCTTTCGGGCGGCGTCATCTCCGTCATGGCCTTCCTGCTTACCATCCAGCCGGTCAACATTCCGGTCGAGGCTGCTGAGGCCGCGGGCATCTCGGGCTTTGTGCTCCCCATGGCGAGCCTTGGCTCCGCGGGCCTGTTCGTCGGCATCGTGGTGACGTTCTTCGCGGTGAACGTCTATCGCTTCACCCAGAAGTCCAAGTTCAAGATCACCATGCCCGACGCGGTGCCGCCGGCGGTCGCGAAGTCCTTCGAGGCCCTCACCCCGACGCTCATCGTCATGCTGGTTATCGGCGCGATCACCTACTGGCTCGGCTTCAACTGGAACGGTGCCGTCACCGCGGTCATCTCGCCGCTCGTGTACGCGACCGACAGCATCCCCGGTGTGCTCGTCATCACGTTCCTGTATGGCTTCTTCTGGTTCTTCGGCATCCATGGCGCCTCCATCGTGGGCTCCGTGGCGCGCCCGCTCTGGCTCGCCCTGCTTGAGGCCAACGCCACCGCCGCCGCCAACGGCGTCGCCGGCACCGAGCTGCCCTCCATCGCAGCCGAGCCCTTCTTCCAGTGGTTCGTCTTCATCGGTGGCGCGGGCTGCACCATCGGCCTCGGCATCATGCTGGTGACGGTCTGCAAGTCCAAGTACGCTAAGGATCTCGGCCGCATCGCCTTCCTGCCGTGCATCTTCAACATCAACGAGCCGCTTATCTTCGGTACGCCCATCATGCTGAACCTGACGCTCGCCATCCCGTTTGTCATCACCCCGATGGTGCTCGGTGTCTTCGCCTACATCGTGACGTCCGTGGGCCTGGTCAATCATGTGACCGTCACCGCTCCGTGGACGCTCCCCGGGCCGATCGGCGCCTTCTTGGCGACCGGTGGCGACTGGCGCGGCGCGGTGCTCTGCGTGGTCTGCATCCTGATCTCTCTGGTGATTTACTATCCGTTTGTGAAGATCTGGGACCGTCAGTACCTCGACCAGGAGTCCGACGACGCCGAGGGCGCTGTCGAGGCCGCGTAAGTACCAGGTATTTGGTGCGCTGCAAGACGTCGCATGCAGGCGTCTTGCCCGATGGGCCCCGGGACGATGCGCCCCGGGGCCCGTTTTATCCTAAAGGGCGGGTGCGCTTGCAGGTTGCGCCCGCCGGTGCAAGGGAATGAGGAACCATCATGCAACGACTCGGCATCTCCATCTACCCCGAGAAGGCCACCCGCGAGGAGACCTTTGCCTACATGGAGCGTGCGGCCAAGGCCGGCGCGACCCGCATCTTCAGCTGCCTGCTCTCCGTCGAGGCGGGGCGCGAGCAGGTGCGTCGCGACTTCAGCGAGATGAACGCCCGCGCCCACGAGCTCGGCTACGAGGTCATTCTCGACTGCAACCCGCGCGTGTTTGACGAGCTCGGGGTCTCGTACAAGGACCTCTCGTTCTTCCGCGAGATCGGTGCCGACGGCATCCGCCTCGACATGGGCTTTACCGGCAACGAGGAATCGCTCATGACGTTCAACCCCGAGGGCCTGCTCGTCGAGGTCAACATGAGCAACAACACGCACTACATCGATACCATCATGGATTACTGCCCCGATACGACCCATCTGATCGGGTGCCATAACTTCTATCCGCACGGCTACTCCGGTCTGGGGCTCGACTTCTTTAACCGCTGCACGGAGCACTTCCGCCGCTATGGTCTCCGGACCGCGGCGTTTGTGACGTCGCAGGCGCCCGACACGTTTGCCAACTGGCCGGTCACCGACGGCCTGCCCACGCTCGAGATGCATCGCCACCTGCCGCTGTACTGCCAGGTGGAGCACTTTATCTCGATGGGCACGATCGACGACGTCATCATCTCCAACTGCTACCCGACCGATGAGGAGCTCGACCAGCTGGCGGCGCTGCCCAAGAACCTCGTGAGCTTCTCGGTCGACCTCATCGAGGGCCTGCCCGAGGTGGAGCGCTCCATCGTGCTGGACGAGCTGCACTTCAACCGCGGTGACATCTCCGAGAACTTCCTGCGCTCCACGCAGAGCCGCGTGAAGTACAAGGGGCATCATTTTGCCCTCATCAACACGCCCGAGGTGATCCGCCGCGGCGATGTGGTGATCGAGAGCAGCGAGTACGGCCACTATGCGGGCGAGCTCCAGATCGCCCTTTCCGACATGCAGAACACCGGCATGAGCAATGTGGTGGGCCACGTGCCCGAGGTGGAGCACTTCCTGCTCGACACCATGCGCCCGTGGCAGAAGTTCCGCCTGCACGAGGCGCGGTAGCAAGGGCTGGTTGCGCGCGGCGCGTGCGATGCGAAGGCGGGTGCGCGCCGCGCGAGTGTGTGATGCGAAAGCGGGCGATGGGCGGCAGAAGCGTGCCGCCCGCACGAGAAAGGGGAGCGCCATGTGGATCGGCGTGGACGGCGGCGGTACCAAGACGCAGTTTGTGTTGTTTGATGACGAGATGCGTGCGCGGCAGTCGTTTAGGCTGGGCACGTGCCATCCCGGTCAGGTGGGCTACGACGGCATGGCAGCGGTTATCGGCGAGGGTGTGGGCCTCGCGCGCGCCGCGGCCGATGGCGCCGTGGAAGGCATCGGCCTCGGTCTCGCCGGGTATGGGCAGGACCCCGCCATCCGCGCCCGCATGGCAGACGCGGTGCGGCAGGCGGTGGGCGATACGCCGTTTGAGCTGGTGAGCGATGTGGAGGCCGCATGGGCCTCGACGCTCGACCTCGCCGACGGCGTCGTGGTCATCTGCGGCACGGGGTCCATCGCCTTCGGCCGCGCAGGCGATAACACGACCCGCGCCGGTGGCTGGGGCTACCAGGTGGGAGACGAGGGCAGCGGCTACTGGATAGGTCGCGAGGTGCTGCGCCTCTTTAGCCGGCAGGCCGATGGGCGCGACCCGCGCGGGCCCCTCTTCGATGTCGTGATGCGCGAGCTCGGTCTCGCCGAGCCCTACGAGATCATCACCTATGCGCGCGACGTCCTCGCCGGCGATCGCACGCGCACCGCGTCGCTCACCCGCGTGCTCCGTCAGGCCGCCGATGCGGGCGATCCGGTGGCACACGCCGCGTACGGACGCGCGGCGCGCGAGCTCGCCGACATCGTCGGTGCGGTGGCGGCCCGGCTCTTTGCGCCCGGTGCCAGCGTGCCGGTGGGATACGTGGGCGGCGTGTTCGAGGGGGCGGGCGCCTACCTGCTCGAGCCGCTCGCGCGGGCGCTGCCCGCGGGCTGCACGCTCGCTCATCCGGCGCATGAGCCGGCGGCGGGCCCCTGCCTGCTGCTCCGTCGGCGCCTCGCCCAGGGAGGAGCCGCATGCTAGCCGTCGGTCTTATGTCGGGCACGAGCCTCGACGGCATCGATGCCGCCCTCGTCGAGATAGAGGGTGTCGATGCAGAGACGTCGGTCGAGCTCAAGGCCTTTGAGACCTACCCCCTGCCCGGCCCCACGCGCGAGCGCATCCGCGCGGCGTGCCAGCCGGGCGGGGCGGATGCGCGCCTGCTGAGCTCGCTTAACATGGAGCTCGGCCAGCTCTTCTCCGATGCCGTCGGGCGCATCTGCGACAAGGCAGGCGTCGATACCTCGTGGCTCGGGTTTGTGGCAAGCCACGGCCAGACCGTGTGGCACGAGCCAGATGCGTCGCGCGTCTATGCGGACGGCAAGCGCTACCATGCCTCGACGCTCCAGCTCGGCGAGCCCGCCCTCATTGCCTACGATCACAACGTGCGCGTGGTCGCCAACTTCCGCTCGATGGACATGGTGGCGGGCGGCCAGGGCGCGCCTTTGGTGCCGTTTTCCGAGGTCGTGCTCTATGGGGTGGACGATGTGAACCGCGCGCTGCTCAACGTCGGCGGCATCGGCAACGTGACGGTGCTGCCCGCCGGCCGGCGCGCGTCCGACGTGTTTGCCTTTGACACCGGTCCCGGTAACATGATGGTGGACGAGGCGTGCCGGCGTCTCTTTGACGTGCCCTTTGACGAGGGCGGGCGCATCGCTCAGGCGGGTACGGTCGACGAGGCCGTGCTGGCGGAGCTTCTCGCGGCGCCCTATTTTGCGGCCGAGCCGCCCAAGTCCACCGGTCGCGAGCTCTTTGGCGCGCCGGCGGTTGAGCGCTTCTTGGCGGCGCATCCCGCGCTTGCGCCCGCCGATGCGGTGGCGACGCTCACCGAGCTCACGGCGGCAAGTGTGGCCGATGCCTGCGACCGCTGGGTCGCCCCGCGCCTTTCCGGGGGCCTGGACGAGCTCGTGGTGGGCGGCGGTGGCGCGCACAACGCCACGCTCGTCGCACGCCTGGCGGCGCGTCTGCCGCGCACGCGTGTCTGCACGCAGGAGGACCTCGGTTTCTCGTCCGATGCCAAGGAGGCCATCGCCTTCGCGATTCTGGGCAACCAGACGCTTGCCGGCAGGCCGTCCAACGTGCCCTCGGCAACCGGAGCCGTCGAGGCCGTCGTGCTGGGGTCTGTCACCTATCCGCCGCGCGCATAGACGCGCGCACGATCTCTCGCACCGAGCACCCGCCTTGCGGGCGGGTCGTTGAGGAGGAACGCATATGAGCAAGAAGCGCACCAACCGTGCCCGCGCTGCTGCCCGCGGTACCGCAGCCGATTCCGCGCGCGTGGCGCTGGCGGGCGGCGAGAGCTTGGGCGACGACGTCAAACTCAAGGGCGTCATGCCCGAGACCATGGCGGAGAGCATCTCGCGCAGCGCCGGCGTGGCGGCGTTCTCGTTCAAGAGCGCCTTCATACTCGCCGGCGCCGTGCTGCTGGGCACGGTCGTCATCCCGTACGCCGCATCGCTTGCGGGCGCGCCCGTCAACATCACCGTCATGGTCGCGCTGCCGCTGCTTATCGCCGCGGCGCTTGCGGGAACGCGTTACTTTGTGGATACGGACCGAGGCCTTTGCCGGGGCGCCCTCATCACCTTTGCCGTCGCGTGGGCGGCGTCGCTCCTCGTGTGCTGGCTCGTGCTCTATCAAGGGGTCATGCCCTTCTAGCGCGGCTCTCGAGCAGCTTGCGATGGCGCGCTGCCGGCCCGCGGCGCGCGCCGGTCCTTACGCGGAGTACGCCCAGTAGTTGCGCGCGTCGTTCATGATGACGGAGAGGTCCCACGAGACCTCGTTGTCCTCCGGAGCGTTGGGGTTGTGCATCCGCACCCGTCCGTCGGTATCGACGCCGGTGAGGACGAGATAGTGGCCCACCTCGGTAAACGTGCCAGGCGCGACGTTGACGATGATGGGGTGGCCCGCCTCGAGCTCAGACGTGATGTCTGCCGCCACGTTCGGCAGGGTGCGCACCGTGAGGCCGAGCGCGACGGCGCCGTCTTGCATGAAGCGCCACGAGGTGCTGCTGTCTTCCACGTACCCGTTCTCCTCGCTATAGGCGGCCATCTCGACCGGGCCGAGCGAGGTGTCGCCCGTGAGCGCGATGTAGACCATGGCGAGGCAGGTGACGCCGCAGCCGTTTTGGGCCATCGTGCCGCCTGCGTAGGGCTCATCGGCCCAGGCGGGGTCGGTCTGATAGAGGACGGGGATCGTGCCCTGCCGCCATGCGCTCCGCGGGGTGGAGGTGGGCTCTGTCGCGGCGGCGTTCTCGTCTTCGGTAGGCGAGTCCTCCGTATCGTCGGCGCTCTGGCCGGTGTCCTCGTCTGCGGCGGGCGCCACGGCTTCGGGCTCCGCAGGCGGGAAAAGCCACGCGCCCATGGCCTGCACGCCGGCGATGACCCCCGCGCCGATTACCACCACAATCGCCACGGTGACGGCAACGACGGGCCAAGAGAGGCGGCCGGCTCTGTCTTGCGGCTGCGGCCTTGGGCGCCGACGGTTTGCGGCAGACGCGGGCGCAACGCGCCGTGCGCCGCGGAGGGAGGCGGGGGTGCTTGGGCGCTCGCGATACGCATCATCGGTAGAGGGGCGGCGCACCGGCCGGTCCTCTACCGACGAGGTGGCGCGCATGCGATGTGAGGCGAGGGCTACGTGGGGAGACCGCCTGCCGGTATCGCTCGCAGAGCCGCGCGGCGCGCGCCGGCGCGTAGGACGCGGCGTAGGCGCGCCGCCGTCAAAGGCACGATGTGGACGGTTTGCAGGCATAAGGCAACCTTTCTGTTACTCAGAGTGTAGCAGCGCGCGCCAAAAACATGCCGGCCTCTCAGGGGATTCTGGGCATAATGGAGGGCAGTACACAATTTGCCGACGTCGGCCGCCGCGCCGCGCCCGGCCTTTCGATAGGAGCGCCCTATGCCCGCACTCGTAACGCATCACCTGTTTGGTGAGGAGAGCATCGACCGCCTGCCCTCGGGCGTCATTACCTCCGAGGATGAGCGCGCCGCCTTTCTGATCGCCAACCAGGGTCCCGATCCGTATTTCTTCCATGCTCGCTCGCTCAACGTCAAGGGCTCGATGGAGTTCGGCCGCCGTCTGCACCGCTGCCGCATAAGCCGGCAGTTCGCCGCCCTGCGCGAGGGTGTGGAGCACCTGCAGCGCCACGACGCGGGCGTGGGCCGCGCCTTCGCGCTCGGTCTGCTCTCGCACTACGTGCTCGACCGCGCGGCGCATCCCTTTGTCTACGCGCAGCAGTGGGGCATCCAAGAGCTCGACCTCTCGCTCGAGAACGCGGGCACGCAGGTTCACAGCATTATCGAGAGCGATCTCGACGTGCTCATGCTGCAGCTCAAGCGCGACGGCGCCACCACGGCGGCCTATCCGCCCGAGAGCGAGCTCATCACCACCGCGCGCATCAACAAGGTCGCCGGCGCCCTGATGAGCTTCGTGGCGACGAGTGTGTACGACATGCACGTGAGCGCCGCTGAGTACGGCGGTGCGGTGGCAGACATGAAGCTCGCCTACCGCGTGATCGAGCCGGCGGGGTCGCCCCTCTCTTTTGTGCTGGGCACGGCCGAGGGCCTGGTAAAAGACTACTCGCTCATGGCCTCGCTTGCCCACCGCGTCACCACCGAGCCGCCGGCCGGTGCGGGCAATCTCGACCATCGTCGCTGGGAGAACCCCTTTACGCGCGACGTCTCCTACGAGAGCTTCCCCGAGGTGTTCGAGCGGGCGCTCGATGCCTATGCGGACGAGGCCTCGCGCTTTGTCATGGGGGTCGACACGACCGAGATCACGCGTCACATCAACTACTCGGGCCGCGTGCTCGAGGCGCATGAGGAGTTTGAGCGCGAGGAGTAGGCGCTGTGCGCATGGCGCTCCGCCATCAAGGCAGCCTGCGGCTGCTCCCGCGCAGAGGATTGAGGGTATGAAGAAGTACGAGAGCATCTATCAGGATCTGAGAGACAAAATAGAGACGGGACAATACCCCGTCGGGGCCTTTCTCCCCACAGAGAACGAGATCGCCGAGCTTTACAATGCTTCGCGCGGCACGGTGCGCGTTGCCGAGCAGCTGCTCGAGAGCGACGGTCTCATCAAGAAGGTGCATGGCCATGGCTCTAGGGTCCTTGAGGCGAGGAAACTTCAGATTGACTCTGCACACCTCACGAGTTTCTCCAGCCTGCTTGAGCGCCATCAGGGCAAGCTCGAGACCACGGTTCTCACGCAGAAGACCGCATTGATTCAGGAAGGTGAATTTGGTTTCTCGGCAGCTGCAGACCGCCCGTGCGTTCTCATTGAGCGCATTCGCTCGTTGAGCGGCGAGCGCGTTATATTCGATCGCGATTACTTCCTCGTTGAGAAAGTCGGAGCACGGCTGCCCGAGCAGGTGCTTGAGACCTCGGTGTACGAATATCTCGAGGGGGAGCTCGGCCTTCGCATTGGCTACGCGCACAAGGACATTACGGTCGAACGGCCAGACGACGAGGTTCGCCTTAACCTTGATCTGAGCGATGACAGCCATGTAGTGGTGACCAACAGCCTTGTTTACCTTGAGAACGCCGCATTGCTTCAGGTCCATACTGCCTTTCAGCGCGTCGACACTTTTCATCTGATCGACAACGCCCGCTACCGGCCGATGCGGTAGCGGGCGTTTCTGTGCCCCGTGCTGCGTGCGGGATCTGTTGCAGCGGATTGGGCTGGTCCTCGTGCGGCCTTGTTGCGTGATTGCAATGAGGCTTTTGCGGTTAGGTTTCCAATCGGGCTTCGGCTAGTCCAGCTCTGCCTCGACTTCGGCGTCGTTCTTCTTACCGAAGCCCGCTTTATGGAAGATAAAGGTTAGCGCCATGGTGACGCCGATGGATACTGCCATCGCGATAAAGTAGATTGTCCAGTACTCAGGCATGATGGAGAGCGGCGCCGGCAGACCCGAGATGCCAATGGAGATGGCCTTGACGTCTGCTGCGGCGACGATGGCGCCAGCGCAGCCTGCGCCGATCATCTCGGCGACGAAGGGGTACTTGTAGCGCAGGTTGACGCCGAAGATCGCCGGTTCGGTGATGCCCAGCCAAGCGGAGATGGCGGCAGGCAATGCGATGCTGCGCATCTTCTTATTCTTCTCAAGCAAGAAGATCATGAAGGAGGCAGCGCCCTGTCCGATTGAGGCCATCACCTGGATGGGCCAGAGAGTGCAGTAGCCGAGCGCGCCGATCATCTGTACGTTGACGCCGAGGAACAGATGGTGCATTCCGGTGACGACAAGTGGTGAGACAAGTGCGCCAAAGATGAAGCCGGCAATGATGGGGGAGATGCCGAAGAGAGCCAAAATGCCGTCGGTGATGAAGTTCGAAAGCGCGAGCGTGACGGGGCCGACGACCGTGAACGTGACAAAACCCGTGAAGAGCAATGCGAGCGGCGAGACAAGGATCATCTGCACAAGATCAGGGATGTGTTTGGTGAGGAAGTTCTCGGTCTTCGCCAAGATGAAGGCAGAGCAGAGCACCGGGATGACCTGGCCCTGATAGCCGACCTTGGCGATCTGCCAGCCGAACAGGTTCCAGTATGTTGCATCGACGGGGTTCTTGGCGAACTCGGGCGCAGGCATGAGCGCGGGGTTGATCATGATGAGGCCGAGCACGATGCCGAGTACGGGGTTGCCGCCGAATTTCTTAACGGCGGACCAGCCCACGAGAGCCGGCAGGTACTGGAAGGCGGTGTTCGCGATGAGGGCGATCATGTTCGCAACACCCTCGAATGCCGGATTTGCCTGCAGGACAGATTGATCGGCGTAGAAGATGCCCGGGTTGGTGATGAGGTTGTTGAGGCCCATGAGCAAGCCGGAAGCGACGATGGCCGGCAGGATGGGTATGAAGATATCGCCTAGCGCCTTGATGACGCGCTGCAGGATGTTCGCGTGCTGCGAGGAAGAGGTGCGCGCGGCGTCCCCCTTCTCGTCCTTGATGCCGGCGAGTTCGACGAATTCCTGATGCACTTTGTTTACCGTACCCGGTCCGATGATGATCTGGTACTGGCCGTTGCTGACAATAACGCCCTTAACGAGGGGGAGCTCTTTGATCTGTTCCTCCTTGACGAGCGCGTTGTCGCGCAGCTCGAGGCGAAGTCGGGTGAGGCAATGCGCCGCGGACACCACGTTTTGTGGTCCGCCGACGAGGTCGAGAATTGCCTGCACGTCATTCTGGGGCATTCGTTCCTCCTATTGTATAGACAACAATGTAGGTCCAAGGTAGCGAACTTACTTGAATAAGTAAACGTGATACGGATAAACGGCTGAAATATAGCGGTAAACGGTAGATCATTTGAAATTACATTCAGTATTCCAACTTCATTCTTGCTGAACAATAGATCTGGTTGTATATACTATGAAACCCAGCTACACATATTCCAAAGGAGGATTACATGGCGCGTCCGAATGTGCTGTTTCTCATCTCCCATGATACGGGGCGAATGCTGCAAAGTTACGGCTATGAAGTCGAGACTCCTCACCTCGAGGCACTCGCTCATGAGAGCGTGCTGTTCGATGAGTACTACTGCGCCGCGCCGCAATGCAGCCCGAGCCGCGGGAGCATCTTGACTGGTCTTTATCCGCACAACAACGGTCTCATCGGTCTTGCGCACCTGGGTTTTTGCATCAGCCCGGGCGTCGCGACGCTCCCCGCTGTCTTTGCGAGCGCGGGATACGAGACGACGCTCATCGGATTGAGCCACGAGACCATCAACGTCGCGCCGCCCATCGAGGACCGTGTGTTTTCCTCGACATACGAGCTCGGCTACGAGCGAGTCATCCCCGTCGAGGGCGACCGCGCCCCGCGTGTTGCCGACGCTGCAATCTCATACTTGGCTGAGCAGCGCGATGCGGAGCGGCCCTTCTATGCGAGCGTGGGCTTCTTTGAGACCCATCGCGATTTCGACGAATACGAGCTTGTTGCCGACGACCCCGCTCAGGTACAGGTGCCGCCCTTCCTCGATGACACCCCGGGTGTGCGTCATGATTTGGCGCAGTACAATGGCTCGGCTAAGGTGCTCGATAGGGCCGTTGGCCGCATCCTCGAGGCGCTTGAGGCTTACGGGCTCAAAGAAAACACCATCGTCCTCTACACGACGGACCATGGCGTTGCATTCCCCAACGCTAAGGGCACGCTCAAGCGGGCGGGTCTTGAGACGGCGCTCATGATCTCTGCCCCGGGTCATCGCGAGGGGAGCCGCAACAACGACCTGCTCTGCAATATCGACCTCATGCCGACGTTACTTGAACTGGCTGGCATTGAGGCGCCCGAGGATATCGACGGCACGAGCTTCGCCGCCGCGGTGACCGACGGCGCCTGCTGCGCTCGCGAATCCTTCTTCACCGAGCTTACCTGGCATGATGCCTACCATCCGATGCGCGGCATCCGCACGAAGGACTACTGCTACATCATGAACCTCGAGGATGGACCAAAGGTGTACGTGACCGTCGATGCACACCTGAGCGCATCGGGGCGCGACATGAGCCCGCGCCTCGAGGTCCCCAACGAGCCAGAAGAGCTTTACGATCTTACAAACGACCCGCAGGAGCGGGTAAACCTCGCCGATGACCCCGCTTACCGCGAAGTGCTGGAGCGGCTGCGCGGACGTGTCCTTGCCTGGATGGCTGAGACAAACGACCCGGTACTCGCGGGGCCTGTTGCGGGTACGCCGTCGAGCCGCTGGGCACATGAGATTGCTGAAGGCCGCGCCTACCCGGGGCGCGCTGCGTACTACGCGCGCATCGCGCGGGATTACTAAGAGCACGGGGCCGAGGTGACGCCAGCCATCTCGGCTCCGCCTCCCTCCCTTCAGAAAGGGCTGATGCGCTTGCACCCCCTCTTGTGCGCTTTACGAAATCCTGACGCCTCCCCATGCGCCGCCTGCCGTACCATAGTGCCATCTGATTGGCCGGGGTTGAGGAGGCGCGGCGCGCATGAAATACACGGCACTGGAGCGCAACTGGGTAATGTATGACGTGGGAAACTCGGCCCTCGTCCTGCTGAACACCTCGGTGGTTCCCATCTATTTCGATGCCATCAATACGGCGGCCAACTCCGCCGAGCTGGTGACCGCGTGGGCCAATGCCCAGACCATCGCCTCGCTCGTGGTTGCCCTTCTCATGCCCGTCCTGGGGTCGCTTGCCGACTTTGCGGGCAACAAGATCAAGTTCTTCCTCGGCTTCTTCCTCACGGGTCTGGTGCTCTGCTTCGCACAGGCGCTTCCCATGGCGGCCATGCCGTTTCTGGTCATCTACGTGCTCTGCACCATCGGCCTCAACTCGTCTATGACGTTCTATGACGCGATGCTGCCCGACGTTACGACCGACGAGCGCATGGACGCCGTCTCGAGCTCGGGTTACGCGTGGGGTTACGTGGGTTCCTGCGTGCCGTTCATCGTCTGCATCGCGCTCATCATGGGCGGCCCCGCCGTACTCGGGCTCGACATGCTCCTCTGCACGCGGCTCTCGTTTGTCATCACGGGCGTGTGGTGGCTGCTTTTCACCATCCCGCTGGTGCGCACGTACCGCCAGCGCTATGCGAAGGAGCTCGCCCCGGGCGAGACCTTTGCCTCCGAGGTCAAGCGCACCGTCACGGGGCTTTTTGCGACCATGCGCCGCATCGCGGGCGACCGCGCGCTCCTCATCTTCATGATCGCGTTCTTCTTCTATATCGACGGCGTCCACACCGTCATCTCCATGGCGACGACGTACGGCACCGCCCTCGGCATCGACTCCACGCAACTCATCTTGGCGCTGCTCGTCACCCAGTTTGTCGCCTTCCCCTCGGCCATCATCTACGGGCGCCTCGCCAAGACGCAGGGCACGCTCAAGATGATCATCATTGCGGTGGCGGCCTACGTGGCGATCGTGCTCTTTGCGGCGTTCTTCCTAAAGTCCGCTGTCGAGTTCTGGATCCTGGCCATTTTGGTCGGCATGTTCCAGGGCGGCATCCAGGCCCTCTCGCGCAGCTACTTTGGCAAGCTCATCCCTAAAGAGCGCGCCAACGAATACTACGGATTCTTCGATATCTTTGGGCGCTACGCATCCGTTATGGGAACTCTGCTAGTATCGGTGGTGACATCGCTCACGGGCGATCCTTCTTTAGGAGTGCTTTCCATCGGGATCTTGCTGGTCGTGGGCTTTGTCATGCTCATGAGGCTCGTCCGCATCAAGGGTGTCGCCTAGGGCGCGGGGTTTGGCGCCGGGCGAAGACGCGCTCGCCTAGTCGATGGGGGAGGGCCGAGGGGCATCAGTAAAGCCCTCCAACCATCAGAAGGTGATCCAACGTGAAATCACATGACATCGCCCAAACGGGCATGATCGCTGCCGTCTACGCAGCGTGCACCCTCATGACCATGCTCTTTTTGGGCAACCTTGCGTGGGGCCCCGTACAGTTCCGCGTCTCCGAGGCCCTCTGCGCGCTCGCGCTTTTCACGCCGGCGGCGGTGCCGGGTCTCACGCTCGGCTGCGCGTTGGCCAACGTCGCCAATATCGCGCTTTCCGGCACGGGTGCGCTCGGACTTCTTGACGTAGTGTTTGGCTCCGCGGCGACATGCGTGGGCGCGCTCGTTACCTGGAAGCTCCGCCGCCACCCGGCGCTGGCACTTTTGGGCCCCGTGATCGCCAACGCGATCATCGTGCCGGCCTACCTGCCGCTGCTGCTCACGGCCACGGGCTTTTACACCATCCCCTTCACGTCCATCTCGCTCGACGGCGCCTATCTCCCCATGTACCTCTTTGGTCTTGTGGCGACCGCCGCGGGCGAAGCGGTTATCATGTATGTGTTGGGGTACCCCCTCGCCCGTTCTCTGGCGCGCGCCCCGTACTTTCGCGCCCTTTCGCCCTTCGAGGCAAAGGCCGCGGGCACGGCCTCGGCGTCCGCCGGCGCAACGGGTGCCCACGGCTCCGGCTGCTAGGCTAGGCAAACGCTGCTTGCCTCCCGCCTTTGTGCATCCGCCTGCCTAAGGCGACGATGCGGGGACCAAGTAGGCCGCGGCGCCAAGCGCGGGTGCCGCTGCCTTGGGGTGGGAGCGTGAAGACGATGGCACAGCGGGCCACGATCATTATCCCGACGTACTGGGCGAGTGCAAGCGATGCGCTCGACGCCCCCGGTGCGTACGACCATGCGACCGAGCTGGGCGCGTCGCAACCCGAGCTCGAGCGCTGCCTGGCCTCGCTCGAGAAGGTGCGCGACCTGCCCCGCATCATCCTTCTGGTGGTGTGCCCGCTTTCAGCTACCGTCGAGGTGAGCCGCCGCGTGCACGAGATCGTCCGGGCGCACCCCCGCCTGGCCGTCACCGTCGTCACCAATGTGGAGGCGGCGCGCATCGCCGACCACGTGGGCGAGCTGGCGCCCGCGGGCACGGGCGAGTGCGTGTCCCTGCGCGGCTATGGCGCCATTCGCAACATGGGGCTTGCCGTCGCGTGCATCCTGGGGTGCGACACCGTTATCTACCTGGACGATGATGAGGTCGTGACCGGTGCCGACTTTATGCGCCGCGCACTGTACGCCCTCGGCCACGAGACGCGCCAGGGGCTCCCCATCCTCGCCAAGACGGGCTACTTCTACGACCGCGCCGGCTCGCCTCTGGCCGATACCTCGCGTGCCGGCCTTGCCAACCGCTGGTGGACCAAGCGCCCCGAGTTCAACGCATGGATGAAGCGCGCCCTCGCGAGCACGCGCATCTCGCGCTCGAACTACGTGTGCGGCGGCTGCCTCGCCCTCACGTCCCGCGCCTTCGCGCAGGTGCCCTTCGACCCCTTCATCACCCGCGGCGAGGACTTGGACTACCTGTTTAACCTTCGCCTGGTTGGTCTCGATATGTGGTTCGACAATCAGTGGAGCGTGCGCCACCTGCCGCCGGAGTCGCGCGAGATGGCCCCGCGCTTTATGCAGGACGTCTATCGCTGGTACTACGAGCGCGCCAAGCTCGTCCATGCGAGCCATCAAAACGAGCTCGTCGCCGTGACCCCCGCCTCGCTCATGCCCTACCCAGGGCCGTGGATCTCGGGCGAGCTTGATGAGCGCGTGCGCAAGACCGCCCTCATCCGCATGCTCATAACGCGTGAGCACCTCGGTTACCTGCGGATCTTGCGCCGAGGTCGCGCCGAGGCAGAGCGGTATGCCCGCGATCACCAAGATGCGTACCTGCGTTTCTGGCGGTTCTGGCCTACAATCGTCGATGGACTGTGGAACAACCGCGAGCTTGCGGCGCTTATGGAGGATTAACCGATGGCATCGACGACACGGGGGCGGCGCGCAACCGACTTCGCGCTCTGGGCGGGTACGGTGGTGTGCGCGTGCATCATCGCCGTCATCCTGCTCTATCTGTTTACCACGCACGTGGAGTTCACGCTCACCGGTGTCGCCACGGTGGCGTTCGTCGTGTTTCTCGTGCTGTTCGCGCGCCTGTGCCGCAATCCCGATACGCTGCGCTCCCGCTATACCGAGGAGACGCTCTCGGTGGCGTCCGAGATGCTCGAGGCCTTGCAGGACGGTCTTACCGCCGAGAGCGCTGCGGCCATCTGCGAGCGCCTCATCCCGCAGACGCGCGCGAGCACCATCGCCATCACCGACACCGAGCGCGTGCTCGCCTGCGTGGGCGATTTCGCCGACGATTTCCCCGCCGGCTCGCCCATACACACCAAGGCGACGCGCTATGTTATCGAGCACGGCATCGTCCAGTCGTTCATGCACCCGCTCGAGGTCGCGGGAGAGAACGGCCGCACTCGGCTGATTCGCGCGGGCATCATCGCGCCCCTCAAGGTGGGCGAGCGCACCATTGGCGCCCTCAAGTTCTATTTCAATGCGCCGCGCGCCGTCAACCGCACGCAATACGCCCTCGTGACGGGCTTCTCAGAGCTGCTCTCCACCCAGCTCGCCATCCACGAGCTCGAGATCCAAAAGGAGCTCACCGCCCGCGCCGAGGTCCGCGCGCTGCAGGCGCAAATCAACCCGCACTTCCTCTTCAACACGCTCAACACCATCGCCTCCTTTACGCGCACCGATCCCGTGCGCGCCCGGGAGCTGCTGCGCGAGTTCTCATCGTTTTACCGCGCCACGCTCGACAACTCCGGCTCGCTCATCCCCGTCACGCGCGAGGTCGCCCAGACCAAGCGGTACCTCACGTTTGAGCAGGCCCGTTTTGGCGAGGACCGCATTCAGGCGACGTTTGAGGTGGATGACGACGTGGCCGATACCCCGGTGCCCGCCTTCATCATTCAACCGCTTGTAGAGAACGCCGTCCGTCACGCGCTCTCGGACGAGGGGGCGCTTCACATCACGGTGCGGGTGCGCGCGAGCGGCGACGAGGCCCTCTCCATCGAGGTGGCAGATGACGGCGTGGGTATGGACGACCAAACGGCGGCGCGCCTGTTCGACGCGTCGCTGCCCAAGCCCGACGCTCAAGCGCCGCAGGGCGGGGGCGCCGGCGTTGCCATGCGCAACATCTCCGAGCGCATCCACCGTTTCTACGGCCCGCACTCATTCGCGCGCGTCGCCTCGGCCCCCGGCGAGGGCACGACGGTTACATTGCATCTCGATTTGGTCGACAGCATCTTTGCGCGGGATGATAGGGTAAAATAACTAAACGTCCGTGTCGGTGCGGACGTATCGATGGGAAGCCCGCTGCGTGCGGGCGCGCCCCGCGGGGCTTCTGCTCCGGGGCAGTCGGTAGAAAGGTCGAAAGGGATCGTGTCAATGCTCCGTGCCATGATTGTCGATGATGAGGCCCCCGCCCGTTCCGAGCTGCGTTTTCTGCTAGAGCAGACGGGAAAGACGAGCTCCATTATCGAGGCTTCGAGCGTGCGCTCTGCCATTGAGAAGCTGATGGAGAACCGCGTCGACGTGGTCTTTCTTGATATTTCTATGCCCAGCGCCTCCGGCCTGCAGCTTGCCGAGGCCCTCCATAAGCTTAAGAACCCGCCGGCCATCGTCTTCGTCACCGCCTACAGCGATCACGCCGTCGAGGCGTTTGACGTCGACGCCGTTGACTATCTGCTGAAGCCCGTGGAG
>DVMF01000070.1 GCA_018715125.1 Candidatus Coprousia avicola | reverse complement strand
GGCCATAAAGCCCTCCTCCTTGAGGTCGTCCCCGGCAGGGACATGCCCTTTAACTTAAGTGGCTCCCCCATGCGGGAAAGCCACCTTGTTACCTGGTAGCGGTGACTGGATTCGAACCAGTGACGCCACGGGTATGAACCGTGTGCTCTAACCAGCTGAGCTACACCGCCGTACTGGAGCCTGCAACCAGACTTGAACTGGTGACCTCTTCGTTACCAACGAAGTGCTCTACCGACTGAGCTATACAGGCGCTTGCTTGCTGGTGGGAGCGCAAGGATTCGAACCTTGGTAGGCAGAGCCAACGGGTTTACAGCCCGTCCCCATTAACCACTCGGGCACACTCCCTTATAGCAAGCCTCGCAACGCACCTGCCCAAAGGGCGAGCTCCTTGCGAGCGAATGAATAGTACGACGTCGCGCCCGCGGCTGTCAACCACTTTACTTAAATACACGCACCCGGGCGTATCTATCATCCCTCACCTGCGGTTTTTCTTCACTTTAGCATGGTGAGCTTATGAAGAGCCTGTATCTCGGCTCTTCTCCGCCGTGAGGAGTTCTGTTTGCTACGATGTCTCTATGACAGGTCGCCACGCCCCACATACGCAGGCGCGCCCCCGCGCGCGTCGAGGTTCGGTTCACGTCGCGCCGCGCGACGCTCGCACCTCCCGCCAGCAGCGCGCCGCTGTACGCCGCTCCCCTCGCGCGCAGGGCGCCGGACCCTCGCGGCGCGCGCCGCGCCGGATCGGCATCTTGGCGGCCCTGCTCATCGTCGGCCTTATCATCGGCATCATTGTACGCTCGTGTGTTGCCGGCGATGGCGCGCGAGGCGGTATGTCCTCTCCCTATACCTGGTCTCACCTCAGTTGGTCGAGCGATCGGCTCTCCTATGTTGAGGACGGGCAGACGGTATCGCGCCTCGGCGTCGACGTCTCCGACCATCAGGGCTATATCGACTGGGAGGCCGTCGCTGCCGATGGCATCGACTTCGCCATGGTGCGCCTCGGGTACCGCGGCTACACCGAGGGCGCGCTCAACACCGATGCCTATGCGGCGTACAACCTCGAGGGTGCGCAGGCAGCCGGCCTCGATGTGGGCGCTTACTTCTTCTCGCAGGCTACCAGCGTGGACGAGGCACGCGAGGAGGCCGCGTTTGTCTTGGGATTACTCGGCGGGCGCACGCTCGAGATGCCCGTCGCGTTTGACCACGAGCCCATCGTCGGCGTCGCGGGGCGGGCGAACGACGTGGACAGCGCCACGCTCGCCGCGTGCGCCGCCGCATTCTGCGAGACCCTTGAGGATGCTGGCTACGCCACGATCGTGTACGGTAACGACCAGGATCTGGCGCGCTTCATCTCTACGGACAGCACCATGCTCGGCGACGCGTCTTCGAGGGCCCGGGCGCTCCCGGACGCGCTAGGTGGGCGCGAGGTGTGGTTTGCCGCCTACGGCACGGCAACCCCGCAGACGTCCTTCGTCTTCCGTATGTGGCAGTACACCAACGCGGGCACCGTGGCGGGCATCGACACGTCCGTCGACCTGAACATCCTCTTGCCTGCCGCGTGAACGGACCCTCAACCGAATTCGGTGCGTCGCAACCTGTGTGCCGCAGCGTATACCTGCGATGGCGCGAGCACCTCTCTTATGACAAAGGCCCGGACCGCACGGCCCGGGCCTCATGTTTTCTAGGGAGCCAGCGACAGGAATCGAACCCGCAACCCAGTGATTACAAATCACTTGCTCTACCGTTGAGCCACGCTGGCATGAGAACTTAGCATACTCAATCATCGCAGCTCCCGCAAGCACGCCGCAGGCTCTCCATCCCCATGCCCCCGGGACGCCCAACTGAGCGCCGAGCTCACGCGGCCTACGCCGCGGCGCTCGCGCGCATAGGGCTTATTGACGAGGCTACGCGCAGCTTCTCCGACGAGACCGAACTGCAAAGGGGCGGCGCCTCGTACCCGCGCGCCGGCTACATGCAATCGCGAACGCCGTCCTCGCTGCAATCACCCTATCTGTTGACATGCTGTTATGGCAACCATTCCCTATCATTTCACTTGACGCAGAGGCAGCTGCTGTAGTCGCGTTCAGTTACCCGGTTATCGGCTATCGGAGGTCAATATGAACAGACCCGAACATCGCAACCTCTCACGTAAAGCGTTCCTCGCCACTACTACCCCAATACGTATTACATTTATGAGGTAACAAGGTTGTACCGCAACGCGAACTACACGGGCCTCATTGATACAGTTGAACGTGGTCCTTTCCCACCAGTTTAAGGAGGGATTACCTTGAAGATTGCTTCCGCTATAGGCTATCTCGCAGCAGCGGGGCAAATCGTGTCGGCAATAGCTGCCTGCGTGATTAGCGCAAACGGCAACTTTCATATGGCATCAGTAGCCTTTGCGTTTCTCCTGTTCTTTAGCGTTGTACGACTCGCGGTGCTACTCATGAAACGTCGCTAAGAAGTTGAGCGCCCGTCTGGTTTCTAGAATCCGGACGGGCGTTCTGTGCGATTGAGTATACTTGGGGACAAGGGGGAGATGCGTATGCGATGTCCTCACCAGCTAAATGGTGCGCCTGAGGCCCTCGGTTGCATGCTTAACACCGCAAGAGCGTTCGCCGTTGTTTCCGGAACGCTATGCGTCTCGCGCATCCTTTTTCAATCGATATTCCTCTCTGATCTGAATAACGCCACGTTTATCGATTATCCGAGCGACATGGCGTATTTCACCGCGATGGCTGCCGCCATTTGTCTCATCCAATCGCAGCGGCTACCACATCACGCCTTTTGCGGCGTTCACGGCAAGTTGCTTGACGCATCTTTGTTACTCATATGCTGCTGTTCGTTCTTGACCATCAAGAGTTCCCGGTTGGCAATCACAACAGTAGGTTCTCTGTTTGCAGGAGCAGGCGTCCCGCTACTCTTCTTCCGTTCATCAAGTCATTTGGCAGCCTGTGGGGAGAACAAATCCGTCGCAGTCACCGTTGTTGCAAGCGGAACAGCCGCAATGCCTGCTCCCATCGCGTTTGGCCTTACCCTCGCATCATGTCTGTTTGTTGCGGCCTATCCTCTACCCCTATACGTCAATCAGAAAATACCGGGCTCACGCGACACAAAGAATGCCCCCATCGCTGACACGTCACCGACAAGCGCGAGCAAACCCTCGTTATCCGCCTGCGCTTGCCTTCTCATTGCCCTCACGTGCTGCACGCTACTCGATCCTTGCTCGATGCTGGAAACAGCAGCTGCTCAACGCAATATCGCAATCTGCCTGTTTATCGTCGCGATATCCCTTGTCTCAATCGCTATCGCAGCCGTTTGTGCTCCTCAACCAGGATCAATCATGCTCGGCGCGTGCCTATCTCTCTCCGGATTAGCAATAATTGGAATTATCTGGAACAACTTCGGATTATTAGCGTACTGCTGCGATGCGTGTTTTACGCTCTGCAGTGCGCTTGCGCTGATGACAGGGCTCAGCTCTTCCCCCTCTCAGGCGAATAACATGCGAGCCGAAACATCTGCGCATCTTTATCCCATGCTTGCCGTGCTCGCCATCTTGTTACGCCCAGCAATGGTCGAGACCATCGTGACCCATGGGGGCACCGCGATCGCCTCCCCAAATGTGCTGGCCCTCTTCATCCTCGGCGCGGCTATCGTGCTCTACCGGTTGACCACATGCCATGATGAAGAACCCATCAAGCCGAGAGAGGTCGAGTCCATTATTCTGCCTGCATACCAAAAAGACCGTCTTTCACCTCGCGAACAATCCGTGCTTCATCGAGCTCAAGGCGGCTTCTCCGCAGCACAGATTGCGCGTGACTTAGGCATTGCACGAAGCACCGTGAACACCTATCTTGCACGCTCGCGGCAAAAACTCCAGCATAATACACCTGCTGTTCTTGAAGGTTCCCCTGCTTCCACAGCAAAGCAGCTAACACCACCCGGTCAGCGCTACGCAAAACTTCAGCTCTCAACTCTGCTGACCGGCTCGAGTCGAGCCCGTCAGCGAAACCGTGCGATCCTTATTACGAAGCACATCGTCGAACAGCGCAGCGCGGAAATCCTGGCCTCTTGCAGCATGGGGATCCTCTTGCTTTTGCTATCGCAGGATATCCGAACACTCATCCCTGACGCTGTAATCACCCAACTTCCCCACGCCGGGAATGGCCCGGACACCATAGCGTCTATCGCCGAAGTCACGTCCATGCTCATTATGCTATGTGCCCCATCAGCAAGACCGCACACCGCCGCTACAACAATCGACACAGTCCAGCGATGCAGCATTTCAGCCGCCCTGTTCCTTGCCTTCCGCTTCTTGCTCATTAACCAGCAACAGCCCGCAACCTACTATGAAACCGTGTGCCTCCAGTTCGTTGCATGGGGCTGCCGGCTATCTGGCGTTTGGTTCGCATGGGAAGCCTATGGCATTGCCAACGCTTCTGTCACCCGAGTCCATAGAGTATTTTTCCTGTTCAGTACCGGTGGCATATGGTTACTTATCTACTTTTTCCCATCACTTCTCCCCGTGTGCGTATGCGGCACTTTGGCGCTCGCGCTCACCTACGCCAAATTCCTTTCAACAAAAGGCCTCAATAATGCCCCGGTTCTGAAAGCCGTTGCTCCATCGCCTCACGACAAGCTTCATCGGCTGATCGACATGGTTATGGAGCGCACCTCAACATCTCTTGGAATCGACCTCATCATGATGGGGCTTGGCATGCTCGTCCTCGTTTTGAGTGAAACACGATACGTCGAGATGCCCCCTGAACATATCGCCGCCGCGACCTTGGCGATACCAGTTGCCATCGCCGCATACATCATTCATATTGCTGCTCCGTATCTACAGGGAGAGGAGGCGATAACACCAGAGTATCTACAGGGAGAGGAGGCGATAACACCAGATAAATCAGGTAAACACGCGTTGAAGTTGTGGCTATATGGCGTGCTCGGCGGCTTAGCGCTGCAAGGAGCAAAGCTAGACATTGCTTGTCAGGCGATGGTTGTCATTGTGCTTATGAGCAGCGGGGCGACATGGATCGGAACCGCCCTTCAAACGCGCAAGCGGTGCATACACGCACTCAACAGTAAAACATGGTTTCAGACCACGCTTAAAGAGGACGGGTTGACACCTGCTGAGCTGCCAGTTGCTTATCTGCTCTGCGCGGGCGAGAGCATTGGGGCCATTGCACTACACAGTTATCTTTCGAAAAATACCGTCAAAACGCATCGTCGCCACATTTATGCAAAGTTGAATGTACACACCAGAGATGAATTCCAAGCACGCATGGTAAACAGGCTCATGAGCCAAAAGGGCTCGATACTTTGGTCGGCGTGCAAACGCCTCAGCCAACTGGCCGAATGACATCTTCGCTCGGTAGCCGCGTCGGACGGGAGGCGTCGCCCTCACCGAGTCCTGCGGCGCCGCCTCAGTCTTGGCAGACGCCCCAACGCACTTGAACTCACGGTCTGGAACCGCCTATATGCGGTTGCGCAGGGCGGCAAGCTTGGCAGCGGCTTCGGACGAGAGTCGGCTGCCGAGCGTCAGCTTGATATCGGGTGCGGCCTCGGCCTCCGCCACGTCGGCATCCACCTGGTTGACCTCGCCCACAAACATGCGGGCCGAGATGCGGGTCACCCCTTTGCCCATAACCGTCGCCTGGATGGTGCCGTCGCTCGTCACGACGGAGCACGCACGGCCGCGCTCGCGGGCATCGGTGCACAGCCGCTGGATGACGGTGTCGGCAGAAACGCCCGTAGGCGAGAACTCGATGCGCACGCCCGCCTGCGGCAGGTTGGGGCGGTCGGGGTTGACGTTGCCGGAACCGTCGAACACGATCACCGGCTCATAGCGGCCCTGGGCAAAGGCGGCGACGTCGGCGATGAGCGCCGTGCGCGCGGCATCGTAGACGTCGCGCGAGTACGGGTCGTCCGAGCGGTCGAAGATAAGGCGCTCGTAGCGCGGGTCCGCATGGATCACGTTGTAGCCGTCGACCACGAGGAGCTCGGTCTGGCCGCGTCCGTTCGCACCGCGAGGCGGCTCGGGTACCTCGCCAAACGCGGCGGAGAAGGCGTTGCCCACCCCAAAGGTGCTTGCCGAGACGATCGGTTTCGCCGACCCCTCGCCAAAGCGCTTCGCCTTTGCCTTGGCACGGTTCTTCTTGCCCATGGCTACACCTCCGCCCCTGCGGCAGCCCCACCGCCGACCTGCGGCTCAGGTGCCGCGGGCAGCGCCGCCTCGTTGACGCGCAGCCACTCGTAGACGAGCGCCGTGGTTGCCTGCGCGACGTTCAGGCTCTCGGTCATGCCGCGCTGAGGCAGCCGGACGAGATCGTCGCAGGCCTCGAGCACCAAGCGGCTCAAACCTTCGCCCTCGGAGCCCATCACGAGGGCGATGCGGCCCGTGAGCGGGGTCTCCCAGCAGGTGCCCTCGGCGTGCTCGCTCGCTCCCACCGTCCAGAAGCCGGCAGCTTTGAGGTCTTCCAGCGCACGGGCGATGTTGGGGACGCGGGCGATGGGCAGGTGCATGACGGCGCCGGCCGATGTCTTGTACGCGCCCACGTTGACCTCGGCGGCGCGCTTGCTGGCGATAACGACGCCCGCGGCTCCCACCACCTCGGCCGATCGCACGATGGCGCCGAAGTTCCCCGCATCGGTCACGTGGTCGAGCACGACCACGAGCGCGGGGCCTTCGCCCGCACGCGCCACGATGTCAGCAAGCTCCGCATAGGGGAACGCGCCGACCTCGAGCGCGATGCCCTGATGCGCACCGTGGGCGGAAAGGGCGTCGAGCTCCGCGCGCGGGCGCGTGATAACGGGCACGCCCGCCGCATGCAGATACGCCACCAGCTGCGCCAACGCGGCATCTTTGCCCTCGCCCTCGGCAACCAGGGCCCGCTTGACGGGAAACCCGGCGCGTAGCGCCTCTGTTGCCGCACGGCGCCCCTCGATATACTCCCCCGCCGGACGGCGCTTTGCCGCTGCCTGACGGTCGCTTGTCCTGCCGCTTCGCTTATCGCCGCGCACGCGCTTCGTCATGTTCGCCCTCATCTGTCGCTCGGCCCTGCCGGCGGGAGCGCCACCTCAGCCGCGCCCCGCACATTCACGGGATAGATACTACTGTAAGCGGCGCTGCCCGAGTATGAAACCACAATGCCGCTAAAACCGCAGATGCAATCCCGCGGCGCGGGCGGCGCTTGTGTCAACGTACGGTAAGGCTTCGCCCCTCCCGGCATAGGCAGACCCCTTCCGAGGAACACCTATGGGTAGAGCTCCTCGCGTCGATGATAAGGAGACCGCCATGAAGGCAGCCGTCGTCTACTGCTCGCAAACGGGGTCCGCCGCAACCTATGCCCGCTGGCTGGGCGAAGAGCTCGGCTGCACACCTGCACCCATCGCTGAGCTCGAGCGCGTCGGCGCCGATGCGGACCTCGTGGTGCTGGCGGGCTGGTTCCACGCAGCATCGCTCAAGGGCTCCAAGCCGTTCAAGGCGTACATGGCGCGCCACCCCGAGAAGCGCTACGCCGTCGTGGCGGTGGGCGCCACGCCCATGCCCTGCGAGCTCTGGCCCGCCAGCGAGCACGAAGAAGCCTTCCGCCGCTCGTTTCCCGCCGAGGCGTACCCCGATCTGCCATGGGTGTACTGTCGCGGCGGCTTTCATTTCGAACGGCTCGGCGCGCTCGACAAGATAGCGATGCGCATCTACTTCAGCATGCTCGAGGGCGAAATCGCGCGCGGCAATGAGCGCGAGAGGATCGCCCTCGAGGGCATGCGCGAGGGTTTTGACGACTGCAACCGGGCCTACCTAGAGCCGTTGCTGGTCATACTGGGCGTCCGCCCGGTGCGGCAGGCACCCTAAAGGCGCTTGATACGGCTGCCCGCGGCGGTGTCCTCAATCATGAGGCCCATGTCGCGCAGCTGGTCGCGGATGGCGTCCGCCGTCGCCCAGTCCTTGGCGGCTCGGGCGGCGGCGCGGGCGGAGAGGATGCGCTCGGCGGCCTCGTCCACGTCATCGCCCGTATAGGCGCAGAGCCCCGCGGCGACCCCGAGCAGCCCGACGGGGAGCTCCTCCTCGGGCTTCGGCAGCTCGATGCCCAGAATCGCGAACGCGCCCAGGATGCCCGCCGCCGCGGCGCCGGCCGCGTCCGCGTCGACAGCGGAGCCCGCCTGGTCGAGATACGTGTTGGCCTCGGTCACGAGCTGGAAGTACGCCGCGAGCGCGCCCGCGGTGTTGAAGTCGTCATCCATCTGCCGCTCGAACTCATCGCGCGCCGCGAGGACCGCGGCATCGAGCTTCTGCGCGAGCGCGGCGTCGGGCCGCCCTTCAGCGTGGCGCGCCGCCCACACGAGGTTCTTCACCGTGCCGGCGATACGGCCGAGCGAGTTCTCGGCACCCGCCAGGCGCTCCCAGGAGAAGTCGAGCGGGCTGCGGTAGTGGGTCTGCAACATGAGCAGGCGCAGCGCCGCCGCGGAATGCTTCTCGAGCACCTCCTCGAGCGTGAAGAAGTTGCCGAGCGACTTCGACATCTTCTCGCCGTCCACCAAAAGCATGCCCGTGTGCATCCACGTGTTGGCAAAGCCCTCGTGCCAGGCGCAGGTGGCTTGGGCGCACTCGTTCTCATGATGCGGGAAGGCGAGGTCGGAGCCGCCGCCGTGGATGTCGATGGGGCAGCCGAGGTAGCGGTGCACCATGGCGGCGCACTCCGTGTGCCAACCCGGGCGCCCCTCGCCCCACGGGCTCTTCCAGCTCGGCTCGCCGGGCTTGGCCGCCTTCCAGAGCGCGAAGTCGAGCGGGTCGCGCTTGGCCTCGCCCGCGGCGATGCGGGCACCCACCATCAAGTCGTCGACCTTGCGACCGGAGACCTCGCCGTAGCGGGGGTCGCTGCGCACCGAGAAGTACACGTCGCCGTTATCGGCCGCGTAGGCATGCCCGCCCTCGATGAGCGTCTTGATCATGCCGATCATGGGGCCGATCTCCTTGGTGGCGCGCGGGCGCACATCGGGGTCCATCACGCCGGCGCGGTGCATGACGTCGATGAACCTCGCCGAGAACTCCTCGGCGACCTCGGCGGCGGTGCGGCCCTGCTCGTTGGCGCGGTTGATGATCTTGTCGTCCACGTCGGTGAGGTTCTGGGCGAACGTGACCTCGTACCCGCTCGCGATGAGCCAGCGGCGGATCACGTCGAAGCTGATGAACGTGCGCGCGTTGCCGATGTGGATGTTGTCGTACACCGTGGGGCCGCACACGTACATGCGGACGCGCCCCTCCTCCAGGGGCTTGAACTCCTCTTTTCGGTGCGTGGCGCTGTTGTAGATGAGCATGGGGACTCCTATCGTGTACCGGCGGAGCTCGTGGCGCGAGAGC
>DVMF01000004.1 GCA_018715125.1 Candidatus Coprousia avicola | reverse complement strand
ACGGCGGCGAGGTGCTCGGGGGTGAGCGCCTCGTGCGGGGCGGCGCCCGCGCGCACGCAGAAGAGCTCGGGGCGGTGCGCCACCTCGGAGAGCGGGCGGTCGAAGGCCTGGGCTCCCACCACGTCGATCATCAGGCGCGCCGCAGCGGGGATGACGGGCTCGTGGGCGGCGTGCGCCTTGACGGGCAGCCCGCGCGAGCCGTCCGCCTCGACAAAGACGTAATCGGCGATGCCGGCAAGCGTCTCCCACGGGAGCGGTGGGGCGGCGAGCTTGCCGTCTTGCGCGGGCGTGCCGCAGCAGACGACGGCGCGCTCGGCGAGCATCCCTCCGAGCTCGGCGGCGTCGGCACCCATGTACACCGGGCAGCGCTGGGCGCGCCGGATGTGGGTGGACGTGGTGATGAGCGCCGTCGCGCCACCGCGCGCCACGGCGTGCGCGAGGGCATCCATCAACGTCGACTTGCCTCCGCTCCCGATGATGGCGGTTATGCCGGGCTCGACCCCCAGCACCTCGGCGATATCGTCGTACGCGCGCTTCTCGAGCACGGCCCCTCCCTCCTGCGGGCCGCCCGCCTCCCGGGCGTTTCCCGCACTTTCATTATGGTACGCGGCCGATGCGGGCGCCGCGTATACAATCTTCTTATGTAATCTGCGGTATGCGCCGGCGATGGGGTGAAAAGAGGACGACATGCTGGTTTTCGTGCGAGGGGCGGGGGACTTGGCGACAGGTATCGCCGTAAGGCTTCACCGCGCGGGGTGCGCGGTCTCGATGACCGATATAGCCCAGCCCACGACCGTCCGCCGGACCGTCGCCTTCTCGGAGGCCGTCCGCTTGGGCGAGACGGAGGTCGAGGGCGTGCGCGCCCGCTGCGTGCCGGATGCGGCGGCTGCCGAGGCGTGCATGGCCGAGGGCTTGGTCGCGGTCCTGGTCGACCCCGGGGCGGAGACACTGCCGGAGCTTTGCCCCGACGCCGTGGTCGATGCCATCATCGCCAAGCGGAACCTCGGCACCGCGATCGACATGGCGCGCGCCGTCGTCGGGGTGGGCCCCGGCTTCACGGCGGGCGTGGACTGCCATGCCGTCGTCGAGACGCGCCGCGGCCACAACCTCGGCCGCGTCATCTGGGAGGGGTCGGCGGAGCCAGACACCGGCGTCCCCGGTATCATCGCGGGGCACGGGGCGGACCGGGTGCTCCGCGCCCCGGCGGCGGGCGTCTTCGAGCCCGTGCGCGCCATCGGCGACGCGGTGCGCGCGGGGGACGTCGTCGCCATGGTGGCGGGCTCGCCGGTGCCGGCGACCATCGACGGCGTGCTGCGCGGGCTTTTGGCACCCGGGGTACCCGTGGAGCCGGGTATGAAGGCGGGGGATATCGATCCGCGCGGCGTCGCGGCGCACTGCTTCAGCATATCGGACAAGGCGCGCGCCGTCGGCGGGGGCGTGCTGGAGGCGGTGCTCGCGTTGACGGGCGCGCTCGGATAGCCGCCGCGCCGGCTTGCCGGACGCGTGACCTCAGAAGGGACGGGGAGGACGCAATGGACGAGAAGATGCTTGCGGCGCTTAGCGAGGCGCTCCGGAGACGGGAGACGGTCGAGCTGGCCTCCGTCGTGGCGACGGAGGGCTCGGCGCCCCGTAAGGCGGGGGCGCTGCTCGCGGTCTTCGCCGACGGCCGCGTGCAGGGCACCGTCGGCGGCGGCTCGCTCGAGCGCCTCGTTATCGGGCGCGCCGCCAAGCTCAGGGAGGAGGGGGCGTCTGAAGTACGGCGCTTCGGCATCGACAGCCCCCAAAGCGCCACGGGCATGATTTGCGGCGGCGCGGTGACGGTGTGCCTTGCCGCGGTGGCGCCGGAGGCGGCGGACGCCGCGGCTGCGCTTGCCGCCTGCGTTCGCGAGAACCGGCGCTGCTGCCTGGTTTTCGAGCTGCCCGAGACGGGGGAGCCGACGGTCAGCGCCCTCTGGTGCGACGAGGGAGGGGAGCGCGTTCAGGCGCGCCTGACGTATACCCGCGCCGAGCGCAGCGAGGCGGAGGCACTGCAGGCGGCCGCCGGCGAGGCGGGACCGGCGCCCGCGGCGCTTCTCGTCTCCTCCGATGCCCTCACCGGCGAGCGCGCCGAGCGGGCCCTCGCCCTCGATGAGGCGGGTTTCGTGGACGGCATGCTCGTGCTTCCCATCGCTGCCGGGGGACGCGCCATCATCTTCGGCGCGGGTCATGTGGGCGCAGCGCTCGTGCCGGTGCTCGCCGGCCTCGGCCACCCCGTCGTCCTCTGCGACGACCGCCGCGAGCTCGCCTGCCCCGAGCTTCATCCTGCGGCCTCCCGTGTCGTCTGCGCGCCCTACGGCGAGGCGCTCGAGCGCGTCGCCATAGGTCCGCGCGACCAGGTGGTGGCGTGCACGGCGAGCCATGCGACCGATGCGCTCGTCGTCACCGCGGCGCTCGGCGCGCATCCGCGCTTCCTCGGGTGCCTCGGCAGCAAGAAGAAGACGGCCTACATCCATCGCAAGCTCACCGAGGCGGGCTTTGCGCCCGAGGAGATCGCCCGCCTGCACATGCCGGTGGGCCTGCCGTTGGGCGATGAGACGCCGGCGGAGATCGCCATCTCGATCGCCGCGCAGATGATCGCGGTGCGCCACGGCGTCGACCTGCCGCTTTAGCGCACCTTTCCGCCCTGTTGCCGTGAGCTGCGGCACGTAGGGGCTCTTCGTGCGGACACGGTCCGGTTCCCGGCGGGCCCGCACGGAAGCTCAGCTTGCCGGTAAGCGCAGGCCGCCGGCCACGCGATAGTGGCCGATGACCTCGTTCGCGCGCCGCGCGAGCACGTCCTCCTCATAGGCGCGCTGCCAGGGGCCCTCGTGATGGATGAGGTAGGGGATGCCGTTTGCGTCGCAGCGGTCGGAGACGATGCCCACATGCTCGGGGAGGACCGCGATGTCGCCCGGCTCCCAGGCGTCCCGATCGTACACGTCGGTCGTGAGCGCCTGCGCGTGCCGCTCGAAGAACACCTGCTGGTTGCGCACGCGCCTAAAGTCGATCGCGGGATCCGGCTCGGCGATGCCGTAGGCTTCCGGGTCGTGCTCGATGTCGGCCGCCATGAGGGTCTTGAGGTCGTAGCCTGCGGCAAGCAGTCCGCGGGCAACGACGTCGGTGCACACGCCGCACCCGTCGTCCGGCCAGCCCTCGGCGTAATACGCGCTGCGATAGCGGGGGCGCGTGGCCACATAGGCGAGGGCGCCCTCGAGTATGTCCGTCTGATCGTCGATGCCGTCGCCGTCGGCATCGCCCGCATCTGCGCGCGCGGGCACGGTGCGCGCGCTGTCGCCTTCGGGGCGCGCCGTCGAGGTGACGCACAGATTACCGGTGCCGATGAGGAGCGCGACCGCTGCGATCGCGAATGCCAGCAGGGAGGCGAGGCCGAACGCGAGGCGGCGTCGATTCATGGGTACCTCCTCGGAAGACGGCGGCGGATGCAGGGGGCGCCGAGGTGCGGTGTCTGCAGCGGATAACGGTTATCGTCGCAGGTCGCGAGGTCGACCTTCA
>DVMF01000069.1 GCA_018715125.1 Candidatus Coprousia avicola | reverse complement strand
GCCGGCGCGTCGTTCACGCCGTCGCCGGTCACGGCCACGATTTCGCCCATCTCCTGAAGGGCCGTCACCACGCGGAGCTTTTGCTCGGGCGCCATGCGGGCGAATACCACCTGCCCGGCCAGGCGACGCTTGAGCTCCTCGTCGTCCATGTGCGCGAGCTCAAAGCCGGAGATGACCGAGACGCCGTCTCCCTCTACGATCTTGAGTCGCCGCGCGATGCTCGCGGCGGTGAGGCCGTAGTCGCCCGTGATCATGACGATGCGGATGCCCGCGCGGCGGCACTCCGCCACGGCGGCCGCCACCTCGGGGCGCGGCGGATCCATCATGACCTCGAGTCCCACAAAGGTGAGGTTGCGCTCGATGGTGTCCG
This sequence comes from Candidatus Coprousia avicola, assembly GCA_018715125.1. GTDB lineage: Bacteria > Actinomycetota > Coriobacteriia > Coriobacteriales > Coriobacteriaceae > Coprousia > Coprousia avicola. The sequence goes on along the minus strand of DVMF01000069.1, from coordinate 40,483 downwards.
GGTCGTAGTCGCTCAGGCTCGCGGGGATATCGGCGTCGGCGCAGGCGCCGTCGAGCGGGCGGTACGCCACGGCGAGCACGCGCAGGCCGTCGGCCGCATAGGCGTCGTTTGCCGCCATGATGCGCGCACGCGTGGCCTCGTCGAGCTCGACGGTTCGGCCGTCTCGGCGCACCTTGGTGGAAAGCCGGACGACCTCGTTGGGGGCACCCTTCACAAACGCCAGGCGGCGCGCTCCATCGATGGGCTGCTCGAGGGCATGCACCGTCGTCATGCGCTTGCGACGGCTCTCAAAGGGGAGCTCCTTGATGCGCGGCATGCGCTCCTCGAGCTCGGCGCGGTCGATACCGCCTTTCGCTGCGGAGACGATGAGGCACGCCTCCGTCGGGTCGCCGTAGACCTCCCAGCGGCCGCCCTCGGTCTCAGGCGCGGCGAGGCGCGCGTTGCCGCAGAGGAGTCCTCCCTCCAGCAGAAGCTCGAGGTCGGCGTCATCGACAGCGCGCCAGCTGCGCCCCTCTGCCTCGATGGTGCCCTGCGGCGCGTACCCCACGCCGCCGACCTCGTATTCGCGCGTCGAGGTCCACAGGTGGTTAACGGTCATCTCGTTTTGCGTGAGCGTGCCCGTCTTGTCGGTGCAGATGACGCTTGTGGAGCCGAGCGCCTCGACGGAGTCAAGCTTCTTGACGAGGGCGTTTCTCGTGCTCATGCGTTGCACTGCCATGGCGAGCGATAGCGTCACCGTGGGCAGGAGCCCCTCGGGGATGAAGGCGACGACCATGCCGAGCGCAAAGATGAACGAGTTCGCAAACGGCTCCTTCACCACCAGCATGCTCAGCAGGAAAAACGCGATGCCCATGCACATGGCGAAGACGGTGACCTGTTTGGTCAGGCGATTCAGCTCGCGCGTGAGCGGGCTCTCGGCGGCCTCCATGTTCTGCGTCAGGCTGGCGATCTTGCCAAACTCGGTCGCCATGCCGATGCGAAAGACCACGGCGCGCCCGTTGCCCTCCGACACGCTCGTGCCGGCGAAGACGAGGTTGGGGATCTCGGCTGCGGAGAGCCCCTCTTCGAGCACGGCGTCGGCCGTCTTGCGCGACGGGGTGGACTCGCCGTTTAGCGTCGACTGGTTGACCTGCAGGTCAGAGCTCTGGATGACGCGCGCATCGGCAGAAATCTTGTCTCCCTCGGCGAGCAGCATCACGTCGCCGGGGACGAGGTCCTCGGCGAGGATCTTCTGCTCCTGCCCGTCACGGATGACGGTCACCCAGGCGGGAAGCATTTTCTTCAAAGCCTCGGTCGCCTGGCTTGCGCGGTGCTCCTGCCAGAAGCTGAAGACGCCGTTAATGATGTTTACGAGCCATACGGCGACGCCGAGCTCGGGCATGCCGGCCAAAAAGGCGATGGAGCCGGCGACCCAAAGCAGGACGGCCATAAGGTGCGTGAAGTTCGAGAGGAACGCTAAAAGAGGTGATCGCTTCTTCGCGCTCTCGATGAGGTTCTTGCCCGCCGTTTGCTGGCGCGAGCAGGCCTCTTCGGATGCGAGGCCTCCACGGCTTGAACCGAGTTCCGATAGTACCTGGTCGATTGTCTGTTTGCGGATGGTGTCGAGCGGGTCGGCGTCCTCGCGCCGGTCGTCCCGCCCTGCCGCGCTCTCCCTTGGCGCGGTGGACGCATCGCGATGTTCGGGGTGCGATGCGCCGAAGCGGCTTCCCATGAAACCTCTCCTCTCCCCATGCCGGCGGTCTCTCCGCACGGCGAGAAAAAAAGAAACTACACGGCCGCGACCGCGCCTCCGGATGCGTTGGGTCGCGATGACGCGGTATCCTAGGCGATGGTCAACCCGTATGCAAGCGTCAATCACAATGATGTTTGATGCTATATAGCTGCGGTTTTGACAAAAAGCACTAATATATATAACGGGAGATGGCACCCAAATTTTTTTCGGTGAACGGCGCGATCTCGCGCTCCGCGCGAAGCGGGTGGCAACGCGGCCCCGCCGACGGCGGGCGGCCTCACACGTCCGTCTCGGGTCTCTTTGCATATTGCGTGGCAGCGCGCGCCGGGACTGTACCGGTGCGCGCAAACGGTATATCATGCTAAAGTTCATGCTCAAATGGGCCAGCTCGGCACCTCAGCGCCCCGTGGCCGCAAATACATAGAAGGAGTCTTGCATGTCCGGACATTCTAAATGGGCAACCACCAAGCATCGCAAGGGCGCTCAGGACGCCAAGCGCTCGGCCCTCTTCTCCAAGCTCTCCCGTAACATCACCGTTGCGGCCCGCCTGGGCAACGACCCCAATCCCGATAACAACGCGTCGCTCGCCGCCGCCGTCGCCAAGGCGAAGGCCCAGTCGATGCCCAAGGACAAGATCAAGTCCGCCATCGACAAGGCGTTTGGCGCCGGTGCCGACGCGGCCGTGTACGAGAACATCGTCTACGAGGGCTACGGCCCCGCGGGCGTGGCGGTCTACGTCGAGTGCCTGACCGACAACCGCAACCGTACCGCGGCTGACGTGCGCTCCGCCTTCAGCCACTCGGGCGGCAACCTCGGCACCACCGGCTCTGTGGCGTTCCAGTTCGAGCGCAAGGGCCAGGTCGTCGTCGCCAAAGAGATCGTCGACCCCAACGACAAGAAGGAGAACCTCATGGCCAACGGCGCTGCCGGCGATGAGGAGGAGTTCATGATGGCGGTCGCCGAGGCGGGCGGCGAGGATTACGAGGACGCCGGCGAGGAGTGGATCGTCTGGACCAACCCCGGCGACCTCATGGCCGTCTCCAAGGGCCTTGAGGAGCAGGGCGTCGAGGTCAAGGGCTCCGAGCTCACCATGGTGCCGACGACTCCGACCGCCGTTTCCGCCGCCGACGCCAAGAAGGTGCAGCGCCTGATCGACCGTCTCGAGGAGCTCGACGACGTCCAGGACGTCTACAGCACGATGGATATGACCGACGAGGTTATCGCCGCCCTCGAGGAGGAGTAGGCGCTCCCGCGCACCGTATAGGGCAAACTGCATGGAACCGGGCCTGTGGCGCACTGCCGCGGGCCCGGCTCGCGTATAATCAGACCGTATCGCCCGGCTGGGCGAGCACAGGACCTGCAACAGATGAGGAGGTGTGCCCGTGCGCGTCATCAAAAAGATAGGCGCCTTGCTGTATCTGCTCGCCGCCATCGTGGTGCTGGGTCTGGTGACGGGGCTCACCTACGGGCCGTTCACCGCGCGCTTCGAGCGGCTTCTCGACAATGCGGCCGTGCAGGTCGTGCTGGCCGTCTGCTTGGTCGCCCTCGCCCTCGGTGCCCTCATCACGGTGCTTGCCATCTTCTTGGCGCGGCGCGAGCCCGTCTGTCTCCACCCCGGCGGTAACCCCGATATCGAGGTGAGCATCGCCGCCCTCAAGGCGACGGCGACGACGGCGGCGGAGCGCGAGGGCGTGCTGGTCGAGTCGGTGACCGGCCGCATCTTCGGGCGCGACCACGATCAGGTGCGCTTCACCGTTGAGACCATCGCGTTGACGGACGAGGAGCTCGCCCCTCTTGCCAAGCGCGTGCAGGACGCTATCGAGCGGGCGTGCGAGGAGACGCTCGGCACCCCGGGGGTGACGGCGCTCGTGCGTTTTCTTCCCGCTAAAACCACGGTTGTGACCAAGGAGGTTTCTCGTGAGCGATAAGGATGACGCGCGCCAGGCGCGCATACCCCGGCTCTCTATCGAGACCGACGCTCCCGGCGACGAACATACCGATGAGGCTGCGGCGGCATCCCGCTGGGAGGCAGCTGGCGACGCGGTGCGCGATGCGGTGGCCTCCGAGGATTTCCGCGATGCCGTCGGCTTTGTGAAGGGGTTTGGCGAGGCTGCCTGGGTGTATGCCAAGCGGCATCCCTTCACCGTGGCATATGGCTTCGCGGGCCTTGTGCTCGCTATCCTCATCCTGACCATCGGTTTGTGGGACACCATCGTCATCGCGGTCTTTATGATTGTCGGTGCGGTGATTGGCCAGATTCGTGATGGGGATAATGGCATCGTCAACTTCTTTTCGCGCCTGTTTGGCCGGGGGAGGTAGCGCGCGCCGCACGGTGCGGCGGTAAGGTAGGTTCATGCGGCCCTGTGGCCGGTAACGCGAGAGGGGTACCTCATGGCGCAGGAGAAAGAGCTTCAGACAAGCGTTGAGACGACGGGCGAGGCCGCGGCAGAGGATAAGGACGTCCTCGCGGAGGCGGCGCCGGATGTAGCCGGCGAGGAGCCGGCGGGCGACGATGCGGCTCCAGAGGACGTTGCCGCAGATGAGGCCGAGGACGACGCCGAGGATGAGGAGTACGAGGACACCGAGGACTCCCTCACCTACTCAAACGGTGTGATCGAGAAGATCGTCGCCATGGCGACGCGCGAGGTGCCGCACGTACTCGGCATGAAGGGGAATCTCATTCACTTTGTGCAGGAGACGCTCGGCGCCAAGGACCTTACCAAGGGCGTCACCGTCGAGGTGACCGATGACAACCGCGTTATCGTCAACATCTCCGTCATCATCGAGTACGGCTGCTACGCGCCGGCGATTTTCGAGGACGTGAAGGAGCGCGTGACCGAGCGCCTGGCCGCCATGACGGGCCTCGAGGTCGCGGGCATCAACCTGCGCATCGAGGACGTCGTGACGCTCGAGGCCTACAACGCGAGCAAGAAGCAGGCAGAGGCGGCGCGCGAGAACGCGGCCTAACCTATTCTGACGGCACGTTTGCCGAAGGCATGCGACGGGCGCCCACCTAGATGCGGGGGGCGCCCGTTTTGCGTGGCGGGAGGGGCGCTGCGGTGCGCTCCGGCGTAACCAACCGATAACATTTGCGGCTTGCACTCGGCTTCCCTCACTGTTACCCTAAACACCATGATTACGACTTCCGCACATATCACGATGATGATGGTCATGCAGATGCCCTCGCCCGGGCACTTTGTCATGCCGCGCGATTGCCGCGTGCAGGGAAAGACCGGGCGCCTTCGTTAAACAGTCTCCGGCGGGAGGCTGTTCGCCTGTTTGAGACCACCTCATCGAGCGGAGTTTCCCCGTGATTGAAATCAAACATCTGACCAAGACGTATGAGAGCGCTGCTGGTACGGCCCATGCGCTCGATGACGTCTCGCTTACCATCGCCGACCGTGACATCATGGGCATCATCGGTATGAGCGGTGCCGGCAAGTCGACGCTCGTGCGCTGCATCAACCTGCTCGAGCAGCCCACGTCGGGCAGCATCGTCGTCGATGGGCAGGATGTCACCGGTCTTACCGGGGCGGCTCTGCGCACGTATCGCCGCCGCGTGGCCATGATCTTCCAGAACTTCGGCCTGCTCTCGCAAAAGACCGTGCTTGCCAACGTGTGCTTCCCGTATAAGGCGGCGACGGGCAAGGTGACGGCCGCCAACCGTGAGCGCGCCCTCGAGCTGCTCGACATGGTCGGTCTCAAAGACAAGGCATCGTCCTATCCGTCTCAGCTCTCCGGCGGGCAGCAGCAACGCGTCGCCATCGCCCGCGCGCTTGCATGCGATCCCGAGTACATCCTCTGCGACGAGGCGACGAGCGCCCTCGACCCGGCGAGCACGAACACGATCTTAAAGCTCCTGCGCGACATCAACCGTCAGACGGGCGTCACGATCATCGTCATCACCCACTCCATGGGCGTGGTCGAGAAGATCTGCCGCAACGTCGCTGTTGTCGAGCACGGTCGCGTGGTCGAGCAGGGGAGCGTGGCGGATGTCTTCGCCAACCCCCGTTCGCATGCGGCGCAGGTGCTGCTCGAAAGGGTTGATTGGGATGCTTGATACCGTAGGTGCCTTTATCGCCGAGTACGGCGAGCTTCTGCTCGAGGGCACGGGCTCGACCATCATCATGGTGCTCGTCCCGACGGCGCTCTCCTATATCATCGGCCTTGCCTTGGGCGTGGTGCTCTACCTCACCGCCCCGGGGTCGCTGCGCCCCCTACCGGTGCTTAACGCGGTGCTCGGCTGGGTGGTCAACATCCTCCGCTCGTTCCCGTTCATCGTGCTCATGGTGTTCATCATCCCGTTCACGCGCCTCATCATGGGGACGGGTTCGGGCATCCTCGGCACCATCCCGCCGCTCGTGCTCTCGGCCTCGCCCTTCATCGCCCGCATGATCGAGCAGTCGCTCGCAGAGGTCCCGCGCGAGAGCGTCGAGGCCGTCGAGGCCTGCGGTGCCTCCGTGCCGCGCATCGTCTTCTCGGCGCTGTTGCCCGAGGCGCTGCCCTCCATCGTCCGCGGCGTGGCCGTCGTCCTCATCTCCGTCCTCGGCTACACGGCCATCGCCGGTGCCGTCGGCGCGGGCGGTCTGGGCGACATCGCCATCCGCTACGGTTACTATCGCTACCAGTCCGATGTCATGCTCGCCGCCGTCATCATCCTGGTGGTGCTCGTCCAGATCATCCAGAGCGCGTGCGATATCCTCGCGCGCAAGGTGGACCATCGCTCCGCGCGCTCCTGAGCATCTCAGACCGGTCGTGCCGTCCGGTCTGCCACAACGTATAGCCATCGCTTTTCTTGAAAGGAATCATCATGCAGAACTTCTCGCTTTCCCGCCGCTCCCTCTTCGCCTCCGCGGCGGTGCTCGCCGCCTCGACGCTCGCCGGTTGCGGCGGCCAGGCCTCGCACGAGCACGGCACCCTCAAGATCGGCGCCTCGCCGAGCCCGCACGCCGAGATCCTGAACGACTTCGTCGCGCCGCGTCTTGAGGAGCAGGGCATCACGCTCGAGGTGACGGAGTACACCGACTACATCAAGCCCAACCAGGACGTTACCTCCGGCGACCTGGATGCCAACTACTTCCAGCACATCAACTACCTCAACAACTACAACGCCGAGAACGGCACCGACCTCGTCAACGCCGGCAAGATCCACTTCGAGCCGATGGGCGTGTTCGCAGGGCGCTCGACGGATCTCGCCGCGATTGCCGACGGCGCCACCATCTCCATCCCCAACGACCCCACCAATGAGGGCCGTGCCCTGCTGCTTCTGCAGGAGCAGGGTGTGATCACGCTCTCCGATGACGCCGGGCTCGAGGCGACCCCCAACGACATCGTGGACAACCCGCACAACATCCAGTTCTCCGAGCAGGAGGCGGCCATGCTCCCCTCCACGCTCGCCGACGTCGACTTTGCCGTCATCAACGGCAACTACGCCATCGATGCGGGCCTCTCGCTTGTCGATGCCGTGGCGCAGGAGAGCGCTGATTCCGCGGTCATCGCCGAGGAGTACGCGAACGTCATCTGCACCCGCCCCGAGCTCGAGGATGACGAGTGCATCGTGGCTCTCGTCCAGGTGCTCCAGACCGAAGACTTCAAGGCCTACCTCGAGGAGACGTTTGGCGACTCCGTGCAGGCGGCGTTCTAAGGTAGCGCGCGACCGGCTGGACACCAGCCGCATCGTCACGGACGCTTAGTCTGTCAAACGGGGCGGCGACGGGTTCACATTCCCGTCGCCGCCCCGTTGCTATGCGCGCCGGTGCCCTGCGCAGCCGGATGTCAAACGGACGCTATGCGTCGATGTCATCGTCCTCAGCCAGGGCTTGAGCGAGGTCGTCTCCCGCGGTTGTTTGCGGGGCGCGGTGCCGTAGGGCGAGCAGGCCGGCGCTGAGGGTCGTTGCGCCCAGAAGGCTCGCGATGCCGCCGGCCAGAAGCGGGGCGTCACCGGTGGAGGGGAGCTTGGACGAGGGCTTCTTCGAGCCGGTGTTGCCGCCATTGGCGCTGCCGCCGTTGCCGCCGGTGCCCGCACCGGTGTTGCCGCCGCCGGTGTTGCCGCCGTCGCCCGTGCCCGTGTTGCCGCCGTCACCCGCGCCCGTGCCGCCGCTGGAGGCCTTCACGAGGTTTGCCTTAGCGCTCTCGAGTGCGTCCAGTGCGGCGTCGACCTCCTCCTGCGAGGAGGCCGCATCGTCGAGCACCGCCTTGGCCTCAGCGAGCGCGGTTGCAAACACCTGCCACGAGGCGGCCGTCCAATCGCTCCCGACAAGTTGGGCGGACGCGTCCACGGCCTCGGCAAGCGCCGTCTTGTCGACGGGCTCGGGTGCGTTGGGGTCGAGCGGGAAGCCCGCTGCCAGCTGGGCGATCTCCTCGCGCGAGGGAGCTTTGGCGAGAATGGCCGCGCGGGCGATCTTGGAGCCGGTCTGGGTGAAGATCTGCGCCCCGCCGCCGGTGTAGACGTCTGCGCCCACGTAGTAGTTGCGGCAGTTCGCGGGCGGCACCTCAAGACCGCCCTCGGCCTCAAGCTCCTCGCACAGCTTGCCGTCGATATACAGGCGCACCTTGCCGCAGGCATAGACGCCGATGGCGTGGTGCCAGACGTCGGCGCTCACGGCACCGGCGGGCTTGGGTGTGCCCGAGCCGTTGGAATTGAACCAGAAGGCCATCTTGCCGTGAGTGTCGCCGTTTCCGGCGATCTCCAGACCCTCGCCCGAGCTCTGCTGATTGGAGATGAAGCACTGGTCGGTATCGAGGTCGTGGGCCAAAAAGACGCACTCGAGGGCGTGCTCGTTGCCCAGGTAGGTGTAGTCGTCCTCGGTAAACGCAAAGCCAAAGGCGCTCGCGCCGTCGCAGGCAAAGACGTTCTGGCCGAGCTTCTCGTCAAAAACGAGGGACGCGGTGGCGGCGAGCTCGGGGTGCACGGTAGCGTGGCCGGCGGCGTCCTCCACATCGGCGCCGGCCTCGAATGCGGCAAAATCGACGTCGAGGAGTTTCGCCGGTGCCGGGGCGAGCTTGCTCGCGGCGAAGGCGGTTGATACCTGCCCCGCCGTCATGGCATAGGGGAAGAGGCGGGCAAAAGCGACGCGCGTGCCCGCTGCGGCGCAGATCTCGGACGTGTTGGACGTGTTCACGTCAGAGCAGACGAAATAGCGGTTGGTGCTCGGGACGGTCATGGTGCCGGCGCTCTCTTGGGCGACCTGCTCGCCGTTGACGTAGAGCGTGACGTTGGCGCCGTCGTAGGTGGCGATGGCGTGCACCCACGTGCCGGTCTCGACGGGGGTGCCGATGATGCGGCGCGTCTGGTCGTTGTTGTACCAGAACTCGATCCGGCCGTTCTCCACCTCAAAGCCCGCCCCGGCGTACTGCTGGTTTGAGAAGAGGCACTGGTCGGTCTGGTTGTCGACGAGCTTGAAGAGGCACTCGTGCGTCGAGGCGCCCACAAACGCCTCGTAATCGGTGTCCTCAAGCTGGTAGCCCCAGCCGGCATGCCCGTCTGCCTCCAGCACCGTATAGCCGAGCTCCTCATCCGAGACGACGGCGGGGCCGGCCTCAAAGGTTGCGGTATGGCCCATAGCGTCCTCATTCGAGCCGGTGCGGTAGTCGATATCGAGGATCGCGCGCGGGCTCGCAGGCTGGGCGGCGGTGGTAAAGGGCGCGGAAACGAGCGCGACCGAGGTGGAGTTCGCGGCGGGGCCCGCGCTGTCGGCCCAGGTGCCGGCGCCCTCGGAGCCCGCCTCCTTGTTCCAGGAGGTCTGCGCGTACACGGAGAGCGTGTAGGTCGTCTCGGCGGAGAGGCCGTTCACGAGCACGTCCCACGTGTTGCGGATGTAGGCGGCCGGACGGTAGTAGTCGTTAAAGACGCGCTTCGTCACGCTCGAGCCGTCGTCGGCGGTGGCGACGAGTTTGTACTCATGCACCATGTCGTCGCCCCGGTCGGAGCCGGGCTCGGCGGTGGGGAAGTGAACCGTGACGGAGGTATGGGCGACCCCGTCCACCGTCACGGCCGCGTCGGCGGGCCATACGGGAGCGGCGGTCGAGGTGCGGGCGGAGGTGTACGCCTGCATGTCGGCGGGATCGATGATCCACGGCTCGTACAGGTAGACGACGCCCTCGCCCTCGGCCTTGGCGCGCACGAGCGAGATGCGGTAGGCCTTGACGGTGTTGTTCTCCATGAAGTCGAGGATCACGGCCTGCGAGGCCTCCTGACGGAAGCTGCCCGGCGTGTAGATGTCCGCCGACTGCGGCGGAACCGAGGCTCCGTTGCCGCTCTCGGGGTCGATCTTGCCCGTCTCGTTCTCGTAATACGCGCCGATGGTGGCGTCCTGGATGGCGGTAAAGCCGAGGTCCTGGCTGATGGAGCGCTCGTCCTCAAGCGTGGCATGGCTGTGGCCCGAGACTTGGATGAGGTTGGGGTACTGGGCCATGAGCTTCTGGAAGTCGCGCTCCTCACCTTGGCCAAAGGCGCCGTGCCATTCGGGCGAGGTGTAGCTGGAGCCGCGCATCTGGTGATGCGTGAGGACGAGGAAGGGCTCGGTGGTGTTGCCGACCTGCGTTTCGAGCTGCTCGGCAAACCAATCGTAGTGCGGGCGGTAGTCGCCGTCGCCGGAGCCGCTTGCCGCAGGCCCCATGGTGATCACGGTGACGCCGTTGACGTCGACCACCTTGGTCGCATCCTGCCCGGTGTACTCCTTGAAGCGCGCCGGCGCGCTCGACACGCCGGGGCTATACGTCTCATGGTTGCCCTGGCAAAGGATCATCTGGGTGTGGCCCGCTCCGTCGGCATAGCCTGCGTTGTGCGCGCCGCCGTCGTTGATGAGCGACATGAGGCGCGTGTACTGGCCCTCGTTGCCGTTGTCGGTAAGGTCGCCCACCAGGCAGAACGCGTCGAGCTCGGGGTCGAGCGCGTAAGCCGTATCGAAGGCGAACTGCAGCTTCTTGTCCGCATCGCGCGGCTCGGCGCCCGTGTTGTTGTTAACATGCAGGTCGCTGCCGATGAAGAAGCGCGCCTTCACGCCGTCGCGCGACAGGCCCAGCCCGTCCGCGTAGGCAAAGGCGGGGTCGACGGTGCCCGCCGCCGCGAGCCCGAGCCCTGCCGTCATCACGAGTTTGAGGAGACCGCGCCGCGAGACGCCTTCATGCGCGAGGTGCTGTTCCATATACCACTCCTTGTCTGGTTGATCCGTTTACACGGCCATCCAGATTGTGCGAGACGCACGTCAAGGGGCGGGCGCGCGCGTGCCATCGTTTGGTCAACGATGGATGAGGCTTGTTAAGGGTTTTGCGGCATGCGTTATCGTTCGGTCAGCGGCCGTCATCTCACGGTAAGGAAGTCCACGGCATATTGGCAGGCGAGCGCCGTGCCTCGGGCGAGCACCGACTCGTCGACGCGATAGAAGCACGAGTGCTGGGCAAACGTGGCGCCGACGGCGGGGTTGCGCACGCCCACAAACGCGAGCACGCCGGGCACGCGCTCGAGAAAGAGGGAGAAATCCTCGCCGGAGAGCGTGCCCCGGTAGCTGCCAACGGCCTCGGGGCCGAGCACGCGCTTGACGGCGCGGCGGCAGCGGGCGGCGGCGTGCTCGTCGTTTACCACGGCGGGGTGGGCGACGGTGTACTCGGTAAGCTCCGCCTCGGCGCCGAGCGCCGCGGCCGTGTGCACGCAGATGCGCTTGATGAGCTCGGGCATGGCGTCGTGCGTGCGCTTGCCGTAGGTGCGCACCGTGCCCGCGAGATAGGCCTCGCCGGCGATGACGTTGCGCGCGGTTCCCGCGTGGAGCTCCCCGATGGTGACGACGGCGGGCTCGAAGGGCGAGACGTCGCGGCTCACGATGGTCTGGAGCGCGTTGGCTATCTCGGCGGCGACCACCACGGCGTCGGCACCGCGCTGTGGCATGGCGCCGTGGCAGGAGGTGCCGTGCACGTCGACGCGGAACCAATCGACGTTGGCCATGCGCGGGCCCGGCTCGCAGGAGATGAGGCCGGCGTCGATCTCGCTCCATACGTGCATGGAAAAGGCGCCGTCGACGCCGTCTGCTGCGCCGGCGTCGATCATCGACGCCGCGCCCCGGCCGTTTTCCTCCGAGGGTTGGAAGACGGCGCGGATCTCGCCGTGGAGCGCGTCGGTCATCTGTGCGAGCACGCGGAGGGCGCCCAGAAGCATCGCGGTGTGGCAGTCGTGCCCGCAGGCGTGCATGACGCCGGGGTTCTGGCTGGCAAAAGGCTCGCCTGTCTTCTCGGTGACGGGCAGGGCGTCTATGTCGGCCCGCATGAGGAGGCGCCGCCGGGGAGCCCCGGACGCGACGTAGGCGTCGGGGGCCGTCCCGCGGAGTGTGGCGATGAGCCCCGTCGCGGTGGGGCGCTCATAGGGGATGCCCATGCGGTCGAGCTCGGCGGCGATGACCCGCGTGGTCTCGACCTCCTCGAGACTGAGCTCGGGGCGCGCGTGGAAGTGGCGGCGCAGCTCGATGATGTGGGGCTCGATGTCGTGTACCGCGCGTTGGATGCGCGCCGTCTCGTGCGTGTCCGCCATAGCGTCTCCTCTCCGTTGCGTATCGGCTCTATAGTACGCCAGGCGCCGGCACCGCACCCGCGGCGGTGCCCCGTTGTCGCGTCATCTCGTGGAAACAGGCCTGCTACGGAATGGCAACGAGGTCGCCATCGGCAGGAAACCGTTTCGACCGTAAGTGTTCACCACCTGGAAGCGCGCCGGTTACGAAGGGGCAACCGCCCTGTAACACCGTCCTCTTATCTTAAATCGCGTCCGGATGGAGGCCAGAGGACGTGGCCGCCATCGCAGTCCCGATGGCACGGCGAATGCCGTGGGAGGAGGAACCGCCTATGCCTGCGTTGGAGGAACGGTTTGGCACGATGGTGTTTGGCGATGCGGCGCAGAAGCGCTATCTGCCCAAAGATGTGTATAAGAAGCTGCATGCGACCGTAAACGAGGGAAAGCCGCTCGACCTTGATCTGGCGAACGCGGTCGCCCACGCCATGAAGGCCTGGGCCATCGAGCGCGGTGCGACGCATTACGCGCACTGGTTCCAGCCGCTCAGCTGCATCACCTCAGAGAAGCACGAGGCGTTCTTGGAGCCCATGGGAGACGGTACCGCCATCTCCCAGTTCAAGGGCAAGGAGCTCGTCCAGGGCGAGCCGGATGCGTCGAGCTTCCCCAACGGCGGGCTGCGCGCCACGTTCGAGGCGCGCGGCTACACCGCCTGGGATCCCACGTCGCCCGCCTTCATCAAGGACGAGGTGCTCTGCATCCCCACGGCGTTTTGCTCCTATACCGGTGAGGCGCTCGATAAGAAGACGCCGCTGTTGCGCTCCATGGCGGCAATCGACCGCGAGGCCAAGCGCGTGCTCGCCCTCTTTGGCAAGCACCCCAAGCGCGTGGTGCCGTCCGTCGGTAACGAGCAGGAGTACTTCCTCATCAAAGAGGAGGACTACGCGCGCCGCCCGGATCTTATCATCACGGGGCGCACGCTGTTTGGCGCGGCGCCCTGCAAGGGCCAGGAGCTCGAGGAGCATTACTTCGGCGCCATTCGCCCCACCGTCAACAACTTCATGAAGGAGCTCGATGACGAGCTCTGGGCGCTCGGCATCGCCGCCAAGACCAAGCACAACGAGGTCGCTCCCTGCCAGCACGAGCTCGCCCCCGTCTTTACCAACGCGAATCGCGCCGTGGACGAGAACCTCATCACCATGGAGGAGATGCGCATCATCGCGAGCCGGCACGGGCTCGTGTGCCTGCAGCACGAGAAACCCTTCGAGGGCATCAACGGCTCGGGCAAGCACAACAACTGGTCGATTGCCACAGAGGATGCCAATCTGCTCGACCCGGGCGAGACGCCCGAGGAGAACCTGCAGTTCCTCGTCTTTCTCGCCTCGGTGATCGCGGCGGTGGACGAGTATCAGGACCTCTTGCGCGCGAGCGTCGCCACGTGCGGCAACGACCATCGCTTGGGTGCCAACGAGGCGCCGCCCGCCATCATCTCCATCTTCTTGGGCGACCTGCTTACCGAGTGCGTGCAGAAGATCGTCGACGGCAAGGCGAGCGTGCATGCCGCGCACGGCGTGCTCGACCTGGGCACGGATGTGCTGCCCAAGCTCCAGCAGGACAACTCCGACCGCAACCGCACGAGCCCGTTCGCCTTTACCGGCAACAAGTTCGAGTTCCGCATGCCGGGCTCCGCGGTCAACGTATCGGACGCCAACATGGTGCTCGACGCCGCCGTCGCCCATGAGCTCAAGCGCTTTGCCGATGCGATGGAGGGTGTCGCCGCATCGGACTTCGCCGAGCGCGCACTTGCCTTCGTGCGCACGACGCTCACCGAGCATCAGCGCATCCTCTTTGGCGGCAACGGCTATGCGGAAGAGTGGCACGAGGAGGCGGCGCGCCGCGGCCTCGCTAACCTGCCGACGACGGCCGATGCGCTGCCCGCGCTGGTGAGCGAGAAGGCGCGCTCTCTCTTTGCGGAGATGGGTGTGCTCGATAAGGCCGAGGTGGAGAGCCGCTACGAGGTCAAACTCGAGAAGTACGCCAAGCGCATGAACATCGAGGCGCGCACCATGGAGCGCATGGCGCGCCGGACCTATCTGCCGCGCATCAGCGCCTATGCGACCAAGATCGCCAAGGGCATCGATACGGTTATGGGCGCAGGCGGGGTGAGCACGCTGAACTTCGAGCGCGACCTCCTGGAGAAGCTGCTCGAGGGCGTCACCGCCATCAACGAGGCCATCCTCGCCCTGCGCGACGTCCATGCGCGTGCGCTCGAGACCGAGGGCTGGCAGGAGAAGGCGAACGTCTACGCCCACGAGGTCGCTCCCGCCATGGAGGCGCTGCGGGCTGCGGTGGACGCCATGGAGGACGTGGTCGCGCATGACTACTGGCCGGTGCCGACCTACGACGACATGCTGTTCTACGTATAAGGTGCCTGGGCTCCCCTACGTTTTGTGAGCGTGAGCGAAACGGCGTGCGGCAATGAGGCCGCACGCCGTTTCTTGTTATTGCCCGGGGCTTCTGGGGGAGGGGCTTCCGGGGTCTTCCGGGGAGCGGTTTTCTGCCGCTTGGGGAACTTTCAACTCAGGCGAAGGCATCTTTTGCCGCGCCTCCACATTCCCGTGTGCGAGATTGCCACTTTCAGGCCCTTGAGAAGGGGCTAGAGTGGCAATCTCGCACACGGGAACGCGCTCGGACAAGGTGCCAGCTGGAGCACCCGGCAAGGCGCCCGCCGGTGGACCGGCCGATGTGCCCGGTAAGGCGCCCGCTGGTGAATCCGGTGGTAAACCGGGCGTGATGTAGGGAGGTCGCCCGATTGCTAGCGTCAGACGCGTCCGCGAAGGGTCTCGACGACCTCATCGACACAGGCGAGGGCGTCGGCGATAGCGGAAACGACGAGCGTAGAGCCGTTGCGGGCGTCGCCTGCGACAAACAGGGGAGCCGTCCTGGCCCCTTCGGGCTCGCTGTCGTTTGAGGGCGATACCGCATCGGTGAGGGCGCAGCGATGGCTCGTTGGTGCCGTCGTGAGGGGTAGCGGTCGGCCCGCCTCGGCGAAGGTAACGCCGAAGGCGTCGAAGACATCCGGCTCCGCTCCGGTGAAGCCGCAGGCGATGAGCACGAGGTCACAGGGGATGGTACGCGCGGTGCCGGGAACCGCCTCGGGCGAGCCCGTCGTCCAATCAAGATCCACGACGCGCAGCGCCTGCACCGACCCGTCGGCGCCGCGCACGACCTCGCGGGTGTCGACCGACCAGGCGCGTATCTCGTCTCCGCTGAGGGCGATGGCCTCCTCTTGACCGTAATCGGTCTTAAGCACCTGGGGCCATTCGGGCCAAGGGTTATCGGGCGCGCGCCGGTCGGCGGGCCGGGGCGTGAGCTCGAGCTGGCGTACGCTACGCGCGCCCTGGCGCACCGCAGTGGCGATGCAGTCGTTGCCGGTGTCGCCGCCGCCAATGACCACCACATTGCGGTCGCGGGCGGAGAGGGCGGCGGGAGCGGTATCTCCTCCGAGCACCGCCCGGGTGGCGGCGGTGAGGTAGTCCAGCGCGAAGACGACCCCCGGGCCGTCGGCGCCGGGCGCGTTGAGGGGGCGTGCGCGTCTGGCGCCCACGGTGAGGATGACGGCGTCGTTGTCGGCGAGAAGCTGTTGCGCGACCTCGTGCTCGGCGGCATCGACGCCGAGCATGAAGCGGATGCCGAGCTCCTCCATCAGCGCCGTGCGCCGCGCGACGACGTCCTTCTCGAGCTTCATGGCGGGAATGCCGTACATGAGCAGGCCGCCGGCGCGATCCGCGCGCTCCACCACGGTCACCCTGAATCCCCGCCGCGCGAGCTCCCAGGCGCAGGCGAGGCCTGCCGGGCCCGACCCCACGACGGCGACGCGCGGGGCGTCCTCGGCGGGTGGCGCGAAGCGACGCGGCCCGCCGTGCGCCCACTCCCAATCGGAGATGGCTCGCTCGTTGTCATGGATCGTGGTGGGCTCGTCGTTAACGCTGCCCAGATTGCAGGCGGCCTCGCAGAGCGCCGGGCACACGCGGCTGGTGAACTCGGGCAGGGGGTTGGTGAGCGCCAGGCGCTGGGCGGCGTCGCTCCAGCGTCCGCGCCAGATGAGGTCGTTCCACTCGGGAATGAGGTTGTGGAGCGGGCAGCCGCTCGGGCGCGCATGCCCAAAGGGCGCCCCCGTCTGGCAGAAGGCGACGCCACACATCATGCAGCGGCTCGCCTGAGCGCGGCGCACGGCCTCGTCCGGCTCCACATAGAGCTCGCGGTAGTCTTGCGTTCGTTCGCTGACGGGGCGCGCACGGTGCGCGACCCGGTCGATGGTGAGGAATGCTCCCGGTTTTCCCATGGTAGGTTCCTTTCGGGGGAGGGCGGCACGAGCCGGTGCGGCCGGGCCTCGCGCTTGCCGGACGGTCTAGGCGGTGACGGCGGCAAAGGCCTTCTCGAGCGCTTGCTCGCGCGTGGCGCCGGCGCGCTCGGCGGCGGTGACGATCTCGTGCACGCGCTCGTATTCCACGGGGGCGACCACGCGGAAGCGCTTCGCCTCCGCGGCAAAGCGATACAGGAGCTTGATGCCGCGAGGGCTCGCCGTCCGCTCGACATGCTCCTCTATGAGGGAGTGGATCTCGTCGAGTTCCGCATCGGTGGGCGGGCGCAGGCGCACGAGCTCGGCGTTCAGGCGCTCGGCCAAGGTCCCGCGCTCGTCGTACACATAGGCGATGCCGCCCGTCATGCCGGCGGCAAAGTTCTGACCCACCTCGCCGAGCACCAGCACGCGTCCGCCGGTCATGTACTCGCAGCCATGGGCGCCCGTGCCCTCGACCACCAGCGTCGCACCGGAGTTGCGCACGGCGAAGCGCTGGCCGGCGAGGCCGTTCACAAATCCCCTGCCGCCCGTGGCGCCAAAGAAGGCGACGTTGCCCACGATGACGTTCTCGTCAAACTTATAGGTGGCCGCTTCGTGCGGGCGCACCGTGACGATGCCGCCGGAAAGACCCTTTCCCACGTAGTCGTTGGCATCACCCGTGACGTTTAGGGTGATGCCCGCGGGCAGGAAGGCGCCAAAGCTCTGTCCGGCAGATCCCGTGGCATCCACGGTCACCGATCCCTCGGGGAGCCCCTCGGGATGCGCCCGCGTCACGATGCTGCCGAGCATGGTGCCCACGCAGCGGTTGACGTTGTCGATATCGACCGCAAAGCGCACGGGGCGCAGGTGCTCGCGCGCGCTTGCCGTCAGGGGGATGAGAAGCGTGCTGTCGAGTGTGGTGTCAAGCCCGGCGTCGGCGGCCATCTCGGGCAGGTAGTGGGCGCCATCGGCCCCGGGGATGTGCGCCCCGAACGCGCAGCGGGCGGGTGCGAGCACGCAGGACAGGTCCACGAGGTTGGCCTTGCGGTTCTTGGGGACGCTCACCTGGCGCAGGCACTCGGTGTGGCCGACCATGTCCTCGACGGTGCGGAACCCGAGCCGCGCCATGATGCCGCGCAGCTGCTCGGCCACAAAGAGCATGAAGTGCTCCACGTGCTCGGGCTTGCCGGCAAAGCCTCGGCGCAGGCGGCAGTTCTGCGTGGCGATGCCCGCCGGGCAGGTGTCCTGATGGCAGTCGCGCTGCATGAGGCAGCCGAGCGCGATAAGCGGCATGGTGGCGAAGCCGAACTCCTCGGCGCCCAGCAGGCAGGCGACGGCGACGTCGGTGCCGTCCATGAGCTTGCCGTCGGCCTCGAGCACCACGCGCGACCGCAGACCGTTCATGACCAGCGTCTGCTGCGTCTCGGCCAGACCGAGCTCGAGGGGGAGCCCCGCATGCCAGATGGAGTCGCGCGGCGCGGCGCCAGAGCCGCCGTTATGTCCCGAGATGAGGATCTTGTTCGCCCCGCCCTTGGCGACGCCGGTGGCAATCGTGCCCACGCCCGCCTCGGAGACGAGCTTCACGCTGACGCGCGCCCGCGGGTTGGCGCATTTGAGGTCGAAGATGAGCTCGGCCAAGTCCTCGATGGAGTAGATATCGTGGTGCGGCGGGGGAGAGATGAGGCCGATGCCCGGTGTCGAGCGGCGCACCTCGGCAACCCAGGGATACACCTTTTTGCCGGGGAGGTGGCCGCCCTCACCCGGTTTGGCGCCCTGAGCCATCTTGATCTGGATCTCGGTTGCGGAGACGAGGTAACGGCTCGTCACGCCAAAGCGCCCCGAGGCGACCTGCTTGATGGCGGAGTTCTTTGAGTCGCCGTTGGCGAGCGGCGTCTCGCGCCGGGGATCCTCGCCGCCCTCACCCGAGTTAGAGCGGCCGTGCAGGCGGTTCATGGCGATCGCCATGCATTCGTGGGCCTCGGGGCTGATCGAGCCAAACGACATGGCGCCCGTGTTGAAGCGCCTGACGATGCTCCGGGCGCTCTCGACCTCCTCGAGGGGGACGGGCGTCCGGTCGCTCGCATCGAAATCGATGAGGTCGCGCAGCCTCACGGCGCGACCGGGACGGTGCACGAGGTCGCTGTAGGCGAGGAAGAGCTCAAAGTCCCCCTCGCGGCAGGCGCGCTGCAGCGTGTAGATGACCGCGGGGTCGATGAGGTGGTCCTCTCCGCCCTGGGGCCGCCACGTGGTGAGGCCGAGGGTGGGGAGCTGTTCGGGCGCCGGGCTCTCGAGCAGGGCCTGCGCCGCATCGAAGCGCTGCTCGAGCTCGCACTGCAGGTCGGCGAGGGTGAGGCCGCCCACGCGGCTCACCGTGCCGGTGAAGTAGCGCTCCACGAGCTCGTCGGCAAGCCCCACCGCCTCGAATATCTGCGCGGAATGGTAGCTTTGTGCGGTGGAGATGCCCATCTTGGACATGATGGCCACGATGCCCGCGCACGCGGCGCGGTTGTAGTTCTCGATGGCCTCCGCCGCGGTGAGCGTACGGCCGGCGGCATCGGTCAAGTCCCCCTGCGCGGCGAGCCGCTCGATCTGGGCGTGCGCCCCGTACGGCAAGATACCGCTCGCCGAGTAGCCGATAAGCGCGGCGAGGTCGTGCGCCGAGAGGGCGTCGCCGCTTTCAACGACGATGTCGGCAAAGGTGCGCATGCCGGCCCGCATCAGATGATGGTGCACCGCTCCCACCGCGAGAAGCGAGGGGATGGGGACCTCGTGCGCGGCGGCGCGGTCGGAGAGGATGATGATGTTGGCCCCCGCGCGGACCGCCTCCTCTGCTGCGCCGGTCAGGGCGTCCAGCGCCCGCGCGAGGGCGCCCGGGCCTGCCTGGCGCTCAAACACGGCGCGAAGGCGCGCCACGTGGAAGCTCTCGCTGTCGATGGCGGCGATGCGGGAGAGATCGTCTTCGGTCAGGAGCGGTTGGGGCAGCCGGACGAGACGGCACGCCGCGCGTGCGTCCTCGAGCAGGTTGCCGTGGTTGCCGAGGTAGAGGATGGTGGAGGTGACGAAGCTCTCGCGCAGGGCGTCGATAGGCGGGTTGGTGACCTGGGCGAAGAGCTCGTAGAAGTAATCGAAAAACGAGCGCGTCTTGGTGGAGAGGCAGGCGAGCGGCGCGTCGACGCCCATGGAGGCAAGCGGAGTCTTGCCCGTTGTCGCCATGGGGCGCACGATCTCCTCGACGTCGTCAAAATGGTGGCCGAGTTTCGCTGCGGCGAGCGCGGCGGGAACCTCGGCGTCCTCATGGGGCAGCGGGCTGCCGTCGGCAAGGTCGGCAAGCTCGAGCGTCTCCTCGGCGATCCAGTCGCGGTAGGGCTTCTCCTTGGCGTAGCGGCGGCGAAGCTCGTCGCTATAGATGATGCGCCCGCGGGCGAAGTCCACCTCGAGCATCTCGCCGGGGCCGAGGCAGCCGGTGGCGAGAATGTCCTCGGGGTCGACGTCGATGGTGCCCACCTCGCTCGAGAGCAGGAAGCGGTCGTCGCGCGTCACGTAGTAGCGGGCGGGGCGCAGGCCGTTGCGGTCGAGGGCGGCGCCGAGCGTGCGCCCATCGGTAAAGGCGATGGCGGCGGGACCGTCCCAGGGCTCCATCAGCATGGACTGGTAGGCGTCGTAGGCGCGGCGCTCCGGGCTCAGGGTCCCGTTGTTGTCCCACGGCTCGGGCAGAAGCATCGTGACCGCGCGCGAGAGCGGTCGGCCGTTCATGACGAGGAACTCGAGCACGTTGTCGAGGACGGCGGAGTCCGATCCCTCGCGGTTGATGATGGGGAGCACACAGGAGAGGTCGTGGCCGAGCACCGGCGAGTAGAGGTTCGGTTCGCGGGCGCGAATCCAGTTGACGTTGCCCTTGAGCGTGTTGATCTCGCCGTTATGGATGATGAGGCGGTTGGGGTGGGCGCGCTCCCAGCTGGGGGTCGTGTTGGTGGAGTAGCGCGAGTGCACGAGCGCCACGGCGGTTTTGACGGCGGCGTCGTTGAGGTCGGAGAAGAAGCGCCGCATCTGGGTTGCCACGAGCATGCCCTTGTAGACGATGGTGCGGCTCGACATGCTGCAGATGTAGAAGATCTGCCCCTTGAGCGCGTGCGCGCCCTCGGCACGCTTCTCTATGATGCGGCGGCACACGTAAAGCTTGCGCTCGAAGGCGTCTCCCCGAGACACCCCCTCGGGCCGCCCCAGAAACGCCTGCAGGATGGTGGGCATGCAGGCGCGCGCCGTCTCGCCGATATCGTGGGGGTCGACGGGGACCTCGCGCCAGAAGAGCACGGGCACGCCGGCCTCGGCGCAACCCTCTTCAAATACGCTGCGGGCGCACGCGACGCCCTGCTCGCTTTGGGGGAAAAACACCATGGCTGTGCCGTAGTCGCCTTCCGCGGGAAGGATCTGCCCGCACTTCTGCGCTTCCTTGCGGAAGAAGTGATGCGGTATCTGAAAGAGCACGCCCGCGCCGTCCCCGGTATTCTTTTCGAGACCCGTTCCGCCGCGATGCTCGAGGTTGACGAGGACCGAGAGCGCGTCGTCGAGTATCTGATGGGACTTCTCGCCGTTGATGTTGGCGAGCGCGCCGATGCCGCAGGCGTCGTGTTCGAATTCGGGGCGGTAGAGGCTGCGCTTCCCGCAGGAATCGTGCGTGGATGCGCTCGATGCGAGGTAGGGCATGGTGTCCCCTCTCTAGTGGGGTGATCGGATGGGTGCGGCTGCGCGCACGAGACGGCGCGCCGAGATGTGTCTGGCCGGCATGGTAGCGGGGGGCTGAGCGGGGCATGTTACCCGCTGGTTTCGAAACGTGGGGGAAACGACGCGGAAACGTGTTTTGAACACGTCGGAAACACGGTGCCAACAAAGGGGCGCGCCATGGGTTAAGATGGGCGAAAGATCGACGGCGACAAGGAGTTGCGATGCATTCGCCATTCGAGGGTATGACCGCAGAGGAAACGTTCAACAGCCATCGGACGACCCTGCGCGGCCTCAGGATACGGGGCATCATCGCAACGGTCGCGCTCGGCGCCGCGGGGATCTGGGGTATCGAGTGCGGATGGATGTGGCTGTACGTCGCCGGGCTCGCGGGCATCCTCGTGACGGTTTTTCTCTTCCTGCGCCGCGTGGCGCGAGAGGTGGAGCAGCTGCAGGGCATCCTCTGGCAGGATGCGGACGTCGCCACATACCGTGCGGTGCTCGAGATGGGTCTAGCCCGCACGCGCCGGCGCCAGGCGCGCGCCGCACTCGAGCTCGAGCTCGCCTTCTGCGATTACTTCGACGGGCTCGATGGTGCTGCGCTCGAGCGCATCCAGGGCCTGACGTTTCGGGGACGCAAAAGCACCCAGCGCCTGCGGTGCCTCGACCTCGAGGCGCTTCTTTTCGACGCACGCGGAGACGTTGCGCGGCGCGATGAGGCGCTCGGCCGCATCCGCGAGATGGCGGCGCAGTATCGACCCGGCACCAAGGTCGCCGTGGCGGCGCGCGATATCGTGCGCAGCCTCGAGCTCGGCTTCACGCCTCCCGCGCAATGGACTGAAGGGGATGCGCGGTTTTTTCGCGAGCAGATGGTTCTTGCGGACAAGCGGGTGAATCGTGCCGGCGCGCGCCTGCGCTTGGATGCCTATGAGGCGGCGCACGGCCGTACCGAGGAGGCGCTGCGCGATTTGCGTGCGCTCGGCGAGGAGCGACTGGTCCCCCGTTATGAGACGATGCGCGTCCAGCTCCTGCGCCGCATCGAGCGGCAGGCGAGCGCGGCGCAAGCCATCTTTCCATCAAAGAGCCCTGCTAAACGCACTGAAGAAATCTAAGTGCCGATTCATAAGATTTTTTGCTTCTCAGTTGTATAAGTCTTGAAACGTGGGTACTATTCACTGCGTACGTAAAAGCATGGATGCGCGGCGCACCGCCGCAGCACCAGCGAAGGAGGAATCTCACATGAGTCTCAAGCCGCTTGGAGATCGCGTTCTCGTCAAGCCCGATGCCGCCGAGCAGAAGACCGCTTCGGGTCTCTACATCGCCAGCAACGCCCAGGAGAAGCCGCAGCGCGGCACCATCGTCGCCGTGGGCGCCGGCAAGCTGAACGACAAGGGCGAGCGCATGCCCATGGACGTCCATGAGGGCGACGTCGTCATCTACGGCAAGTACGGTGGCAACGAGGTCAAGGTCGACGGTGAGGATTACCTCCTCATGCGCGTCGACGACATCTACGCGATCGTCGAGTAGAGCGCGCTCTACACAGTAGGTACTAATACTCTAGTTGGAGGACAGATACGATGGCTAAGAACATCACGTTTGACACCGCGGCGCGCACCAAGCTCGCCCAGGGCGTGAACAAGCTCGCCGACGCGGTTACCGTCACCATGGGCCCCAAGGGCCGTTACGTTGCGCTGCAGCGCTCCTACGGCGCCCCGACCATCACCAACGACGGCGTCTCCGTCGCCAAGGAGATCGAGCTCGAGGACAACATCGAGAACATGGGCGCCCAGCTGGTAAAGGAGGTCGCCACCAAGACCAACGACACCGTGGGTGACGGCACCACCACCGCGACCCTGCTCGCCCAGGTCATCGTCAACGACGGCCTGCGCAACGTGGCCGCCGGCGCCAACCCGCTCGCCATCCGCCGTGGTATCGACAAGGCCGTCCGCGCCGCCGTCGAGGCCATGAAGGAGCAGGCGCAGCCGGTCGAGACCAAGGAGCAGATCGCTTCGGTCGGCACCATCTCCGCTGGCGACCCCGAGGTCGGCGCCAAGATCTCCGACGCCATGGACGTCGTGGGCAAGGACGGCGTCATCACCGTCGAGGACGGCCAGACCTTCGACATCACCATCGACACCGTCGAGGGCATGCAGTTCGACAAGGGCTACGTCTCCGCGTACTTCGTGACGGACAACGACCGCATGGAGGCCGTGCTGAAGGACCCCTACATCCTCATCACCGACCAGAAGATCTCCAACGTCCAGGACATCATGCCCGTGCTCGAGGCTGTCTCGCGCGCCGGCAAGTCCCTGCTCATCATCGCCGAGGACATCGACGGTGAGGCGCTGCCCACGCTCGTCCTGAACAAGATCCGCGGCGCTCTCAACGTCTGCGCCGTCAAGGCCCCGGGCTACGGCGACCGCCGCAAGCGCATGCTCGAGGACATCGCCGCCCTCACCGGCGGCCAGGCCGCGCTCGACGAGCTCGGCATCAAGATCGCCGACATCACCGCTGATATGCTCGGCACCGCCAAGACCGTTACCGTGACGAAGGACAACACCACCATCGTCGACGGTGCCGGCTCCAAGGAGGCCATCGAGGCCCGCGTTGCTCAGATCCACGCTGAGCTCGAGCACACCGACTCCGAGTTCGACCGCGAGAAGCTCCAGGAGCGCCTCGCCAAGCTCTCCGGCGGCGTCGCCGTCATCAAGGTCGGTGCCGCGACCGAGACCGAGCTCAAGGAGATCAAGCACCGCGTCGAGGACGCCCTGCAGGCGACCCGCGCTGCGGTCGAGGAGGGCATCGTCGCCGGCGGCGGCGTCGCGTTCATGGACGCGCTGCCCGCGCTCGACAACATCGAGATCTCCGATGCCGAGGAGCAGATCGGTATCGACATCGTCAAGAAGGCGCTGACCGCTCCGGTCGCCACCATCGCCAAGAACGCCGGCTATGAGGGCGCTGTCGTGGTCGACAAGGTCGCCAGCCTGCCGGCGGGCCAGGGTCTCAACTCCGCCAACGGCGAGTGGGGCGACATGATCGAGATGGGCGTGCTCGACCCGGTCAAGGTCACCCGCACCACGCTC
The DNA here is from genome assembly GCA_018715125.1 of Candidatus Coprousia avicola. GTDB lineage: Bacteria > Actinomycetota > Coriobacteriia > Coriobacteriales > Coriobacteriaceae > Coprousia > Coprousia avicola. Next base: position 16,115 of record DVMF01000069.1, on the reverse strand, counting down.
CAGAACGCCGCCTCCGTGGCGTCGCTCATCCTCATCACCGAGGCCACCGTCACCGATGTGCCGAAGAACACCCAGCTTGAGGATGCCATCGCTGCCGCTACCGCCAACGCGCAGCAGGGTGGTATGTACTAAGGGCTGCGCGAAAGCGTAACCGTTACGGGAGGCCCCGGACGAGGTTCGTCCGGGGCCTCCCTGTGTTAGGGGCTCGAGGTCGTCTGGCCGTCGTGGTCGTTGCGCGCAGGGTACCTCCGGCGCGGGTGCGCGCGCACACTTGCGGTACCATATCGAAGTTACCGCTTATGAGACGCTAGGGAGGACGGTTTCATGGCGCAGCAGCATGACCTCTTCGATGACATCATCGATATCAGCAAGGGCATCGACGTGCTCAAGGACCCGCTCGGCGGCGTGACCGACGCGCTTCTGGGTACGGCGGGCGTCGGTGAGCCGCAGCAGGAGTGGAACCCGGCCGACTATAAGGAGCGCCCGCGCTTCAACGCCATCCCGTGCCTCGCATGCAAGTCCGAGAAGAGCACGTGCCGCAAGTGCGCCGAGGTCTGTCCTGTCAACGCCATCGATATCGATGACGGTGAGGTCGATATCTCCGATGCGTGCCGTAAGTGTGGTCTCTGCGTGCCCGTGTGCCCCACCGAGGCGATGCTCTCGCCCAAAGTGCAGCCCAAAAAGCTGTACGACGCTGTTGCGGCCGCTGCGGCGGCGCATACCACGGCGTATGTGACCTGCACGCGCGCGCTCCGTCGCGTCCCGCGCGAGAACGAGGTCGTCATCGCCTGCGTGGGCGACATCACGCCCGAGACCTGGTTCGCCATCATGACGGATTTTCCGCAGGTGAGCGTGTACCTGCCCCTCGGCATCTGCGATAAGTGCAAGAACGCGCGCGGCGAGGAGCTGCTGGGCGACGCCATCGCCACGGCGGAGGAGTGGGCCGGCGCCGGCATGGGGCTCGAGGTGGAGAGCCGCGCGCTCGTGTGCGAGAAGCGCCGCGAGTACGAGCGCAAGGAGTTCATGGACAACATCATGCGCACGACCGGCCTCACCGTGTCGAAGCTCAACCCCGCAGCCGCGGCCGTCGCGAGCGTCACGCAGCGGCTCAGGGAGCACAACAAGAAGATCACGGCGCTCGAGCGCACGCTCTCGCAGGCGACGGGTACCACCACGCAGAAACGCCGGCGCATCCTCACCCAGTCTCGCCAGCTCATGCTCTCGACCCTGCAGGCGCATCCCAATCTTGCGGACAACATCCAGGTCCAAGTCCCTGAATGCGACTTTTCCGCCTGCACGATGTGCGGCGAGTGCGTGCGCGTGTGCCCGCTGCACGCGTGCGATCTGGTGGGCGCGGGGCGCTTTGCCGTCGAGACGGCGTACTGCGTGGGCTGCGGCCTCTGCACCGAGGTCTGTCCCGAGCACGCCCTCACGCTGGCGGTGCACGATGGCGCCGAGCTCGTGGTGCCCGATCCCGAGGCTGAGAAGAAGGCCCTTGCGGCCGCGCAGGCGAAGAAGGACGCCGAGAAGCTCAAGGCTGAGGCCAAGCAGAAGCTCACGCGCGTACTCGACCAGGTGGAGAAGCTCGACCGCTAACTCGTCGCGCGACTATCGTGTACCATAGCTAGGAATGGAGGGGGCGCTGCACCGCCGCCCCGCTGTCAGAGAGGATCTGAGACCGTGTCGCTTTCCATCGGTATCGTGGGCCTGCCCAATGTGGGCAAGTCGACGCTCTTTACCGCGCTCACCAAGAAGGGCGGGCTTGCCGCCAACTACCCCTTTGCGACGATCGACCCTAACGTCGGTATCGTCAACGTGCCGGATGACCGTCTGCAAAAGCTCGCCGATATCGTGCACCCGGGGCGCATCGTGCCCGCCACCGTCGAGTTCGTCGACATCGCGGGCCTTGTCAAGGGCGCTAACGAGGGCGAGGGGCTCGGCAACCAGTTTCTCGCCAACATCCGCGAGACGGATGCCATCTGCGAGGTCGTGCGCTACTTCAGCGACCCCAACGTGATGCGCGAGGTGGGGCGCACGGGTGCGTTTGTCGACCCGGCGGCAGATGCCGACACCATTATGACCGAGCTCATCCTGGCGGATTTGCAGACGCTCGAGAAGCAGCTCCCCAAGCTCGAGAAGGAGGCCAAGCGCGACCGCGAGCTCGCCCCCAAGCTGGAGATCGCCCGTCGCCTGACGGAGTGGCTAAATGATGGCAACCGCGCCGCCACGCTCGAGATGACGCCCGAGGAGCGCGCTGCCGCCAAGGGGCTCTTCCTCCTCACGATGAAGCCGATCCTCTATGTCGCCAACGTGGACGAGGACATGCTCGGCCGCGAGCTCGAGCCCATCGACGGCGTGGCGCCCATCCCCATCTGCGCCAAGGTCGAGGCGGAGCTCTCTGAGCTCGAGCCTGAGGAGGCGGCGGAGTACCTGGAGAGCCTGGGCCTCGAGCGCCCCGGCCTGGAGGTGCTCGCTCAGGCGGCCTACAGGCTGCTCGGCCTGCAGTCGTTCTTCACGGCGGGCGAGATGGAGGTCAAGGCATGGACGGTGCGTCAGGGCGCTACGGCGCCGCAGGCGGCGGGTGTCATCCACTCCGACTTCGAACGCGGGTTCATCAAGGCCGAGGTCATCAGCTACGATGATTACATCGAACTGGGTGGCGAGGCCGGTGCCCGTGCAGCGGGCAAGCTCCGCATGGAGGGCAAGGACTACGTTATGGCCGACGGCGACGTGGTGCATTTCCGCTTCAACGTGTAACGCGGCACCGAAGGTGGAAGGCGGCGCCGGTGGAATGCGGACGCCGCCTGCGAAAGGGATACAGATGTTCAAGTACGGACGAACCAACGGGATTATGGCGATCGCGCTCACGGTGCTCTCGTTCATCCCCCTTATCGAGCTGGTGGTGCTGTTGCCCCAGATACCCGAGACGGTCGTGATCGGGTTCAATGCGGCAGCCGATACGGCGCGCACGGGCACGCGGTGGCATTTGGTGCTGCTTCCCCTTATCTGCCTCGCGCTCGGCGCGGCGTCGCTTCTGAGCGCCTACCGCCGCTCGGGGGCTGACGGCGCATCGCCCGCTATCGCGCAGCTCACCTTTAGGCGCTACGTGCGGAGCGGGCTGGTTGCCGCGGTCATCTTCAACGTGGCAAATATCTACCTTATGGCCATGGCGCTCACCGGCCAGAGCGCGCCCTGGCTGGGCTGAGGCCGCCCTCATCTCCAACCTCGAAGCTTGCGAGCCCCCGGCGCTGCGCCGGGGGCTTTTTCCGTATGAGCATATGTTCTCGGCATGTTGACTCGACCGTCCGCGATGCCGGCGCCGTTGCGCGCGGCTTCCGTGCTCTTTGGCCATAAGGGAAACTATAGTTTACGTTTGGACACGCTCGGTTCTGCACACTCATAGCATGAGTGAATCGACGTTACAGAAAATTGGCGTGCGCGTGCAGGAGCTGCGTAAGCGGCAAGGTCTGAGCAAGACCGACTTCGCCCTGATGGTCGGTATCAGCCGTCCCTATCTCTCAAAAATCGAGAACGGAAGCGCCAATGTGACGATCAAGATGCTGGAGCGGGTGGCGAGAGGCCTCGACGTTCCGATGGTCGAGTTGCTCAAGTAGATTCATAGGACGCCTGGTACCCGGTGTCCGGTGCGGAGAGAACCGACCGGGGGAGGCCCCGGGCGGGCACGGCTACCGTGCCGCCGTGCGATCGTGGTTTACGACCTGATAGAACAGGCGGGCGACCTCGCGGGGGTCGTGCGTCTGCCCCAGCGCCCACATCGTCTTGGCGACGAGCGCCTCGGTGGTCATGTCGTCGCCGTGCAGGATACCCGGATGGTCGGCGTAGGCGCGCCCGACTTCATACACGCCGAGGTCGAGTCCCTCTTCGGGCACCTGCGTCGTCATGACGACGATGCGCCCCGAATCAACCCAGTCAAAAATGGCCTGCCTAAACGAGGGCTCGACGCAGGCATGGTCGCTCGCGGCGTCGCCCGTCGCGGACGTATCGGGGCCGTACTCGGGAATGCCGCCCAGTCCGAACGTCTCCAAAATCAGGGCGTCATACGCGGGCCGCATCACCTCAAAGACGCGCGGGCTCATGCCGGGGGTGAGCTTGAGCACACCGACGCGCTCATCGAGCGTCTCAAACGTGGTGGGGGCGCTGTCGCGCGCATCGCGGGCGGTGCGGAAGGCGTGGGCGAGCGCCGCCATGCCGGCGTCGGTCTCGGTGGCGCTTACCATGGCCTCGAGGGCGCGGTCGTCGATGGTCCAACCCGGGAGGGCCGCCCCGCCCCGCACGATGCGGTCGTGGCGGATGTAGGCGAGCGGCGGAAAGTTGACGCTCGAGAACGCATTGGCGCTCAGGGTGCGCTGCTTGCGGGCGCGCGTGCCGGCGATTACCAGGCCGCCAAAAACGATGGCGACGTCGCGGGCGGCATCGTCCACCGCCCAGAGCAGGCTCTGGTAGAGGTTGAGCTTGGCATCGGTAAACGGGCTCATCATGGGACGCTGCGACCCGGTGAGCACGATGGGTTTGGGGCTCGCCTGAATCAGATAGGAGAGCGCCGCGGCGGTGTAGGCCATGGTGTCGGTGCCGTGGAGGATGAGGAACCCGTCGTAGGCATCGTAGCCGTCCATCACCACGTCGCGGATGCGCAGCCAGTCGGCGGGGCGCATGTTGGTGCTGTCGATGTTCATCGGCTGGACGACGTCGAGTTCGCAAAGACCCTCGATCTCGGGCACGCAGGCGGCGAGCTCGGCGCCGGAGAGGGCGGGGGAGAGCCCGTTGCCGTCTTCGGTTGAGGCGATGGTGCCGCCGGTTGCGATGAGGAGGATCTTCTTCATACGTGTCGCTTTCTGCCGATGGTCGAGAGGGGACCGACGCGGATGTGTTCGATGTACCGTATTGTAGGCGATGCATCCGTCTGGCGCGCACCGCGGAGTCCTCCTCGGTGCGCAGCCGTCGGCGGTCCTTTGGCAGATGCCGGGCAGACATCCGCGTGCGAAGGTGCGCCGAGTTGGCGAAGACGTGCAGATAGGGCGCCCGTGGCTGTGTAAAAAAGGCGAGCGTGTATGATAGGTAAGTTCGAAATGCGCGCTGGTACACCCGGCGCGAGGGAGAGGAGATCCATGCCCCAGAACGCATCTGCCACGGACCAGAAGGTGCTCGTATTCGACTTTGGCGCACAGTACGGCCAGCTCATCGCCCGCCGCGTGCGCGATCTACATGTGTACTCAGAGATCGTACCGTGCGATATCACCGCCGACGAGGTGCGCGCCCTGAACCCCTCGGCGCTCATCCTTTCGGGTGGTCCCGCAAGCGTGTACGCCGAGGATGCTCCCTCCATCGACCCCGCCATCTTCGATCTGGGGCTACCGGTTCTCGGCTTCTGCTACGGGCACCAGATCATGGCCGTCACGCTCGGTGGCGAGGTGGGTCACTCCGAGGTGGGCGAGTACGGCCCGGCGACCATCACGCGCGAGGCGGACTCCGCGCTCTTCAACGCCACGCCGCTCGAGCAGACGGTGTGGATGAGCCATCGCGACGCCGTGAGCCGCGTGCCCGAGGGCTTTGTGGTGACGAGCGAGACGAGCGTGTGCCCGGTGGCCTCCATGGAGTGCCCGGAGCGGAAGCTCTATAGCACCCAGTTCCATCCCGAGGTGCGCCACACCGAGTACGGCCAGCAGCTCCTCTCGAACTTCCTGTTTGACATCTGCGGGCTCGAGCCCACGTGGACGATGGACAACCTCGTCGAGAGCATGACCGAGGCCATTCGCGCCCAGGTGGGCGGGGACCGCGTTATCCTCGCGCTTTCCGGCGGCGTGGACTCGAGCGTGGTCGCAGCGCTGGGTGCGCGCGCTATCGGCCGTCAGATGACCTGCGTGTTCATCAACCACGGCCTGCTGCGCAAGGGTGAGCCCGAGCAGGTAGAGGAGGTCTTCACCAAGCAGTTCGACGTCGACTTCATTCACGTGCACGCCGAGGACCGTTATGCCGCTCTGCTCGACGGCGTTACGGAGCCCGAGGAGAAGCGCCGCATCATCGGCACGCAGTTCTGGAACGAGTTCTTCGCGGTCGCGCAGCAGCTCGAGCAGGACGGTCGCCCGGTAACGTACCTCGCACAGGGCACCATCTACCCCGATATCATCGAGAGCGGCGCGCGCAAGACGGGCGGCAAGACGGCTACGATCAAGAGCCATCACAACCTGATCCCGTTCCCCGAGGGCGTGCATTTCGACCTTATCGAGCCGCTCGACCATTTCTTTAAGGACGAGGTGCGCGAGCTCGGCCTGGCGCTGGGGCTGCCCGAGCACATCGTGTACCGCCAGCCCTTCCCGGGTCCGGGCCTCGCCATCCGCATCATCGGCGCGGTGAGCCCCGAGAAGCTCGAGATCCTGAAGAACGCCGACGCCATCGTGCGTGAGGAGCTCGATGCGTACAACCAGCGCCTGTTCGAGGCGACGGGGGAGCGCAACTCCGAGCACAGCTGCTGGCAGTATTTCGCCGTGCTTCCGGACATCAAGAGCGTGGGCGTGATGGGCGACGAGCGCACCTATGCGCGCCCCGTGATCCTGCGCGCGGTGGAGTCGAGCGACGCCATGACCGCCGACTGGGCGAAGCTGCCCTACGAGGTGCTTGCGCGCATCAGCGGACGCATTGTGGCCGAGGTGCCGGGCGTGAACCGCGTGGCGTACGACATCACGTCGAAGCCTCCCTCGACAATCGAGTGGGAATAGCCCCAGGTCATCATTGTAAAATCACTTGCAACGATTCACCGCGATGCACAAGATGTCAGTGAGTTGCACAACGTTGCAAGCCACTGAAAACAAAGCGGAATGACAAACTGACCAATACCCCGAAATTCAAGAAGTTTCGGGGTATTTTTTTGCCCATTAACCTGCGTCTTTGATTCGGAATCATTCCCAAAAGGTGACGCAACCTGAACGATTATTCGGAACATGCACGAACCTGCAACGACATGCAACATTGTGCAATTACGCAAAGCCATCCGTCACGACTCCTTTTGGCAGTTACGACGCAAAACAGGTTGATTCGAATCAAACATGAATCAAACGTCATTTTCATACTTGTTTTTGATAAAAGGCCAGTTCAACATAGGGGAATGACAAATCGTCTTTAGCGGTGTTACGGGATCTGATTTCATGCATCCAGGTTAAGAAAAACGGCCCGAAGGCCGCTGATTTTTGATTCGCAATTATTCCTGAAGTGGCTTGATTTCAGTGCAATGAGAGCTTCCATTCGGACAGCTCCCCAGAGCTGATCTCGCCAGCTTTTTCCGAATCAATCATGCGCTTCCAGGTTTTAACCGCCTGGGCGAGCTTCTGGGATTTTTCTGCCTTCTTGTCGATCTTCAGAACCAATTCACCGTCAATCTCATCGGGAACGAGCCCAAACTCCCCTTCTAGTCTGAACAAGAGCTCTAGAGCCTGCCGGCTTGACTCGAGGGGCACCTCGCGGAGAGATTCGGGGGAGATTCCCAAAGCAGAAGCGATGGACTCTATCTGCTCGACGCCAGGCGTCCTGTTGCAGAGCTCATAGTTCCTGATGGCGGAATCCGTTAACCCACAAGCATCTGCGAGCTCGGCCTGCGTCAGTCCCTTCGCCTTGCGGTATTTCCTGATGAGCTCTCCGGACCTCATACAACTCTCCTGTCAGTGTCTAGATAGTCTCATATAGCATCGCATAGACAATATAGCACGAAATTGAACGGTATATATTGACCGTTCAATTTCGAACTATTACTATAGTCGATGATATACCGTTCGATTTCGAACTATTAGGAGGATACATGGATGGAAAAGAGAGGCGCTTGCTAAGTGCTTCTGAGGTCTCGATGAAACTCGGAGTATGCAGGAGCAAGGCGTACGAGATCATCAGGGAGCTCAACCGCGAAATGGAGCAGCGCGGGTGCGCGACCATACCAGGTAGGGTCAGCAGCCAGATAATCGAAGAGAAGTACTTCGGAGACGAGCGCGGGGTGAGAGACGATGGTCGTTAAGCAATCCGACAACGGCACCTGGTTCACTCAGTTCAGATGCAAGGACAAGTTCGGCAACGAGGTGCATAAGTGCAAGAGGGGCTTTTCCACCCCTGAAGAAGCACAGGCATGGGAGGAAGACTTCATTGCCTCGGCGGGCTGCACTATGGCAATGACATTCGGCGAGTTCTTCCAGGTCTATGCCGCCGACGTCAGGCCAAGGCTAAGAGAGCACACCTGGCGGCAGAAGGAATACACTATCAAATCGAAGATTCTGCCCTTCTTCGAGAAGAAGCGGATGGCCGAGATATCGAGCCTCGATATCGTGCGGTGGCAGAACGAGCTCATGAGCCCCGATGCCAACGATGGCAAAGGATACAGCCCCACCTACCTAAGAACCGTCAACAATCAGCTAACCGCAATACTAAACCACGCGGCGCGCTTCTACGGACTTAATCCGAACCCCGCCGTACGCACCATGAAGATGGGCTCGAAGGACACCAAGGAAATGAACTTCTGGACGAAAGAGGAATACCTCAAGTTCGCCGATGTAATGATGGAAAGCCCGATGTTCTTCGTTATTTTCGAGATTCTCTACTGGACTGGGATTCGGGAAGGAGAGCTGCTGGCTCTCACGCCAGACTCGTTTGACTGGAGTCGCAACACCATGCGTATAGACAAATCCTACCAGCGCCTGGGAGGACGCGACGTTATCACAGATCCCAAAACGCCCAAGTCGATACGAACCGTAAAGCTTCCCAACTTCCTCGCAGAAACAATCAGGGACTACCTCTCCAAACATCCCAAAATCGGACCTGGCGACAGGATGTTCCCCGTGTCAAAGAGCCAACTTTCACGCGTTATGAAACGCGGAAGTGAGAAAGCCGGCGTTAAGCGCATCCGCATCCACGACCTAAGGCACAGCCACGTAAGTCTGCTCATCGACATGGGGTTTTCCGCCGTGGCTATCGCGGACCGGATGGGCCATGAATCATCGGACATCACCTTCAGGTATGCACACCTGTTTCCCAACATCCAGGACGACATGGCAAACGAGCTTGACAACGAAAGAGGTGGTTTCTGATGCCCTGCCCCAACTACCGACGAAAACGCACCATATCGAAAGCGTTCCGCGTAAGCCCCGAGGAAAACGAGAGAATCGAGCTTCTTTCAAAAGCCGCAGGGGTGACCCAGCAGGAATACATCATGACCAAGCTTGAAAACAAGGAATTCACGATTGTCCCGGATGTCCGCACCTACAAGATGCTCCGCGACGAAATGCGGGCGGTGTACCAGGAGCTCTGTCGCATCCGGGAGAACTCTGGCATCAGCAAGCGACTCGAGGCTAAAATTGAACTTCTTGCAGACTTGTTCGCTGGTCTTGGAGATATCGACCAGAAGAGCCCACTTAAAGAGGCAGACGATTTCATTTCCGAGATGGAGCGTCGTTAAAGAGATAAGACCCTGGTTTATCTTAAACAGAATCGGTATTTGTGCTGTCATTGATATTTACCAAACTGCCCTGATGCTCTGATCCTATTTAAGACGATGCTGAGATTTTCTCCATTCATAGGTTTCCCAAAAGTATTCAACTAGCGTCAGAGAGCTCCCGACGGCAAGTTTTGCATGCCGTGCTGGCAATTCTTGAAATGTCGCACTCTTCCCATGACCACTTCCATACATGTTTCTGAATTCCGCAACTCCTGACGCTAGTCCCCGAAGACTTCCTAGGATTTTTTTAACAATTGGACCGGAGGGGTCATTATCAGTTAATCCTTTACCGTCTATGTCGAGAACTTCTGCAGTCTTTTTTGTTAGCTGGGAAACACTCCAGCTTTTTTCCGGAACGACACCTTGCCTTTCAAGAATTGTTTTACAGCAACTTTCAATGAGCTCTTTAGCCTTGCCGATTGCGTCATAGGGGCTTTCGGTTCTCATGCGTAATAACAACTCGATTTGCTTGTCCATATGTTCGCTTGAGAATTCCTGTTTGATATATTCCGCCGATGCGAGAAAAGGAGAATTAGATGCTTGTTCTCTGTCGATAATTTCACGGCACTTTTTATATACTGATTTCATCCCTTTCTCGTGTCTATACGATTTGAAATCGGACGATTGCGAATCGTCGTATTCGGGACCAAAATGCGCCTCATAATAGCTAAGCAGGTCAGACAAGAGCTTACTCACATCAGAGGCATTCGCTTCCCAAAGAAACTCATGTAGAGACTTGCCTTTTGAAAGATGATATTTACTACAAAGAGCCACTCCGACACTTTGAATAGTGAAGATATCAAAATTAGCTGTCGAAAAATCAAGAACATAGCCATTGCGGTTAAAGAGCTTCTCGAAAAAGCCTTTTCCATATCACTTATCATATAGTCGCCTCTACGTTAAATCTCCAACGCCTTGCGAGCTGCGCCCACGATGTCGCCGTCCTGGTAGAAATCAGGGCTGACACTGCTGGCGAGTTCCATGGGAATATCCTGCATGTCGCGAATTGCGCTGAACGGCAGAAGAATTCGCTTTGCACCGGCGTTCTTGGCCACCCTCAGGATATCCTCGAGACCTTTCAAGTCATCCATAGATCCCGAGAGCCTAACGATGCCGGGAATCGCCAAAGAGGCCACAACGGGACGGTTGCATGCTGCAGAGCAAAGCCCGATAAACTCCGCTAGGCTGACCTCGTCGCTCGGTCCCTTCGCCTGCAGATCGTTCACAAAGAGGAGGTAATCCTTCTTCCTCATGTGCATACCAGCCGCAACGCGATCGCCGTTGTTCTCGAAGCAGCTCCATGCAGCCTCGATGCACTCGCGAGCGGCACGGTTCGAACCTACGCCCTCGTTCTCGAAGCGGAACGACCCCGCAACCGCCTTGTTCTCCAGCTTGTATACGGCGTACTCGTCCCCGATGCTTCGCCCTATCGCGAATACGTGCCCTGGTTGCAGCGGAGCCTCGGGTATCAGGGTCTCGTCCGCCTGCTCGGCAACAAACACGATGCGCGCGTCGGCGGGGTTCTCGGCATCGACGTAGCCTAGGTTCACATCCATGAACTCGACGCCGGCCATGATCTTGAGCTGCTCCTTCACACGCCGCCTTCCCTCGATGGCGTACTCGAGGATCATACGTGCATCTTCCTTGTCGATGTTCTCGTCAGGAAAGATAAGCTTCATGAGTCCGCTGAAGGTTCTGCGAACGCCTATCTCGTCGCGAGTGTTGAAGTCGCTGTTCAACCTGAAAAAGCCATCGATATGATGGGTGTAGTCCCTCCTGCGCATCTCCTTGCAGAACTCGCTCAAACAGTCGGTGATGAGACCGTAGTGGTTCGTGAGCAAATCGCTGCGCATCTTGGGTATCTCCCAACCGGGAAGGTAGCAGTGGATGCGGTCGAAGAACGCCGAGTCCTCGTTGAACTCAGGCGGGAACGGATCGAACAGGTGCGTGGTCTTGAGCACGTTGTGCACGCTGTCGTTGATGTTTCCCTCGAAGACGAGGGACGCATCAGCACTGAAAGACTCCCTGCCCCTGGCGTACGTACCGCCCGCCATGTAGCCCTTGAGGATCTGGATGGCGTTCGTGTCTTTGAAGTGCATGCCCGCCACCTCGTCGAAGGTGACGCAGTCCCAGTTGCCGACGAGCCCGGTGCGCTCCATGCTCGTCGCGTGCCTGGGACTCGCGTTGAGCCTGCCGAAAAGGTTCGCCGTGGTGGTCTGACCACCGGAGAGCAGGATGGCATACGGGCTCACTTCGTTGTATATATGGCTCTTGCCCGTTCCGCGCGGCCCGAGCTCGCAGAGATTGTAGTTACGCTCAATCAAGGGTACCATGCGCTCGATGAAATGAAGCTTCGTGCGCAGCTCCATGCCAGCGGGTTCATAGCCCGCACTACGCAAGAGCAGGTCGATCCACTCCTCGGTGGTGAACCTCTCCCTCTGCCCGATAATCGAGTCGAGGTCGAGTCTGGGCATCTGAATGGGGGTGAGGTTCGCGATCTTGAACGGGTTGTCCTCAGGACCCGCGTTCCTCTTCGGCACCGAGCGGGGCTTGCGCGGCTCGTCGAAGATGTCGGCGAGCTCGTCTTCCAGCTCGTCCTCGAGACGGAAGTATTCCATCTGCATGATGCACCACATGCCGCCGGAGAGCATCTTGGGATACTCGCGGACGAACTCGTCGGGCATCACCACGGGGTCGATGGCGAGATTGGAGAACGTCGCCACGTGGATGTCGCGGTACTCGTCAACCTTCGCGGTCACCTTGTCGATAATGGTGTAGGTGCGCAGGTCGCGTATCTTAGACTTGATGCGTTCCGATTCGTCAGGTCGCACGTAGTTCTGGGTCAGGATTCTCCTGATGCGGTCGAGCCCCCGTTCGATCGACTCCTCATCGTCAGTCGAGCAGTACATGCCCAATAGGTACTCCAGTACGAACGTGGGCACGTTCACGCCGCGCTTCATGAGCGAGGTGAGACCTTTCCTCACGGTTTTACCGGGAAAGGCCTCCATGATCTTTCTGTCGAGCGGATCGAGCTCGAGTGCGGGAACTGCATCTGTCTGATGTTCTGACATCTCATCTCTCCTAGAAACCGAAATCGACCGAAGGCGCGAAGGCCATGTCGATGGTGAACTCTTCCTTCCAGGCGATCTCGTCAGTCTCCTTGTCCCTGCACACCAGGAAGTAGCGCTCGTCAGGCGGATAGTCGATACCTGCCTTGAGGGTGAACATGGGCCTGGAGACCCTGGCGCGTTCGTCGGGTGTCGCCATGTCCGCATGCGCCTTCTGGATGTCGGTGACCGGGTTGCCCGAGCCGTCGGTAAGACACAGCTCATACTCGCATGGGAGCACCTTGCCGGAGACGGGTTCGCGCTGGTACAGGTCCACGTGGAACATGGAACTCGTGATGCGCCTGCTGGTGGAGACTAGGGAAAGCGTCGCCTTCTCCTGGTCGACCCGCGCCTTCGAATTGGACCTGTGGTTTCTGAACTCGATGACCGGGACGCACATCTCCTGTAGGCTCACGCCCCCATGGGCGTAGTTCTTGTTACCCGCGACGCTTTTCAACCTGATGCACTCGCGCAACGCCAGTCCATAATATTCTCCGCCGTGGATGTCTTCCATGTTCATCTTCACGAGAATGTTGCTATCAATAGCCTCTCTGGAGAGGACATGCCTGCGGTGCAGCTGGACATCGCCCGACCCGATGTCGGCCTTGGCGATCTTGTCGTGCTCCTTGAGGGGCCTACGCGTGTAGAGGAAACCGTGGTCCGCCGTCACGAAGACGCGGTTGATGCCGAGGTCGTTCACGACGATCTTGCACAACGCGACGAGCTCGTCGACAGCGCTCTCGCAGGCCGCGAAGACGTCATGTTCGAGTTTGGGTTTCTCGCCGGTCGAATCGATCTTGTCCTGGTAGATGTACACGAGCGGCGCACTGCCCACAAGCTCCCTGCGCGCAGCGCGGTTGCCCGCACGCAGATCCTGCGCCGTCAGCGCCCGTGCACCGGGAACCGCCTTCTGGAGCACGGCCTCGCGCTCTTTCGTGGTCCTCGTGGGCATGCCATCGGCGAACACATCGCCGGAGTCCCATGAGTACGAGATCTCAGATTGCGGGAGCAGTGCCGCCATGCCGAACTCCGTGACCGAGGGAAACACGCTCTGGCACGCCTCCAGCGTGACGGAACCCTTCGTCTCCTGCTCGAGCCTGCGAGCGAGCTCTGCCCCGACCTCGTAGCGCATGCCATCGGATACGATCACCACGGTTCGCTTGAAGTCCCTCGAGTTTCTCGAGGGGTAGCGGTTGTAGAACTCTCTCTGCAGTGGTATTCCCGCAATGTGGCCTTTCTCGGCCCAATCGGGCTCGCAACATCCGATCCAGCAGCCGTTTACTCCAGGAAGGAACCAGTTCACATACAAATTTTCGACGCGCTCCGCCATCTTCTCCACAGCATCGCGTAACACATCGGGAACCTCCTCGGCACTCAACTGGCACTCGTCGAAGGAAGTGCAGAAGCTGCGGTAGATGGCATCCATGGAATTCCAGCCGCTCACATAGCCCTTCCATGCATCAACGGGATTGGACGCGTGGAAGCCCTGTGGATGCTCTCGGTAGAAGCTCTCGGCCTGCGCTGCGTTGGCAAGCAGGTCAAAGAAGCACGCAACGCGCTTGTACCATTTGAGGTTCTTGCGCCTCTGGCAGATGGTAAGGGCCTCTGCGCTGCGGTCGGATCCCTGCGCCAGGCTGCCCAGCAAGGAGGTCAGGATAACCTCGTTTACGCATGGGAAAATGTCCGTATCCGAAAGTCGAGAGACTTCCGCACCAGAAAGCACGTCGGAAAGGTTCGTCTCCTGTTCGACCCTGCGGCATATCTCGTAGAGGATGCTGCGGGTATCCTGCCTGTCAAGCCAATCGCGTACGATGTTGAGGCAGAAGCGCGCATTCGCCCTGGAGATCCTATTGGAGTAGCCGGACATCACGTCCTCTGGCAGCGTGCAGAACGCAGCCGAGAGCAGCAGGTGCTCCGAAAGAGCAGCCTCGGACATAGGGTCCCCGGTATAGCCCAGGCGCTTCTCCAACAGGGCGGCAAGTGCCGAGAGGGCATCGTATTTCTCAAAATCGGAGAGGAGCTGCTCGCCGCTACCTTCGTGCAGAGAGCACAGCAGACTTTCAACGATATCCTCCATTCGGGATGTCTGCGCCTTCAGTATCGTGGAGACAACGCCAACCGCAACATCGCCAGGAGTTGAGGTCTCAGGCATGCGCTTGAGGTACGCCGCACGCCGTTCCGCCGCCCCGAAGAACCTCGCAAACCTCGCCACCGCGTCGCGCGCATCGGGACCAGCATTCACCTCTCCCAAGAGCATCGATGTCTTGTCGGCCTGGAAGTGCTCGGATATAAGCTCTATATCGGCAAGCCAGTTTCCCTCCAACCCGCCTTCCGAGAAGTCCCGAGAGGTGCGCGTGTAGACGAGGAAGTCGTCTTCGCGGTTCTCGCGCAAGATGCGACGTTTCAGGTTGAAGAGCGATTCACTGGAAGCATCGGCAAAGAGAACCTTTCTTCTGTCCACCCCATCAATTCCCTCTTGACGCATCTGCTCGAACTCCTGGGTAAAGGAGCCCTCCACATCGTGCCAGAACACGATGCGCCTATCTTCCTCATCAAAAAGAGGCGATGAAAATATCTGCCTTAGCTGTTCAATCGCGCTATATACCATCGCGTACTCCTATTTGATCTTCGCCAGGACGTCCTGGAACAGCGCGTAGTTGTGCTTCACTCCGTCGTCGAGGTCGATCTCTATCATCTGATCGGCAAGATGGTGCACCTTTTCCTCGTAAGCAACCGTCTCGGCGAGCTGGTCGTCGAGCTTCTTCCGACGTTTGCGCAGGTCGGCGGCCTCCCGCCTGTCCGCCGTCGCCATCGCGTCGTCGATGACGTCGATCTGCGTGCGATAGCGGTCCTGCTGCGGAAGCACGTACTCGGTGCGCAGGCGTGCTAGAAGGTCCGGCGTGTAGCGGTGCATGTAGAAGAGCGCACGGAAGCCGCCCTTCTTGCCGCTGTCGAAAAGCCAGTAGATGGGACGCTTACCCGCGCTCTGCACGCTGTAGGTCTTGCAGTGGTCCGCGAAGAACCCATCCCGGAAGTACGTGCGGATAGCCTGGCGCGGCGTACCGGCACCGCCGAGAGAATCGGCGACAAACTGAAGGTTCTCTTCCAGGTGCTCCTCGCCGAATGCGGCCGCCATGAAGTCGACGAACAGGCCCGTCGCGTCATCATGAAAATATTCGATGTCGGTGAGAGGGATGATGCCGTCTGCATCGGGTGTGAAGCTAGGCTCGGGCACCTGCTGCAGATACTCGGAAAGACCGTCGCCCTGGTTCGCCAGCACGAGTCCCGGCTTGTCAAGTGAGTAACGACCCATGATACAGCCCACTGCATAGCTGATGAGGCTCTTCACCTCGTCCGCCTTCGTGCGGACGTAATTGCTGCCTTTCAGTTCTTCAGGCACATTATCGTCACTGTCGAAGACGATATGCACGCTCACTTTGTCGAGCGGCACCTCGATGGGAACCTCGTCTTCCATGTGGTAGATCTCAGCGAAGATGTGGTTAAGCTCTTCCTCGTTGGCT